>JBAUSZ010000426.1:0-23682 GCA_049581965.1 Thermoanaerobaculia bacterium | reverse complement strand
CGTGCGTCGTCCTCGGAGTCCTTGAGAATGTTCACGAGCTGGAGGGCCTCGCCGAACGCGCCCGCGCGCTGGCGGAGCTCAACAGCCACCGTCCGAAGAGAGATTTCTTCGAGTAGAAAGAGCTCCGTCAGAAGCTCTCCCACGATGCCCGCCACGGTGTAGCAGTAGCCCTTGAGATCGTCGAGAGAGTCGAGGACGAGGCCCTCGTCGCCGGTCCTCGCGACGAACCGGGACATGCCCGCCGCCGAGCGCGAGACGTGCGTCCTCAGGATTTCCCGCACCTCCGGCGAGAGGGACCGGAAGGCTTCGAAGACGAACGGTGTCTCGGCGATCAGCTCGCGGTAGCCCGCGTGGGGGGACGCGCCCGCGGTCGTCCACGTCCGCGCAAGGCGCGCGGCGTCCTCCGACGAGCCGTTTTCGAGAAGCGACCGGAATTCCCCGAGAGCCTCGATCCGCGCCTCCGGCGGCCAGTGCGTCGCGTCCTCGAACGTATCCGCGATTCGGAACAGGAGGTACGCGACCGTCACCTCCCCCCGCGTCGGCTCGGGCAGCGGCGGGATGGAGAGCGCGAACGTGCGGCTCGTCTTCTCGAGGAGGTTGAGCAGGTCGGGCATCGGAGCCATCAGTTTAGGCGACAGAAAGAGAAGGGGCCGGCTTGCGCCGGCCCCGGGGGATTTCCTAGAAAGGGAATCCGCGCGGGCGTGCCTCGCGAGCGGCGGCCTTTCTGACCTTCGAAAAAACGGGGGATCCAAAGGGTGGAGCCGCGGGCTCCACCCTTTGCAGAATCCTCGTTCCTAGACTTCGTCGTCGAGGTCCGCCGCGATGACCGGCGTCTCGTCGTCGAAGTAGAGCTCCTCCGTCTCCTCGGGCGCGGGCGGGATCTCCTCCCGCTCGAGGACGACGTTGCGGTAGTAATCCATGCCGGTGCCGGCGGGGATGAGCCGCCCGACGATGACGTTCTCCTTGAGGCCGCGGAGGAGGTCCACCCGGCCCGCGATGGACGCCTCCGTCAGGACGCGCGTCGTTTCCTGGAACGACGCGGCCGAGACGAACGAGTCCGTCGAGAGCGACGCTTTCGTGATCCCGAGGAGGAGCGGGCGGCCCTGCGAGGCCTTGCCGCCAGCCGTCAGGATGCGCTCGTTCTCCTCGTTGAACCGGAAGCGGTCGACCTGTTCGTCGACGAGAAATTCCGTGTCGCCGACCTCCTCGATGCGGACGCTTCGCATCATCTGGCGGACGATGACCTCGATGTGCTTGTCGTTGATGCCGACGCCCTGCGAGCGGTAGACCTCCTGGATCTTGTCGGTCATGTAACGCTGCAGTTCCTTCTCGCCCTTTACCGCGAGGATGTCGTGCGGCGACGGATCGCCCTCGGTGAGCGGGTCGCCCGCCTCCACCCGCTCGCCGTCCTGCGCCATGACGTGCGCGCCGCGGGGGACGAGCATCTCGCGCTTCTGGCCGTCCTCGGACTCGACGACGATCTTCTGCTGGCCCTTGACCGTGCCCGCGTGGCGCACGACGCCCGAGATCTCCGTGATGACGGCCGGCTCCTTCGGGCGCCGGGCCTCGAAGAGCTCGACGACCCGCGGGAGGCCGCCGACGATGTCGCGGGTGCGTTTCTTCTCGACGGGCTTCTTGGCGAGCGCGTCGCCGGGGTTGACCACGTCGCCGTCGGCCACCATGAGGTGGGACGGAATCGGGAGGGCGTAGCGCCGTTCTTCGCCCGCCTTGCCCGTCACGACGAGCGTCGGCGCGCGTTTCTCGGTCGTCCCTGTCGTCTCGACGACGATCTTCTGCGTGAGGCCCGTGACCTTGTCCGTCTCCTCGCGCAGGTTCTCGCCCTCGAGGATGTCCTTGTACGCGACCTTGCCCGCGATTTCCGTGAGGATCGGAGACGCGAACGGGTCCCAGCTCACGAGGAGCTGGCCCGGCTTGACCTCCTCGCCATCCGTCACCTTGAGGACGGAGCCGTAGGCGAGCGAGTAACGCTCCTTCTCTCGCCCCTTGGCGTCGAGAAGGACGAGCTTCGAATTGCGGTTCACGACGACTTCGGTGCCGTCCTTCTTGCGCACGCGCGTCGCGTTGAGGAGCTTCACGATGCCGGGATTCTTCGCGACGTGCTTCGCGGCCTCCGAGACCCGGGCGGTGCCTCCGTAGTGGAAGGTGCGCATCGTCAGCTGCGTGCCGGGCTCGCCGATGGACTGGGCCGCAATGACGCCGACCGCCTCGCCGATGTCCACGAGATCGCCCGTCGCGAGGTTGCGGCCGTAGCAGCGCCGGCAGACGCCGCGGCGCGTCTCGCACGTGAGCACCGAGCGGATCTTGACCCGCTCGATGCCGGCTTCCTGGATCTTTCCGGCGAGCTCCTCCGTGATCGTGTCGTTCGCCGACACGAGGGCTTCGTCGCTGGCCGGGTCGAAGACGTCCTCCTGGACGATGCGGCCGACGATGCGGTCGCGCAGCGGCTCGAGGATCTCGCCGCCCTCGACGATCGCCGAGACGACGATCCCGTCGATGGTCCCGCAGTCCTCTTCCGTGATGATGACGTCCTGCGCGACGTCGACAAGGCGGCGTGTGAGGTAACCGGAGTCGGCCGTCTTGAGAGCCGTGTCCGCGAGGCCCTTGCGCGCGCCGTGCGTCGAGATGAAGTACTCGAGCACGGTGAGACCTTCGCGGAAATTCGAGATGATCGGCTGCTCCATGACCTCGCCCGAGGGCTTGGACATGGGGCCGCGCATGCCGGCGAGCTGGCGGACCTGCTCCTTCGAGCCGCGGGCGCCGGAGTCCGCCATCATGAAGATGGGGTTGAACTCCCCGCCGCCGACGCCGTCGGACGACTTCATCTCCTTGAACATCGCGTCGGACACCGTCTCGGTGATCCGGTGCCAGATGTCGATGATCTTGTTGTGGCGCTCGCCGTCCGTGATCGCGCCCTGCTGGCGCTGGTTCTCGACCTCGAGGACTTCCTTGCGCGCCCGGTTCACGAGTTCGCCCTTCGTGCCGGGGACCCTCATGTCGTCGACGCCGATCGAGATGCCGGCGCGGGTCGCGACCGTGAACCCGAGGGCCTTCACGATGTCGAGGATCTCGACGGTGCGCTCGAGCCCGTAGGTCACGAAGCAGTAGTTCACGAGATCCTGCAGGCCCTTCTTCTTCAGCGTGCCGTTCAGGAACGGCAGCTCGGGCGGCAGGTTGGCCGAGAGGAGAACACGCCCGACCGTCGTCTCGATGCGCGTCCGGTTGCACGCGATTGGATCCGTGTGGACGATGTCCTGATCGTTGAGCACCTGGCTCTCGAGGTCGATGAGGCTTCCCGTGAAGCGCACCGAGATCCCGGCGTGGGTATCGACCTCGCCCGCGTCGTGCGCGAGAGTGACCTCGTCGAAGCTCGCGAAAACGCGCCCCTCTCCCTTGCACCCTTCCTTGCGGCGCGTGAGGTAGTAGAGACCGAGGACGAGATCCTGCGATGGAACCGTCAAGGGCTTCCCGTGCGCGGGCGACAGGATGTTGTGCGACGACAGCATGAGAACCTGCGCCTCGACCTGCGCCTTCGGCGACAGCGGGACGTGGACGGCCATCTGGTCGCCGTCGAAGTCCGCGTTGAACGCCGCGCAGACGAGCGGATGGATCTTGATCGCCTTGCCCTCGATGAGGACCGGCTCGAACGCCTGGATGCCGAGGCGGTGGAGCGTGGGCGCGCGGTTCAGGAGGACGGGGTGCTCCTTGATGACCTCCTCGAGGGCGTCCCACACTTCGTTTGGCGCCTGCTCGACGAGCTCCTTGGACGCCTTGATCGTGGACGTGATGCCCTTCTGCTCGAGACGGTGATAAATGAAAGGCTTGAACAGTTCGAGGGCCATCTTCTTCGGCAGGCCGCACTGGTGGAGCTTCAGCTCCGGCCCGACGACGATGACGGACCGGCCCGAGTAGTCGACGCGCTTGCCGAGCAGGTTCTGCCGGAAGCGTCCCGACTTGCCCTTGAGCGTGTCCGAAAGCGACTTGAGCGGGCGATTGTTCGAACCCTTGAGGACGCGGCCGCGGCGGCCGTTGTCGAACAGGGCATCCACCGCCTCCTGGAGCATCCGCTTTTCGTTGCGGACGATCACCTCGGGCGCGCGGAGCTCGAGGAGCTTCTTGAGGCGGTTGTTGCGGTTGATGACACGGCGGTAGAGATCGTTGAGGTCCGAGGTCGCGAAGCGGCCGCCGTCGAGGGGAACGAGGGGTCGCAGCTCCGGCGGAATGACCGGAATCACGTTCAGGATCATCCACTCCGGGCGGTGCCCCGAGCGGCGGAACGCGTCCACGACCTTGAGGCGCTTGGCGGCCTTGAGACGCTTGAGGGCCGACGTCTCGGTCTTCATGACGAGGCGCAGTTCCTCGGCGAGGTCGTCGATGTTGACGCCCTGCAGGAGCTCCTGGATCGCCTCGGCTCCCATCTTCGCGACGAACGAATCGACGCCGTACTTCGCCTTCAACTCGCGGAATTTCTCTTCCGTGACGAGGCTCTTGACCTCGAGGTTCTCCTCCTCGGAGAGCGGGCCCGGGTCGATGACGACGTACTGCTCGAAGTAGAGGATGCGCTCGAGGTCGCGCAGCGTCAGGTCGAGGAGGTGCCCGATCCGGCTCGGCAGCCCCTTGAAGAACCACACGTGGGACACCGGCGCGGCGAGCTCGATGTGGCCCATGCGCTCGCGACGTACCTTCGACTTCGTCACCTCGACGCCGCACTTGTCGCAGACGACGCCGCGGTGCTTCATCCGCTTGTACTTGCCGCAGAGGCATTCCCAGTCCGTGATCGGGCCGAAGATCTTCGCGCAGAACAGACCGTCGCGCTCCGGCTTGAACGTGCGATAGTTGATCGTCTCGGGCTTCGTGACCTCGCCGAACGACCACGAGCGGATCTTCTCGGGGCTGGCGAGGGCGATCTTGATCGCGTTGAAGTCGCGGGGGCCGGGGCTCCGGAACGGGGACACCGCGCCGGAGCCGGGGAAAGCGGAAGAGGGCGAGAACGCTTCCATGTTTCCTCTTCTCCCTAAACCTTGAGGAGCTCGACGTCGAGGCAGAGCGACTGCAGCTCGCGGACGAGAACGTTGAAAGACTCGGGCAGGCCCGGCTCGTCCGGGACTTCGCCCTTCACGATCGCCTCGTACACCTTGGAACGGCCCTCCACGTCGTCGGACTTGACCGTGAGGAGCTCCTGCAGCGTGTAGGCTGCGCCGTAGGCCTCGAGGGCCCAGACCTCCATCTCTCCAAAACGCTGGCCTCCGAACTGGGCCTTGCCGCCCAGGGGCTGCTGCGTGATGAGGGAGTAGGGGCCGATGGAGCGCGCGTGGATCTTGTCGTCCACGAGGTGCGACAGCTTGAGCATGTAGATGTATCCGACCGTGACGTTCTGCTCGAAGCGCGAGCCCGTCATGCCGTCGTACAGGACGGTCTTGCCGCTCGTCGGAAGGTCGGCCTTGCGGAGCAAGGTGCGGATCTCCTCCTCGGAGGCGCCGTCGAAGACCGGCGTCGCGAGATTGAGGCCGAGCGCTCGCGCGGCCCACCCGAGGTGGGTCTCGAGGATCTGCCCGACGTTCATGCGCGACGGGACGCCGAGCGGGTTGAGGACGATTTCGACCGGCGTGCCGTCCGGCAGGTACGGCATGTCCTCCTCGGGGAGGATCCGGCTGATGACGCCCTTGTTCCCGTGGCGTCCGGCCATCTTGTCGCCGACCTGCAACTTGCGCTTCATCGCGACGAAGACCTTGACCGTCTTGTTGACGCCGGGCGCGAGCTCGTCGCCCTTCGCGAGAAGGTTCACGCGGTCCGCGCTCACCTTCTTGATGACGTCGATCTGGGAGTCCGTGCGCTGCAGGATGAGCCGCACCTGGTCGCGGATTTCCTCGTCCTTCAGCTTGAGCCCCTTGAGCATGCGCGGCGTCATCTGGCCGATCTTCTCGACGGTCAGCTTGCCGCCCTCCTTGATGAGGACGTTTCCCTGCGAGTCGGAGACGTCCTCGAGGACCGTGCGCCCCTGGAGCAGGGACTCGATCTTCTCCTTCGCCTCCGTGCGGATGATGCGGATCTCGTCGTCTGCGTTCTTCGTGAGCCGCCCGATCTCCTCGTCGAGGATCTGCTTGGCGCGGGCGTCCTTCTGTTTCTCCTCGTCCTTGCGCGTGAAGATCTTCACGTCCACGACGACGCCCTCGATGCCGGGGGGGCACTTGAGCGAGGCGTCGCGTACGTCACCGGCCTTCTCGCCGAAGATCGCACGAAGGAGCTTCTCCTCCGGCGTGAGCTGCGTCTCGCCCTTCGGCGTGACCTTGCCGACGAGGATGTCGCCCGGCTTGACGTTCGCGCCGATCCGCACGATGCCGGAGTCGTCGAGGTCGCGGAGGGCGTGCTCGGAGACGTTCGGGATGTCCTTCGTGATCTCCTCGGCACCGAGCTTCGTCTCGCGGGCCTCGATCTCGAACTCCTCGATGTGGATGGAGGTGTAGTAGTCCTCCTTGACCATCTTCTCGGAGATGAGAATCGCGTCCTCGTAGTTGTACCCGCGCCACGGCATGAAGGCGACGAGGATGTTTCGCCCGAGTGCGAGCTCGCCCTGTGAGGTGCAGGGACCGTCCGCGAGGACCTGCCCCGCGACGACGCGGTCGCCCTCCTTCACGATGGGCTTCTGGTTGATGCACGTGTTCTGGTTCGAGCGCCGGAACTTGAGGAGCGGGTAGATGTCCGCGCCGAAGTCCCGCGTCTCGCCGTCCTCGCCCATGGTCTGAACGCGGACGATGATCCGGCGGGCGTCGACCGTATCGACGATCCCGTCACGCTTGCACGCGACGACGGCACCCGAGTCACGAGCGACGACGCCCTCGAGGCCCGTGCCGACGAGAGGCGGCTCCGTCCGAAGGAGCGGCACCGACTGGCGCTGCATGTTCGAGCCCATGAGCGCGCGGTTCGCGTCGTCGTGCTCGAGAAAGGGAATGAGCGCGGCGGCCACCGAAACGAGCTGCTTCGGCGACACGTCCATGAACTGTACGGCATCCTTCTCGACCGTGATGAACTCGCCGCCGGCGCGGGCGACGATGCGGTCTTCCGTGAACTTGCCCTTGTCGTCGACTTCGGCGTTCGCCTGGGCGATGACGTAGTTCTCCTCTTCCCAGGCGGGCTGGAAGAACGCGGTCGGGCGCCCGACAGCGACTCTCTTGTGCGAGCGCTTGAGCCGCTGCACCGCCTCCTCGAGCTCGTCGGCCTCGACGATCTGGCCCTTCTTCCAGCCCGAATCGCCGACTGTGACGATTTCGTAGTGGTCGAGGACACGCCCGTTCTTGACCTTTTTGTAAGGGCTCTCGATGAACCCGAACTCGGAGATGCGGGCGAAGCAGGAGAGTGACGAGATGAGGCCGATGTTCGGGCCTTCCGGCGTCTCGATCGGGCAAATGCGACCGTAGTGCGTCGCGTGGACGTCGCGAACCTCGAACCCGGCGCGTTCACGCGACAGTCCGCCCGGCCCGAGGGCCGAGAGTCGCCGCTTGTGTGTGACCTCGGAGAGGGGATTCGTCTGGTCCATGAACTGCGAGAGCTGGGACGACCCGAAGAATTCCTTGATTGCCGCGATGACGGGCTTCGAGTTGATGAGGTCGTGCGGCATCGCCGAATCGATGTCCTGGTGGACGGACATCTTTTCCTTGATCGCCCGCTCCATGCGCACGAGGCCGATCCGGAACTGGTTCTCGAGCAGCTCGCCGACGCAGCGGACCCGCCGGTTGCCGAGGTTGTCGATGTCGTCGGTCCTGCCGATGTCCCTCTTGAGCTTGAGGAGCTGGTCGATGACGATGTAGAAGTCCTCGGCCGTGAGAGTCTTCTGTTCGAGCGACGTCGAGAGGCCCGTCCGGATGTTGAACTTGAATCGTCCGACGCGCGAAAAGTCGTACTTCCGCGGGTCGAAGAACATGCCGGCGAAGAGGTTCTTGGCACTCTCGTCGGTCGGCGGGTCTCCGGGACGCATGCGCTTGTAGATCTCGAGGAGCGCCTCGCGCCTCGTCTTGACCGCGTCCTTGCGGAGGGTCGCGATGAGCGTTTCGCCGATGGGCTCCCATTCGGGGAAGATCGCCTCGACGGCGGTCGCCTGCTTGCCCTCGAGCTGCGAGAGGAGGTCTTCCGGGATTTCCGAGCCGGTCTCGAAGAGCACCTCGCCCGAGCCGAGGTCCACGACATCGGCGGCGAAGAGGCACCGGCCGAGCTTCGCGGGGTCGACGGACACCTCGACGTTTCCGCCCTTTGCGAACGTCTCCCTCATCTCGGCGGAGAGCTTGATGTCCGCGAAAATGCGGCCGTCCTTGCGAAGGCCCCGGAGATGCTTCTGGCGGAGCTCTTCCTTCGCGAGGACGTCCGGCGGAAGGACGAGGCGGGCCTTTCCCTTCTCGTACGTGACCTTCACGGCCGAGTAGAACTTCTTGAGAATGAGCTCGTCGCTCTCGAGGCCGAGCGCGCGGAGGAACACGGTGCCGGGGAACTTGCGCTTGCGGTCGATGCGGACGCCGAACAGACCCTTGGGGTCGATCTCGAACTCGACCCAGGAGCCGCGGTAGGGAATGATCTTGCCGATCAGGGTGTGCGCACCTTCGCGCGTGAAGAAGACGCCCGGCGAGCGGTGGAGCTGGGAAACGATGACGCGCTCCGTCCCGTTGATGACGAACGTCCCGTTGTCCGTCATGAGCGGAATCTCGCCGAAGTAGACCTCTTCCTCCTTGATGTCGCGGATCGGCCATTCCTTCGGGGCGCCCTTGCCCGTGGGAGCGTTCTCCTTGTCGAACACCTTGAGGCGGAACGTGACCTTGAGGGGCACGGAATACGTGGCGCCGCGCTCCTGACACTCGGCGACCGAGTACGGGAGGCGCAGCTCGACCGGCGTGCCGCAGACCTCGTCGATCGTCACCTTGTTCGGGTTCGGGTGGCCGCACGCGCCACACTCGACGCGCGTCGCGCGCGGGTCCTTCACCCTCACCGTCGCGCCGCAGTGCTCGCACGAGAAACGGAGGTGCTGCAGCCCCTCGAGCCGCCCGGATCGGGACCTCCATTCGCCGATGCGATAGGAAACGAACTCCAGCGCACAGGTCTCCCGGAAGTCGCTGAACGGAAAGACACTCTTGAAGACCGCCTGCAGGCCGACGTCCTGACGCTCCTCCGGCAGAAGGTCCATCTGGAGGAAGTCCTCATACGACTTGCGCTGGACGTCGATCAGGTTGGGGAGCGGCAGGAACGAGCGGATCTTGCCGTAGCTCGTCCGTTCCTTCTGGCCGGGAGCGAAGGTTCTGTTCGTCATGTGGGTCGCTGCTCCAATCCTTGGGTCACCGGTGGTCCGGGCAGGTGGCGAGACGAAAATAGGAAGAAACGGGATTCTGCTTGGGAAGGGTCACTCGCGGACCGTCTCCCGCGTCGAGAGGCGGCGCCGCAAGCCGGATCGCCGGAAATCTTCCCCTCTTCGAAGAAAATCCCCGGCTTCCCCGCTCCCGTTCGGCAATTACTTGACTTCCACCTTCGCGCCCGCGTCCTCGAACTTCTTCTTGATCGAGCCGGCTTCGTCCTTCGACACGCCTTCCTTGATGGTGCCGAGGTTCTCGACGAGGTCCTTGGCTTCCTTGAGGCCGAGCGAGGAGTTCACTTCCCGAACGGCCTTGATGACGTTGATCTTGTTCGAACCCGCGTCCTTGAGGACCACCGTGAACTCGGTCTGCTCCTCCGCGGCGGCAGCGGCCGGAGCGGCGCCCGCGGCGGCAGCCGGAGCAGCCATCATCGCGGCGGAGACGCCGAATTTCTCCTCGAGCGCCTTCACGAGATTGTTCAGCTCGAGTACGGACATCGACTCGATTTCCTTGACGAAAGTCTCGACGTTGAGAGCCATGGTTCTTCTCCTGATTCTTCGGCTTATGCCGCGTTTTCTTTGGACTTGGCTTTCTGTACAGCGACCGCCGCGAGCGTCGCGGCGACATTGCGGTGGGGGGCGGAGAGAGCCGTCACGAGGCGCCGGATCGGCGACTGCATGAGCCCCAGAAGCTTGCCGACGAGCTCGGTGCGCGACGGCAGGTTCGCGAGGGTCTCGAGCTCCTTTGCCGCGACGGGCTTGCCGTCGAGCAGGGCGGCCTTGACCTTCACGTTCGGGTTCGTCTTGCCGAAGGTATGGAGCACCTTCGCGAGAGCGACGACGTCCGTCTCGCAGTAAGCGACGCCCGTCATCCCCGTGAAATGCTCTTTGAGCGATCCGAGAGGCTTGCCCTCGAGCGCCCGCACGGCGAGCGTGTTCTTCACGACGAGGTAACCGGACTTCGCGCCGCGGATCTGGCGACGCAGGTCCGTGACGGCGGGAACGCTGAGGCCCTTGTAGTCGATCAGGAACGCGTGGGTGGCCTTCCCCACCGTCGCGGCGAGATGGGCGAGCTCTTCGGTTTTGGTCGCGCGGGTCGTCGTCATTTACGCCGTCCTTCCGACGAGCTTCTCGGCGGTCGCGGGGTCCACCGGGATCCCCGGGCCCATCGTCGACGAGAGGACGACGGACTTCATGTACTTGCCCTTCGCGGCGGCGGGCTTCGCCTTTTGGACCGCAATGAGCAAAGCCTCGGCGTTCTCGACGAGCTGGGCCTCCGGGAAAGAGGTCTTGCCGACGGGCACGTGGATGATTGCCGTCTTGTCGACGCGGAACTCGATCTTTCCGGCCTTCAGCTCCTTGACCGCCTTGGCGACGTCGAACGTGACCGTGCCGGCCTTCGGGTTCGGCATGAGCCCTTTCGGGCCGAGAACCTTGCCCAGTCGCCCGAGCGATCTCATCATGTCGGGCGTCGCGACGAGCGCCTCGAAGTCGAGGAAGCCGCCCTGGATCTTGCCGACGAGGTCGTCACCGCCCACGTGGTCGGCACCGGCCGCCTCCGCTTCCTTGATTTTCTCGCCCGAAGCGACGACGGCCACGCGGGTCGTCTTCCCGAGGCCGTGCGGGAGTACGACGGTGCCGCGCACCATCTGATCCGCGTGCTTCGGGTCGACTCCCAGTCGGAGGGCCACCTCGACCGTTTCGTTGAACTTGGCGAACGCCGCCGACTTGACGAGCGCGACGGCCTGGGACACGTCGTAGAGCTTCGCCCGGTCGACTTTCGCGGCGGCCGCTGTGAACTTCTTGCCACTCATGGTGTGTCTCACTCCGGAGTCGGTCGCGTCCCACGGGTCCGGCGGTGAGAAGCCCCGGGAAGGCACCCCGGGCACCGGCGAACCGCGCGCCGGGAGAGGCCCGGCGCGGGAGGCTTCCGCCTCGTTGATCGCGGCGTCAGCCGACGACCTCGATTCCCATGGATCGGGCGGTCCCCTCCACCGACTTGACGGCGGCGGCGAGGTCCACGGTGTTCAGGTCGACGAGCTTGAGCTTTGCGATCTCTTCGACCTGCTTTTTCGTCACTTTTCCGACCTTCGTCTTGTTCGGAACGCCGGAGCCCTTCTCGAGCTTGGCGGCCTTCTTGAGCAGGACGGCGGCCGGCGGCGTCTTCGTGATGAACGAATACGACCGGTCCGAGTACACCGTGACGACCACGGGGATGATGAGCCCCGCGTCCTTCGCGGTCTTCGCGTTGAAGGCCTTGCAGAAGTCCATGATGTTGACGCCCTGCGGGCCGAGCGCCGTCCCGACGGGCGGAGCCGGCGTGGCCTTCCCTGCCTCGATCTGGAGCTTGACGTATCCCGTTACTTTCTTTGCCATCGTCTTTCCTTAGAGCTTCTGTACCTGAACGAATTCCAACTCCACGGGCGTCGGCCTTCCGAAGATCGTGACGAGGACGCGGAGCGTGGAACGCTCGATGTTGATGTCCTCGACGGTTCCCGTGAACTCCTTGAACGGGCCGTCCGTGATCTTGACCTGCTCGCCGCGCTCGTAGACGTAGCGAGGCTTGGGCTTTTCCTTGGACTCGGCCGTGTGATGGAGGATCGAGTCGACCTCGTCCTGCGTGAGCGGTACGGGCGCCTTCGACGAGCCGCCGACGAAACCCGTGACCTTCGGCGTGTTGCGCACGAGGTGCCACGTCTCGTCGGACATCTCCATCTGGACGAGAACGTAGCCCGGAAAGAATTTCCGCTCGACGTTGCGGCGCTTGCCCGCCTTCATCTCGACGACAGTTTCCTTCGGGACGCGGATCTCGCCGAAGTGGAACTCCATGCCGAGGGCCTTGATGCGGTTCTGGAGCTCCGTCACGACGCGGTCCTCGAAGCCGGAGTAGGTATGGACGATGAACCAGTCCATGTGCGGCGCCGCCGCGGCCGGCGCTGCGCTCGCCTGTTCCTGGGGATCGAGTTCGTTCACCGCTCTGGTGTCCTTACGGGTTCGGTCTTCAGCCGCCGAAGACGGCGAAGAGCTTGTTCACGAGCGGCGTCACGGCCGCATCGACGAGGAAGAGGAAGAAGCCGAAGATGAAGATGGTCACGACGACCACCGTCGTCGTCCCGACGACCTCTTCCCGGTCGGGCCACGAGACTTTCGCCGTCTCCTTGTTGACGTCGCCGAGAAACTCTCGAAAGTGGGTCCAGCGCTCGCTGAAGTTCATGTCCTCTCGTTCGTCCTTCGTCTCGAATCGTGTCCGTTGCCTCGTATCGTGGTTCCCGTCGGGGGTTGGCAGGGGTGCGGGGATTCGAACCCCGAACCTACGGTTTTGGAGACCGCCGCTCTAGCCAGTTGGAGCTACACCCCTTCGCCTCGTCGTGAAACAGACTGCGTGAAGTGGAGCGGGAGACGGGATTCGAACCCGCGACCAACAGCTTGGAAGGCTGTGACTCTACCCCTGAGTTACTCCCGCCAAAGAGAGCGACTGGTGCGGAGTGGGTTCGGGAGAACCCGACCTCCGGGTTCTCCTGATAAATGGAGCCCACGAGCAGATTTGAACTGCTGACCCCGTCCTTACCAAGGACGTGCTCTACCGACTGAGCTACGTGGGCCCCTCTCTGCGCGAAGATGGTGGGCAGAGAGGGATTCGAACCCCCGTAGCACGTCAGTGCGGCAGATTTACAGTCTGCTGCCATTAACCACTCGGCCATCTGCCCCGTCCCCGTCCTTCATCTGTCCCGTCTCCGGCCCCCGGAAGCTCTCCCTGGAGCTGGCGATGGGACTCGAACCCGCAACCTGCCGATTACAAATCGGCTGCTCTGCCAATTGAGCTACGCCAGCACCCGCACTCCAGGCCAGAGAGAGCTCGACCGTGCGACCCGACGACCTTGGAGACACGGAAAGCACACGGCTTCGCGCACCCGGCGAGGCGCGAACGTTGATTTATATCAGCCACTTGCAAGCTCCGTCAAGCTAATTTCATGCCGTGACCTCACCCCGGTCCGGTCCTCCGCCTCAGCCACTCCCAAACGAGGATCCCCGCGGCGACCGAAACGTTCAGCGAACCGGCACCGGAGCTCATGGGGATCGAAATCAGGCGGTCGCACGTTTCCTTCGTCAGGCGCCTGAGCCCGGCCCCCTCGGAACCGAGACAGAGGACCGCGTCGCCGGAAATGTCGACGTTCCAGAGACTTTCGCCCTCCAGGGAGGCTCCGTAGATCCAGAAGCCGGCTTCCTTGGCCTGCCCGAGGAACCGGGCCGCGTTCACGACGCGGCCCACCCTGACCCGTTCGAGGGCGCCGGCCGACGTCTTCGACACGGCCTCGTTCAAGCCGGCGGAGTGACGCTCCGTCAGGACGACCGAGGCTCCGGCGGCCGCGGCCGTCCGGAGCACGGACCCGAGGTTTCCCGGGTCGGTCACCTCGTCGAGGAAGAGGACGCAGCGCTTCCCCTTTGGGCCGGCCAGGCAATCTTCCACGGCGTCGTAATCGCGCTCGGCGACTCGCGCCGCGACGCCGTTGTTCGCGCGCCCCGCGAGACGGTCCAGCTCCTCCTTCGCGACGAGGCGCACGGGGACGCCGGCCGCGCGGGCAAGCGTCTCGATCCCCGCGGCCCGCGCGTCCTTGCGCCCCCGCTGCAGGAAAAGCGCCTCGACGGCGCGGGGCCTCTTCTCGAGCAGCTCGCGCACCGGGTGGAAACCGGACACGACCACGCTCGGCTACTCGGCCGCGTCGTCGCCCGCGAGAAGGACCACGATCGCGGCGACGCCCTCTCCCCGGCCGAAGTCCGTGAGGCCGTTCCCGGACGACGCCTTCACCGAAACGCGCGCGAGAGGGATCCCGAGGAGCGCCGCGATGTTTTCGCGCATCGCCTCGCGATGCGGCGCGACCCGTGGCCTCGACGCCAGGATCGTCACGTCCACGTTGCGGATCGCGGGATGGTCCGTGAGCTCGCGAACGTGGCGGACGAGACCCTCCCCCGCCGCAGATTGCCATTCGGGCCGGTCGGTCCCGAAGACGGAGCCCAGGTCGCCCGCCGCCGCGGCGCCGAGCAGCGCGTCCGCGAGCGCGTGAAGGACGACGTCGCCGTCCGAATGGCCGACCGGCCCGGCGTCCGAGGCGATCCGCACGCCGCCGAGGACGCAGGGGCGTCCGGGCGCGAGCGGATGGGCGTCGAAGCCGTGACCTATCCGCACGGCATCACGTTCCCGTGCGCCGGAGCCATGCCTCGGCCCACGCGAGGTCCTCCGGGTAGGTGATCTTGATGTTCCAGCGCGACGTCAACACGACGGTGACCTCTCCGCCGGTGCGCTCGACGAGCTCGGCGTCGTCCGTGGCCTCGAGTCCGCCCTCCTTCGCGAGGGCACGCCGGAGGATTCCGGCCCGGAACGCCTGCGGCGTCGTCGCGGCCACGAGGTCGCCCCGCGGGACCGTCGCGCGGATTCTCCCGCTCTCGACGCGCTTGATCGTCTCGACGAGCGAGAACGCCGCGATCGCGGCGCCCGTCGCGTCCGCGGCATCCACCACCGCCTTGACCTCGAGCGGGTCCACGATCGGGCGCGCCGCGTCGTGGACGAGAACGAGAGACTCGTCAGACGCCAGGTCCGCGGCCGCAAACGCGCGAGCGACGGATTCCGCGCGCGTGACGCCGCCCTCGACGAGGGTGTACGGGAGCGGCGAGTTCCGGAGCGCCGTATTGAAGGCGGCTTCGCAGCCTCCCGGGATCGCGAGGACGACCGATGAGACCCGTCGGGACGCCTCGAGACGCTCCAGGGCGTGGACGACGAGGGGCCTGCCCGCGAGAAGGACGAGCGCCTTCGGCCCGCCTTCGTGGAAGCGCGTGCCGAAGCCGGCCGCCGGAACGAGAGCCGCCGCCTGACTCACCGCGCGAGGACTTCCGCTTCCTTAGTCTTGAGGATGTGGTCCGCCTCGGCGACGCTCTTGTCCGTGAGCTTCTGGACGTCGTCGAGGGCCCGCTTCTCGTCGTCCGCCGAAACCGAGGAGGCCTTCGCCTCCTTCTTGATCGCGTCGTTCGCCTCGTGGCGATGGCGCCGAATTTCGATCTTGGCGTGCTCGGCGAAACCGTGCGCCTTCTTGACGATCTCCTTGCGCCGCTCCTCGGTCGGCTGCGGAACGGGGATGCGGACGAGCCTGCCGTCGGAGGAGGGGTTGAGGCCGAGGTCGCTCGTGCGGATCGCCTTTTCGATGGCCGGACACAGCGAGGGCTCCCACGGAGAGGCGACGAGGAGCGTTGCGTCCGGCGCCGACAGGTTCGCAACCTGGTTCAGCGGCGTCGGCGTCCCGTAATACTCGACGAGAATCCCGTCGAGGAGACCAACGGACGCCCGGCCCGTCCGGAGGTGCTTGAGCTCGTGCTTGAGCGCCTCGAGCGAGGCGTGCATCCGCCGCTCGGTTTCCTTCCTGATTTCGGCGATCGCGGGCATGGCGTCTCCTTCTCCGGCGGGCGCCGCGTCAGGTGCGGCCCGCCTCGACCACGCTGCCGACCGGCTCGCCCATGACGACCCGCCGGATGTTCCCGGGAACGAGCAGGTTGAAGACACGGATCGGCATCCGGTTGTCGCGGCAAAGGGCGACCGACGTCGCGTCCATGACGGCGAGCCGCCTTTCGAGCACTTCCTGGTAGGTCACGCGCGGCAAGAACTCCGCCGCGGGGTTCTTCTTCGGATCGTCCGAGTAGATCCCGTCCACGCGCGTCGCCTTGAGGATCGCATCCGCCCGGATCTCGTTCGCGCGGAGGGCAGCCGCGGAATCCGTCGTGAAGTACGGGTTTCCGGTCCCGCCCGCGAAGATGACGCAGCGCTTCTTTTCGAGGTGGCGAATCGCCCGCCGGCGGATGAACGGCTCGGCAACGGCGCGCACTTCGAAGGCCGTCATGACGCGCGTGTGGATCGTGCGCTTCTCCAGGGCATCCTGCAGCGCGAGCGCGTTGATGACGGTCGCGAGCATCCCCATGTTGTCCCCCGTGACGCGGTCGATCCCCTGCGTCGCGGCGGAGACGCCGCGGATGATGTTGCCGCCCCCGATCACAATGGCCGTCTCGACGCCGATGCGCGCGACCTCGGCGACCTCGTCCGCGATGCGGGCGACCATCGCCGGCTCGATGCCGAAAGGCTGGCCGCCGAGGAGCGCCTCCCCGGAGAGCTTCAGCAGGATCCGGCGGTAGCGGGGTTCCACGTTCCTACTTCGTGAGCGCAGCCACTTCGGCGGCGAAGTCTCCGCTCTTTTTCTCGATGCCCTCGCCCACCTTGAAGCGGACGAAGCGGACTACGGACGCGTCCTTGCCGCCGCGCTCGGCGATCACCTGCGCGACTTTCTTGCTCTGCGTCTCGTCCTTCACGAAGACCTGGTCGAGCAGGACCACTTCCCCGTACCACTTGTTGATCATTCCCTCGACCATCTTCTCGGCGACGGCCTCCGGCTTGCCGGCGGCCACCGCTTTGGCCCGGGCGATCTCCTTCTCGTCCGCGAGCGCCTTGGCGGAAACACCGTCGCGGGTCGCGAACTGGGGCGAAAGCGCGGCGACGTGCATCGCGAGGTCCCTGGAGAGATCCTCGGGCATGCCCTTCGTCTCGATCACGACGACGGTCTTGTCGCCCGGGTGAGCGTAGAGAGTCAGTTGAGCGCCGGGGCCCGCGACGAGGCGCGTGAAGCGACGGACCTCGGTCTTTTCGCCGAGATCGCCCGTGAACGCCTGGAGGGACTCCGCGATCGTGGCGCCCCGGTGGGGCATCTTCGACGGCGGCGCGGCCGCGGTCAGGGCCGCGGTGTCGCCGTCGGCCGTGTCGCCGAAGGCCGCGTGGCCGTGCACGTAGTTCGTGAGCGCGTGCAGGGCCTGCCTGAACTTCTCGGTCTTCGCGACGAAGTCGGTCTCGCAGTTCAGCTCGATCAGGGCCGCGACGCCGTTCGACACCTCGTGGCCGATCAGCCCGTCGGCGGCGACGCGGCCGGCCTTCTTGGCGGCGGCGGCGAGGCCTTTCTTGCGGAGGATCTTCTCGGCCTCCTCGGCGTCGCCCTTCGCCTCCTCGAGTGCGCTCTTGCAATCGAGCATCCCGGCGCCGGTCTTGTCGCGGAGCATCTTGACCATCACTGCGGAAATCGCCATGGGAACCTCTCTGACGTCAAAAAGGCCGGCGGAGGACTCGTGTCCTCCCGCCGGCCCGAATCGCGTGGCTCGGAATCAGGCCTGGACGGGAACGGCGGGGCCCTCGGGCTTGGCCGCGCCGGCGTCGGTCACCTGGAAGTTGGAGGGCATCGGCTCGTCCTCGCCGTGGACGACCTTCCCGACGAAACGCTCTTCCTGCGCGTGCAGGCCTTCGAGCACCGCGTCCGCGATCTTTCCCGTGAAGAGCTTGATTGCACGAATCGCATCGTCGTTTCCGGGAATGACGAACGTGATGTCGTCGGGGTCGCAGTTCGTGTCGACGATCGCGACGACCGGGACCCCGAGCTTCTTGGCCTCCTGGACCGCGATCGCCTCTTTCTTCGGGTCGATCACGAAAAGGACGTCCGGAAGCTCCTCCATCTCCTTGATCCCGACGAGGTTTTTCGCGAGCTTCGCCTTCTCGCGGTCGAGATGGATGCGCTCTTTCTTCGTGAGGATCGCATCGGAGCCCTCGGCCAACATGGCCTCGACTTCCTTGAGCCTGCTGATCGACTTCCGGATCGTGACGAAGTTCGTGAGCGTGCCGCCGAGCCAGCGGTTGTTCACGTAGAACATCCCGCAACGGTTTGCTTCCTCGTAGATCGCGTCCTGCGCCTGGCGCTTCGTCCCCACGAAGAGGATGTTCTTGCCCTGTGACGCGACGTCCGTGACGAAGGCCGCGGCCTCGCGGAAGCACTTCAAGGTCTTCTGGAGATCGATGATGTAGATCCCGTTGCGCTTGCCGAAGATGTACTTCTTCATCTTCGGATTCCAGCGCTTTGTCTGGTGGCCGAAGTGGACGCCCGCCTCGAGCAGCTCCTTCATCGTGATCTGGCTCATTCGTCCCCCATTTACCTCTTCGAGAACTGGAACCGGGCCCGGGCGCCGCGCTGTCCGTATTTCTTGCGCTCCTTCATGCGCGAGTCGCGCGTGAGGAGGCCGGCTTTCTTGAGGGCGCCGCGCAGCTCGCCGTTGAAGAGGCACAAAGCGCGTGCGATCCCGTGCCGGATGGCGCCCGCCTGGCCCGCGCTCCCGCCGCCCTCGACGAGGGCGACGACGTCGAACTTGTCGACCATCTCGGTGAGCTGGAGCGGCTGGCGGATGACCATCTTGAGCACGTCGTTCGGGAAGTAGTCCTCGAAAGTGCGATCGTTCACCTGGACAGTGCCTTTGCCGGGACGGAGGAACACGCGGGCGACGGATTCCTTCCGGCGTCCGACGGCCTGGTACTGGAGGTTCGTCACGGGGTGCGCTTCTCCTTCGTTCCGGCTCAAACCGCGACGGCCGCGGGGGCCTGAGCGGTGTGCGGGTGGTGCGGACCCGCGTAGACCTTCAGCTTCTTGAACATCTTCTTGCCGAGCTTCGTCTTCGGGAGCATGCCCTTGACGGCCTCTTCGATGATGCGCTCGGGGCGCGAGGACTTCAGCTTCTCGAACTCGACGGTCTTCACCCCGCCCGGAAAGCCCGTGTGGCGGCGGTAGACCTTGGTCTGGGCCTTCGCGCGCGTCAGGGCGACCTTCTCGGCGTTCACGACGACGACGAAGTCGCCGGTGTCGAGAAACGGCGTGTAGACGGCCTTGGTCTTGCCCGTGAGGTGCCGCGCGACCATCGTCGCGAGACGGCCGAGAACCTTCCCGTCGGCGTCCACGACGATCCAGCGGCGACTGTGGTCCGAGATTTTCGGGAGCGGCGTGCGGGTGCTCACGGGAACGGTCGTCTCCGAGCCTGGGCGGTTGTGGGGTCGATCGACCCCGTTGGAGGATGCGGGGTCTATCTCGCGATGCGGGTCGAAGAGAGCATCGAAAGACCAGGGCCCCGACGGCACACGACGCGCGGGGTTCGGACACGGACCCGACACCCGCAGGGCAGTGGAAAATACCCCCCCTCCCCCGCCCTGTCAAGCAACTCTCGGTCACAATAGGACATGACGTCCCGCATCCTGGACGGCGCAGCCGTCGCGAAGGCCCTCCGCGCGGAGGCCGCAGACGGGGCGGCGCGCCTCGCCTCCCGGGGCATCGTCCCCGGACTGACGGTCGTCCTCGTCGGGGAGGACCCCGCGAGCTCGACTTACGTCCGAAACAAGGAGGCCGCTGCGCGCGAGGCGGGTTTCTCCGGGCGAACCCTGCGCTTCCCCGCCAGCCTCTCCGAGGCCGACCTCCTGGCGGCGATCGACGGCCTGAATCGCGACGCCGCCGTGGATGGGATTCTCGTTCAGCTTCCTCTCCCGAAGCACATCGCGCCGGGGCGGGTCCTCGAAGCCATCGACCCCCGCAAGGACGCCGACGGCTTCCATCCCGAGAACGCGGGCCGGCTCCTTCAGGGCGCGCCGGGCCCGGTTCCCTGCACTCCCGCCGGAATCCTGGAGCTCCTCAGGCGGGAGAACATCCCGCTGCGCGGCGCCCGCGCGGTCGTCGTCGGCCGCAGCGACATCGTCGGCAAGCCGATGGCGCTCCTGCTCCTGCGAAACGACGCGACCGTGACGGTCGCCCACTCGAAAACAAAGGATCTTCCCGGCCTCTGCCGCGAGGCCGATCTTCTCGTCGCCGCGATCGGGAGGCCGGGGTTCGTGACGGGTGACTTCGTCCGGAACGGCGCCGTCGTCATCGACGTCGGGATCAACCGCGTGACGTCGCGGGCGGACCTCGAGCGCTTCTTTCCGGGCGACGCGAGACGGGCCGCCGCGTTCGAGAAGAACGGCTCGACCCTCGTCGGCGACTGCGACCCCTCGACGGCGTTCCCGCGGGCCTCTCGCTACACGCCCGTCCCCGGGGGCGTCGGGCCGCTCACGATCGCCATGCTCCTGAAGAACACGCTCGCGCTCTGCGAGGCGAGGCGAGGATGATCCTCAAGGTTGGCCTCACCGGCGGGCTCGCATCGGGCAAGAGCACGATCGCGGAGGGCCTGGCGAAGCGCGGGATCCCCACCCTGGACGCGGACCGCGTCGTCCACGACCTCTACGCGCCCGGCGCCGCGGGCACGCGGGCGGTCGCGCGAGCCTTCGGGAACGAGTTCCTCGAGGGGGACGGGTCCGTCGACCGGCGGAAGCTCTCCGTGCGCGTGTTCCACGACGCCGAGGCGCTCGCGAAGCTGAACCGGCTCATTCATCCTCTCGTCCGCGACGTCCAGGCGCGCTGGTTCGAGGAGCTCGGGACGAAGGGGGAGCCGCTCGGCGTCGTCGAGGCGACACTCCTCGTCGAGACCGGTGGGCGCGCGCGATTCGACGTCCTCGTCGCCGTCTCGGCGCCGGCGGACATGCGGCTCAAGAGGGCGATCCGGAGGAGCGGCGAGACGGACCCGAACGAGTTCGTGAAACGCATGGCGGCGCAGCTCCCCGACGAATCGCGCGAGGAGGTCTCCGATATCGTCGTGCGCACGGACGGGACGCGGGAAGAGCTCGAGGTCAAGATCGACGCCCTCGCCGACGAGCTCCGCGCCCGCGCGGCCGACGCCGGTGCCGGCCGCCGCAGCGGGTTCTTCAGCCGGCCGGGGTGACGAGAGAAGAAAAGACCGGGGATTTTCTTAGAAGGGTGAGTGAGGCGCCTCCGCTCGAAGGGCGTCGAGGTGCTTCGAGCGCTTCGGCAGCACCCACCCTTCTTAGAAATCCGAGCGTGCTCTTCGAGCGTCAGGCTGCGAGCAGCCGTCTCAGCAGTTGGAAGGCCCTCGCCCGGTGGGAAGCAAGATTCTTCTCTTCTTCGGACATTTCCGCGAACGTGCGCGTCTCGCCCTCCGGAATGAAGAGGACGTCCCAGCCGAAGCCGTTTTCGCCGCGCGGATGGAGCGCGATCGAGCCCGGAACGCGCCCCTCGGCCACGATCACGTCCTCCTCCCGCTCGCCGGGACGCGCGACCGCGAGGACCGAAACGGCCTCGGCGGCACGGTCGGCGAACCCGTCGAGCATCTTCGCGAGGCCGCCCGGGCCGAGGACGCCCCCCGTGACCCACTTCGTGAGCGGCCCGGGGAAGCCCCCCCAGCCCGAGACGCAAAGACCGGAGTCCTCGACGAGCACGGGGACGCCGAGCGCCCGCGCGGCGACGATCGCTTTGGCCCGCGCAACTTCTCGAAAGTCGAGAGACTGGACCTCGGGAAGGTCGAGCGCACACCCAGCGACCTCGTGCCCGAGGATCGCCGCTGCCTCGCGCGCCTTGCCGGGGTTGGACGTGACGAACGTGAGGCCCGACAGGGAACCCGTCACGCGGATCCGACGGGGTGGCCCGCGGAGTCGAGCCTCAGGCGGAACGCCGTCATCCCCTTCGAGAGGCCCTTGAGCTTCTGTTCGCCGAGCGGCTCGAACGCGTACGCGCTTCCCGCCTGCCGTGCGGTCTCGGCGCCGACGACGACCTCGTTCGGGCCCGCAACGGTCGACTCCAGGCGGGCCGCGATGTTGACCGTGTTCCCGAGGACCGTGTAGTCCACGCGCCGGTCCGATCCGATGTCTCCGACGAAGGCCTTTCCCGTGTTGACGCCGACGCGCACGGCCACGGCGGGCTCGCCCTGCGCGGCCCGCCGTCCGTTCCAGGCATGGAGGCTCTCGACGAGCTTCGCGGCCGCGGCAACGGCACGCCGTGCGTGGTCGGGCTGCGGGATCGGCGCCCCGAAGAACGCCATGACGGCGTCTCCGATGAACTTGTCGAGCGTCCCGCCCTGCTCGAAGATCGCGTCCGCTGCGAACGTGAACACGCGCTCGAGGAAGCGCGAGAGCTCCTCCGGCTCCATCGTCTCGGCCGAAGACGTGAAGCCGACGATGTCCGCGAAGAAGACCGTGACCTCGCGGGTGCGCACACTCTCGACACCCTGCGGCCCGCCGGTCACGATCTCGTCGACGACGCCCGGCGAGTGGTAGCGCGAGAGGCGCTCTCGGATGCGCTCCTCGCGCTCGATGCGGCCCTGGAGGCGCGCGCGCTCGATCGCGACAGCCGCGAAGTTGCCGAGTGCCGTCAGGAGGTCGAGGTCGTCGGCCGTGAACGTTCCTGCCTTCAGCGGCGTGTCCACGTGCAGGGCCCCGATCACGCGGTCACGGTCCCAGAGCGGGACGCACATCGCGGAACGGATCTGCTGGATGCGGATGGACTGGCCCGCCTCGAACCGGTCGTCGGCGAGGGCGTCGGACGTGAGGACGGCGACCCGGTCGCGCACGACGGACTCGACGATCGTGTGCGAGAACGAAGCCTCGGGGTCGGGACCCGCCTTCCCGCGCCGCCGCGCGAGAGTCGGAGTCGGCCGGCCGTCGTCCTCGAGCAGGACCACGACGGCACGCTCGGCCGGGAGGAAGTCGAAGAGAAGGTCGACGACCTTCGACAGAATTTGCCCGACCTCGCGCGCCTCGATGAGCGTGCGCGCAACGAGGACCATCGCCTCGAAAACCTTCTCGCGCGTCGCCGGGCGGCGGCCCGCGAGGGTCCCGGCGAGTTCCTCCGTGATCTGGACGGGAGCGGGAGCGTCGAAGCCGAAGTCGCGGTTGAAATCGGCGATCGAGCGCACGAACGTCGCACTCGAATCGCCGAGCGAGACGGGCATTTGGCTGCGAAACGTGGGCTGCTCGCGGACGGTGAGCGTAAAGGTTCCGATCGTGAGGACGTCGCCCGAGCGGATCTCGGACCTCGGGGTGAACTCGCCGTTCACCTTCAAACCGTTCGTCGACTTGAGATCTTCGATCGTCCAGACGCCGCCGTTCTCGGAAAGCAGGGCGTGCTTGCGCGACACCGAGAAGTCGTTGAGGATGATCCCGTTCTCGCTCGAGCGGCCGATCGAGACGTCCTCGCCGGAGAGGAGAAACCTCCGGGTCTGCCCCTCGGCCTCGTAGACGAGCTCCAGCAGCGGCATGGGAAGGCGGCGATTATAGGAGCCGAAATCAATCCGGCGGCGGCTCGCGCTCGGGGCGCAGGAGGAACCTGACGCGGATCACCTTCCACACGGCCACGGGTTGCCCGTTCACGAGGGCGGGCCGGTACGTCCACTTCCTGACGGCCTCGACGGCGGCCTCCGTCATCCCGAAAGGCGCCGACGTCACGACGTCGACCCGCCCGATCGAGCCGCTCGCCTCGACGACCGCTCGGAGGACGACGTCGCCGCTCAGATTCAGACGCCTCGCCTGTGGCGGGTACTGCGGGTCGACCCGCGTGACCAGGACCGGCAGCTCGGAACCGTCCGGGAGCGCCGTGAGCGGCGCCGCGGGCGCCCCGGAGGGC
>JBAUSZ010000425.1:0-3164 GCA_049581965.1 Thermoanaerobaculia bacterium | reverse complement strand
CGCCTGCGCCCTCTCCCGAGAGGCCGAGGTCGGCGGGCCCGAGCTCCTCGCGCGGACAGAAGATCACGGCCTGCATGGTGCGGTGCTGGAGCTCGCGGACGTTGCCCGGCCACGGGTGGCGCAGAAGCGCGACCGTGGCCGCCGGGGAGAGTCGCCGCGGCGACTTGTGGTAGAGCGTCGAGAAACGCGCGAGAAATTGCTCGGCGAGGAACAGGATGTCGTCCGGCCGCTCGCGGAGAGGCGGAACGACGAGATTGACGACGTTGAGCCGGTGGAAGAGGTCGCCGCGGAACCGGCCGGCCGCGGCCTCGCGCTCGAGGTCGCGGTTAGTCGCGGCGATGATCCTCACGTCCACCTTTCGCGGCCGGTTTCCCCCCACCGCGGTGAGCTGCTTTTCCTGGACGAAGCGCAGGAGCTTCGCCTGGACGTCCAGCGGCAGCTCGCCGATCTCGTCGAGAAGCACGGTGCCGCCGTTGGCCTCCGCGAGGCGGCCGATGCGCCGCCCCGCAGCGCCCGTGTAGGCCCCCGCCTCGTGCCCGAAGAGCTCGCTGTCGGCGAGCGTCGCGGCGATCGCGCTGCAGTCCACGACCACGAGCGGCTTCTCGCGCCGCGGGCTCATCTCGTGGAGCGTGCGGGCGAGGAGCTCCTTGCCCGTGCCGCTCTCTCCCGTGATGAGAACGGTCGCGTCCGTCGCGGCGACCTGCTGGGCGCGGGCGAGGACGTCGTGCATGACGCTGCTGCGGTACTCGAACTGGAGCCGGTCGGAGGCCTGCCGGTAGCGGTCCAGCTCCGCCTCGAGGCGGCGGCGCTTCTCCTCCTCGCTCCGCTTGAGGTCCTCGGCAAACCGGATCCGCTCGAGGGCCGCCCCGACCTGGCGCCCGAGACCCGCGAGGAAGGTCACGTCTCCCATGTCGAAGGGGCGCTCGCCCTTGATGACGAGGGCTCCGAGGGCCCGGTCGTGCGACACGAGGGGCGCGGCGATGACGTGAAGGAGCGCTCCGTCCGCGGCGGGCTCCGAGGCCCGGATCTTCCCCTCGGCCGGCCGCCGCGATTCCAGCGCGCCCTTGATCAGGGTGCGCTCGTCGGGCGGCAGCTCGAGAGTCTCGACAACCTCCAGCAGGGTCCCTTGCTCGTCTCGGCGGACGAGGCCGTAGGCGAGCCGCGGCTCGCCGCGCTCGTCCTGCACGAAGAGCGCCGTGCTGCGGGGCGCGAAGGCGCGGTCGATCCGTTCCACGATTTGCGGCGCGAGGGACTCGACGTCCTCGAACCGCGCCATGACGTTCATCGCGTCCCACAGGAGGCCCATGTTCCGGTAGTCGATCGCCATCCGGCCCGTGAAGATGCCGCTCAGGCGGTCGAAGCTCTCGGCGTGAGCCGTCTCGGTGCCGGGCTCCCACACGGACACGCGGTCGCCTCCCGCGCGCTTGGCCGAGTTCAGGGCCCGGTCGGACCGGCGGACGAGGTCGGTCGTTTCCGCGATCTCGGTCCGGCCCGGCTCGAACGCCGTGACGCCGGCGCTCGCCACGAGCCGGAGGTTCCCCCCGAGAAAGCCCGTCGCCCGGACCGCCACCCGGATCTTCTCGGCCACGGCCGCCGTCTCGGCGAGATTCGCGCCGGGCGCGATGACCATGAAGGTGACGCCGCCGAAGCGCGCGAGGAGGTCCGACGCCCGGACGGCCGAACGGATCCGCCCGATGAACTCGCGGATCGCGTCGTCGGCGGCCTCGCGGCCGAACCGCTCGTTCACGAGGATGAAGCCGTCCGGGTTGACCGAAATCAGGCCGAGGGGCTGCTCGCGCTTGCGGGCCGCGAGGACTTCCTGGTCGAGCAGGACGTGGAAGGCCGAGCGCCCCGGGAGCCCGCTGACCGGGTCGAGGAGAACGGCCGAGACCTCCGCCGCGTGCTCGGCGAGGCCGCCGCCGAGGAACATGATCCACTCCCACCATTCGGACGGGTCCGTGGAGCCGGCGGGCGCGACGGCGGCCCTCAGACGCTCGAGGGGAGTCCCGGGACCCGGCAGGAGACGCAACCCGAGCCAGCCGGCGTGCGGCCCGTCCGACTCCGAAGCGGCGTCGACCCTGCGGCGCCCCGCCGCGCGAAGATCGTGCTCTCCGCTGCCGCCGGTCAGGACGGCGATGGGCGGCAGCGCGAGGATCAGGCCGTTGGGATCGCGGCTGCCGGTAAGGCGCGGCTCGCTCGGAGTTGAAACGCCGCCGTCGGGCGCGCCCTCCTCGAGTTTCTCCGCGTCCTCGAGGCTGGAAAGCTCCGGTAGCGGCGGCTCCTCGCCCGCGTGGATCAGAATCGGCGCCGAGGCGGCCGTCCGCCCCGCGGGGATGAAGAGCGAGGCGGCGCGCGCGCCGCTCATCTGGAGGATGCCGCGGACGTAGTACTCGAGCAGCCTCGGCGCGCTGATCATTGCGCTCAATGATGCCCGTTTCCGGCTTCCCGCGCGAAATGTGGCGCGTGGAATGGTGGGCCCGACAGGAATCGAACCTGCGACACGCGGTTTAGGAAACCGCTGCTCTATCCAACTGAGCTACGGGCCCGGCCCGATTCGGCCCCGCCGAGGATAGTACCGATCGATTCGCGGCGAATTCCAGCCTCATCGCTTCGCCGCTTCGACCCCGTCGCCAATACTTAACCTACTCCGAGACGCCCCAAAGCCCCGCACCTCTTCAATAAATGTTGTGTGGAAGCCTAGAGACACAGGAAAAGTTGCGCAATCTCACTTGCCCAAACGAGACCCCGTCTCGGTAGTCGCAAACTAAGTCATTTTCTTAGAAGGATTAACTGGGATTGTGCTTGCGCCAATTGCCTTCCCCGGTGAGAACGGCAGCCGGGCACGGGGCTTGCGAAGTCAGGTTCGCCTTCAATAGGGAGAACTGCGATGCGAATCGACACGAAGCTCACTCGGGGCCGGTACCTCAGCGTGGGCGCCGCCCTCCTCATCGCCCTTTCCATCGGTCTCGCAGCGCACCGGTTCTCCAGTCCGGGCGCGACCTCCGCGATCGTCCAGTCGACCAGCGCGACCGAGGCCGAGGCGCTCGTGAAGAGCGTCGGCGGGACGGTGACGCACGAGCTCGGCATCATCAACGCCGTCGGGGCCCAGCTCACACCGTCTCAGCTCGCGGCCGTCAAGTCGTCGCCCGGCGTCCGGATCTACG
>JBAUSZ010000424.1:0-15751 GCA_049581965.1 Thermoanaerobaculia bacterium | reverse complement strand
GTTCTATGGAACGCCGGACGGCGGCGAGGGCGAGCTCCTCGCCTTCGACTCACGCCTCGCGCCCGCTCTCTTGGCGCTCACGGCGGGCGAGCGCCTCGCCGTGGACGGCTGGCCCGTGGCGCCCGGGATCTCGCGCACGATGGTCCTGACGCGGACCGAGGTCTACGCGCCCGACGCGAGGATCGTCGCGATCGGTTCCGGGGGCGAGGTCGAGATTCCCCGCTCGACGTGGGTGTTCTTCCAGGGCCGCGACGTCAGCGGCTCGGCCCGCGTCGCCGTCGCCCTCGACCCCGACAGCGGAACGATGCGCGGGCTCTCGATCTCCGAACGCGGCCCCCAGGAGCTGCGTCCGCCCGACGCGTGGACGGCCGGGCGGCACCGACTGGCGGCTCCCGAGACGAGGGATCCGAACGGGAGCCCGCTGGCGTGGGAGTGCGGTCAGGAAAACCTTCCCATCACGCCCTCCGAGGTCGTGCCGGGGCCCGCCGAGAACCGCACCGCTCTCGGCGCGCGGACCGCGCTCGCGGCGTTCACGAAGTACGCCGTCGTCGCGATCGACACGGACAACGAGTTGATGGGGCTGAAGTTCTCCGACAACACGACAAGCGCGGCGAATTACATCGCGAACCTCTTCAACCAGATGAACCTGATCTACGAGCGCGACGTGCAGCTGCACCTCCTGCAGGGCTACACGATCCTGCGGCTCTCGTCGGTGACGGACCCGTACGTGCAGAACTCGGGCAGCAACGCGAGCGTTGCCGAGCTGAACGAGTTCTCGGGCTACTGGGGCGGGTACTACGGCGGCGTGAAGCGGACGGTCGTGGCGCTCCTCTCCGGCAAGCAGCCCACGGCCAACTCGGCTTCGGGGATCGCCTGGGTCAACGGCCTCTGCAGCACCGGCACCGGCTACAGCTTCAGCAAGGTCTTCAGGTTCGCGACGGACACGTCCGCGAACGACGTCTTCATCACGGCGCACGAGATCGGGCACAACTTCAGCTCCCCGCACACGCACTGCTACGCCAACCCCAAGCCGGACATCTGCTACGCGGGCGAGGCCTGCTATTCGGGTTCGACGGCGTGCCCCACCTCGGCGACGTACAACGGCGTCACGACGACCGGCACGCTGATGAGTTACTGCCACCTCCTGGGAGGCTGCGCGGCGGGTCTGGTGTTCCACCCCTACACGATGTCGCGGTACTTCAACAACGCGATCTCGAGCGCCTCGTCGTGCATTTTCGCCGGCTCGGTTGTCCCCGCGGGACCGACAGTCTCAGGCATCGTCCCCTCGACGGGCTCGACGGCCGGCGGGACGGCCGTCACGATCAACGGCTCGGGCTTCGTGAGCGGCGCGACGGCCGCGTTCGTCGACCTGACGGGGTCCGTCTCCCTCACGTCCGTCGCCTTCGTGAATTCCGGCCAGCTGACGGCCCTCGCGCCCGCACACGCGTCCGGTGTCATGGACGTCGTCGTCTTCAATCCGGACAACACGACGGGCACGCTGGGCAATGGCTTCACGTATTCGACGGCGCCGCCGCCGCCGTCCGTCTCGACGATCAGCCCGAACAACGGGACGACGCTCGGTGGGACGGCCGTGACGATCACGGGCGCGAGCTTCGTGAACGGGGCGTCCGTGTCCATCGGGGGGGTCGCGGCAACGGGCGTGTCCTTCGTGAACGCGACGACGCTGACCGCGGTGACGGGCGCCCACGCGACGGGAACGGTGAACGTCGTCGTCAGGAACCCCGACGCGCAGACGGGCACGCTCGCGAGCGGATACTTTTATGCACCGCCCGCGGTGGCGGCGAGGTACTACTCCGTGATCCCCTGCCGGATCGTGGACACACGCTCGGTGCCGACGGGCGGACCTTCGCTGGCGGCGAACTCCACGCGCAGCTTCACGGTGGCCGGAGCATGCGGGGTGCCGTCGGGAGCCGTGGCCGTCTCGGCGAATCTCACCGTCCTCGGCGGCGGCTCGGGATATGTCGCGATCTTCCCGGGCAACGGCGTGAACCCCGGCACGCGCAACGTGAGCTTCGGTGCCGGCCAGACGCGGGCGGCGAACGCGATGCTCATCCTCTCGACGGATGGGACGGGGACCGTCAAGGCCGCGAACGTCTCGGCGGGAACGAACGATTTCATCCTCGACGTCAATGGTTATTTCCAGTGAGCGGACGCGGGCCCTGCTTCTCGCCGCCGCCACGGCCCTAGCGCCCGCCTGGGCGCAAGGGCAAGCGGTGCAGGGTGGCGCGCTCCCGGTGCCGCTCCCGCTCTTCCCGGCCTCCAACTGGTGGAACGTGGATGTGAGGTCCGCGCCGGTCGACCCGAACAGCGGAGCGATCCTCGCGTGGATCGGGCTCGCGAAGGGCATGCATCCGGACTTCGGCGGCGACTCCACCCCGTCGCCGGCTGCCTACGGGATGCCCTACGCCGTCGTTCCGGGGACCCAGCCCCTCGAGCCCATGGCCTTCGACTACGCCTCCGAGAGCGATACGGGCGCGCCCGGCCGGCCGTCGGGGTACCCGATCCCGGCCGAGGCGAAGACGCAGCCTCACTGGATCGAGGGCGGCTATCCGGGCAACTGCGACTCGGGGTACGCCGGATCACCCTGCCGGGGCGACAAGCACGTCCTCGTCGTCGACGAGGACCACCGGCTCCTCTTCGAGACCTGGAACACGCGCTGCCTCCCGGCGGGTTCGCCGACATGCGCGTGGCGTG
Organism: Thermoanaerobaculia bacterium; assembly: GCA_049581965.1. GTDB lineage: Bacteria > Acidobacteriota > Thermoanaerobaculia > UBA5066 > UBA5066 > Fen-183. Next base: position 13,036 of record JBAUSZ010000424.1, on the reverse strand, counting down.
CGGGCTCCGGCGCGGTCTTCTCGCTCGACTCGAACGCGCGCCGGCCCGACGGCTGGACCAGCGCCGACGCCGCGGGCCTCGCGATCCTGCCGGGCCTCGTGCGCTACGACGAGGTCACGGGGCCCGATCCGATCCGTCACGCGTTCCGCTTCACTCTCCGTGACTCGAACGGTTACGTGTACCCCGCCTCGCACGTCGCGGGCTCGAACCCAAACGCCCCCCCGCTCGGCCTGCGCCTCCGCCTGAAGGCGGCGAAGGACCTCTCGGGCTTCCCCGCGAGCGCTCAGAAGATCTTCCTGGCGATGAAGACCTACGGGCTCGTCTTCGCGGACAACGGCACGGACCTGTACGTGCAGGGCACGTACGACACGCGCTGGGACAACGGCGTTCTCAATCCCGCATTTGCCGCGATCCACGCGAGCGACTTCGAGGTCGTGCAGCTCGGGTGGAAGCCGCCGGTCTCGACGGTCTCCGGGCCCCTGTCGTTCCACACGCTGCCCCCCTGCCGGGTCGTCGACACCCGCGCGTCGCAAGGGCCGGGGGCCCTCCCTCCGAACGGTTCGCGCGTCGTACCCGTGGCGACCGTCTGCGGCGTGCCGGCCGCGGCGTGGGCCGTTTCCGCGAACGTGACGGTCCTTGGATCGGGCGCGGGCTCGATCAGTCTGTACCCCGGAGACGGAGGGAACCCGGGGACGCGCAACGTGAGCTTCTCGGCCGGCCAGACCCGCGCTGCCGCCGCCCTCCTGTACCTTGCGACGGACGGCTCGGGCAGCGTGGGAATCGCCAATATCTCCGGCGCCTCCAATCACTTCATCCTCGATGTAAACGGGTACTTCCAATGAGAGTAATGTCCTGAGTGAGAGACCGAGTCGAGGCCGCAATGGTTGACAACGTTAGATTTCGGGGTACACACTCACTTCAGCCGGAAACTAAGGAGTTTGGTATGAATCCTCAGAGGCGTGGTGTCGTTCTTTCCGTGGTCGGCATGGCTCTCGTGGTTCTCGCTCCGAGTGCGCTGGGCGCCGGCCCCTACCAGTACTTCGCGGTCACCCCGTGCCGCGCCGTCGACACCCGCAGCACGGCTCGCGTGACGAACGCGGCGTTCGCGAACTTCACGATCAAGAACGTCTGCAACGTTCCGTCCAGCGCCGTGGCCGTCTCCCTGAACCTCACCGTCGTCGCTCCGACGGCGGCCGGATATCTCAGCATCTGGCCGACGGGCGGAACCGCGCCGAACGTCTCGACGATGAACTACGCGAGCGGCGAGCCGGCCATCGCCAACGGCGCCATCGTCCCCGTCGGCACCGGGACCCCGGACCTGACCCTGGGGATCGGACCCTGCCCGATCTCGTGCCCGGCTGCGAGCCCGACATACCAGATGGACGTCATCATCGACGTCACGGGATACTTCCAGTAAGGGGCGGTCTGGACTGCGGAATCAGAGGGCGCCGACGAGGCGCCCTTTTCCGTTTCTGCCCGTTCGACAGCCCATGAGCCCTCCACTACTATCGAACGTGGTTTGAGCCGTTACCTCGTGACCGGTGCCGCCGGCTTCATCGGCGCGAGAGTCTGCGAGCTTCTCGCGGAGGCCGGGCACGCGGTCACGGGCGTCGACAACCTGAACGCAGCCTACGACGTGAGGCTCAAGCGGTGGCGTCTCGAGCGCCTCCAGGCGCGGCCGGAGTTTTCGTTCGCGCTCGCCGACGTCTGCGATCCACACGCCCTGGCTGGCGTCTTCGATTCCGCCGGCGCCTTCGACGCGGTCGTCAATCTCGCTGCCCGAGCGGGTGTTCGGCAGAGCCTCGAGGATCCCGTCGCCTACGTGGAGACGAACGTCACGGGAACGCTGCGCCTTCTCGAGCTCTGCCGCAGGCACGGCGTCGGGAAGTTCGTCCTCGCGTCGAGCTCCAGCCTTTACGGTGCATCCGGCCGGTTGCCGTACCGTGAGGACGACGATACGAACCACCCGATCTCGCCCTACGCGGCCTCGAAGAAGGCGGCCGAAGCCCTCTGCCACGCTTATCACGCCCAGTGCGGGCTCGACGTGACCGTCCTGAGGTACTTCACCGTCTACGGGCCGGCGGGTCGGCCGGACATGAGCCCGCTGCGGTTCGTCCAGTGGATCAGCGAGGGCCGACCGCTGAAGATGTTCGGCGACGGCCACCAGTCGCGCGACTTCACCTACGTCGACGACATTGCGCGCGGGACGATTCTCGGCCTCAGGCCCCTCGGTCACGAGATCGTCAACCTCGGTTCGGACCGCCCGATCGAGATGCTCGACGTCATCCGGCTCATCGAGCGACTCGTGGGCCGCGAAGCGCGGATCGAACATCTCCCGAGGCATCCCGCGGACGTGCCGGCGACGTGGGCCGACCTCTCTCGCGCGCGCTCTCTCCTCGGCTGGGAACCGCGGACGTCGCACGAGGAGGGTTTCGCGGCCCTGATCCGGTGGTACCGCGAGAACCGGGAGTGGGCGCGCGAGATCGAGACCACGTGAATCCGCAAGTCGGCCGCCGGGCCCTTGGACGGTTCCAGAAGGCCGGCTCCGAGCTCGCATGGGTTGCCGTGGGACAGGGCGCCGCCGTGCTCGGCGCCCTCTTCGGCGTGAGGCTTCTGACCGGAGTCCTCCCGCCGGCGCCCTACGGCGAGCTCGCGCTCGGTTTGACCGTCGCGACGCTCGCGCAGCAGACCATTCTCTCCCCCCTTTCGGGTGCGTCGCTGCGGTTCTTCGCGACCGCTCTCGAGCGCGGCGAGGAGAGGGCGTTCGTCCGGGCCCTGTCGAGGCTGATGGGGCAGGCCGCGGCCGTCATCGTGGCGGGCCTCGTACTGCTCGCCGCCGCGCTCGCGGCCGGGGGTCGCGCCGGATGGGCGCCGCTCGCCGTTCTCGCGGTTGTCTTTTCGCTCTTGTCGGGAGCCTGCAGCGCCCTGGACGGCATGCAGAACGCGGCACGGCGCCGGCGGGTCGTCGCGTGGCACGACGGGATCGCACCCTGGCTGAGGTTTCTCGCCGCGGTGGCCGCCGTTCGAGCCCTGGGGGCGTCGAGCGCGGCCGCGATGCTCGGATACGCGGCCGCCACGGCGCTCGTCCTCGTGTCGCAGTCCGCGTTCTTCGCGGTCGGGCTGCGCAGGGCGAAGACGGCGGATGCCCGCGAGACGGCGGCGGCCATCGCGGGGTGGGAATCCCGGATTCGCGGCTATGCCTGGCCGTTCATGACGTGGGGCGTCTTCACCTGGGCACAGCTCGCGGCCGACCGCTGGGCGCTCGGGACCTTCGCAACGACGCACGAGGTCGGCCTTTACGCCGTGCTCTATCAGCTAGGCTACTTCCCGATGTCACTCGCCGCGGGTCTCCTGAGCCAGCTCGTCGGGCCTGTCCTTTTCGCGCGGGCGGGCGACGGATCGGACGCCGTTCGGGTCCAGAGCGCCCGTGCCTTGACGCGAAGGCTGGTCCTCGCGGTCGCCGGCATCACGGTCCTCGCGACGACGCTGGCCTGGGTGCTCCACGAACCCGTGTTCCGGCTCCTCGCGGATGCGCGCTACCGGGAGGTCTCACCGCTGCTGCCGTGGATGGTCGTCTCGGGCGGCCTCTTTGCGGCCGGGCAGACGGGCATCCTCTCCGTGCTGAGCGGCGCCTCGACGAGGCAGCTCATCGCTCCGAAGATCACGACGGCGACCGTCGGGGCCGCCCTCGCCTTCGGCGGTGCGGCGTGGGGCGGCCTTGCAGGCGTCGTCTTCGCGGGCGTCGCATCCTCGGCGTTCTACTGCGCGTGGGCCCTGGCTCTCGCGGAGCGGGCGCGGCCGGTTGGGCCCCGTGGCTGAAGGGAGCCGTGAGAGTCGATCTGCGACGGGGGCGCGCCGGGACGGACTGCGGGCCCTCCTGAACGGAAGTCCGCGCCTCTATCGAGCCGCGCGGCTCGTCCAGAGGTTCGCCCAACCGTTCGCGTTCCCGAATCCGCTCGGGGTGCTCGCGCGGTATGCGCGCTACCTGAACGAGGCCGCGCGCTACCGCGCGCTGCCGGGCGCCGAGCCGGTGCGGCTCGAAGACCTCTATCCGTGCCTCGGAGACAGGGTCCCGAGCACCCCGGTGGACCCGACGTACTTCTATCAGGACACGTGGGCCGCGAAAAAGATCTTCGCCGCCCATCCGCGTTTTCACCTGGACATGGGCTCGACCGCGCTCCTCGTCGGCGTCCTTGCGCAGTTCACACGCGTCTGCAGTCTCGACATCCGTCCGCTGACGGCGAAAGTCGGTGGGCTCATGGCCTGCTGCGGGAGCGTCCTCGCCCTCCCTCTCGCGAGCCGCTCCGTGGCCTCGCTCTCGTCCCTTTGTGTCGTCGAGCAAATCGGGCTCGGCCGGTACGGGGACCCTCTCGACCACCGCGGCACCGGCCGTGCCGCCGCGGAGCTGCAGCGCGTTCTCGCGCCGGGCGGGGACCTCTACGTCTCGGTCCCCGTGGAGGAACAGGACCGCGTCTACTTCAATGCCAAGCCGGCGGCGCCGGACGCGCGATGAGGGGTGTTCTCGCGTCGATCTTCCGGTACAACCAGTTCCATCGGGACGAGTGGGTCGCGGCGGAGGCGAGGAAGGTCGCGGCGGGCTCGAAGGTTCTCGATGTCGGAGCAGGAGCCGGGCCGTACCGGGACCTCTTCGCACACTGTGAGTATCGGGCCCATGACTTCGGCCGCGAGCCCGGCACGATCGGGAGCTACACGGCGCTCGACTACGAATCCGACATTCTCTCGATCCCGGCGCCCGCTGCCGCGTTCGACGCGATTCTCTGCACCGAGGTCCTCGAGCACGTGCCCGAGCCCGCGCGCGCCCTCGTCGAGATGGCACGCCTGCTCCGGCGAGACGGCCGCCTTCTGCTGACCGCGCCGCTCGGTTCGCGCCTCCACCAGGAGCCGTACCACTTCTACGGCGGCTTCACGCCCGCGTGGTTCCGAAAGTTCCTGCCGGTGGCCGGCTTCCGGATCGAGAGCCTCGAACGCAACGGCGGATTCTTCCGGCTCTTTGGACAAGAGGCCATGTACTGGAGCGCGTGTCTCGACCCTCGCCGGACCCGCGGGCGCGGCGTCGTGACGTGGGTCGGGACGACGTGCCTCTGGCTCACGACGCTGCCGTTCACCCGGCTCATGGCCCCGGTGCTGGCGCCCTGGCTGGACGAACTCGGCATCGAGGCCACCGGAACGGCGGGCTACCACGTCGTTGCGACCCGGACGTGAGCGGATGACGGGAGGCACGGAAGGAATCCTTTTCCTCGGTGTTTCCACCTCGGGTGTCGCCCTGATCCGGCGACTCGCGGCGAACCTCGGCGACCCACGGCTCTTGCGCCTCCAGGCGGTCTTTCTCGTCAAGGTCGTCGCCGTCCTCTTCGTGCTCCGCGCGGGTTGGATGCCGATGCTGAGCCGGGAGTCGCCGTCCTTCGGGTACGACCCGCAACGCTATTATTTCGAGGCCGTCACGCTCCTCGACGCGGGTTTCGATCCCGAGGTCGCACGTGCCGCGAACCTGAACTCCACCGGGATCGTCTGGTATTACGCGCTCGTCATGGCGGCGTTCGGCAAGAGCCCCCTCGCGCCGGCCCTCGTGAACACGCTCGTGACGCTCATCGCCGTCCTCGTCCTCATCGAAGCCGGCAGCCGGATTCGGCCCGTTCGCGGGCGAACCGATTGGGCCCTCGGCCTCGGGATGCTCCTGCCGGACGTCATCTGGTTCGACGCGCTGACCGCGCGCGAGACGCTCGTGATGTCACTCCTCACGATCGCGACGCTCGGCGCGGGGACCGCCCTCATGGGTGCGCCGGGAGCGGGGAAGCGCCTTGCTCTGGCGCTGTCCTCCCTCCTCATCCTCGGCCTCGTGAGGCCCGCGATGCTGCTGCCTGCCGTCGCGGCGATCGGGCTTCTTGCGGTCGCGGTGCGGCCGGGCCCCCGCCGGGGCCGCGTCCTGGCCAGCCTCGCGGCCGTCGGCGCCGCCGTGCTCCTCATCGCTCCCGCCATCGGGCCGTTCCTCGGGTCGTATGGCGTCGATCTCCTGAGGACGCTCGACGAAGTGCTCGGGGGCAACAAGGCGCAAATGGAGACGATCGCGTGGGGCGACCGGTCGATCGGCCGGCTCCTCGTCTCGGACAGCGCGGCCGGCTCGATCGCGGCGATGCTTCCTCGCCTCGTCCTTTTTCTCGTCTCGCCGCTCGGCGCAGTCCCCCTCGACCCCGCGCGTCTCGCCGCCGGAAGCTGGGCCGGCTGGCAGGCCGCGATGCAAGGAGCCTCCGCGCTCCTGAACGTGGCTCTCGTGCCGCTCGCTCTCGCAGGACTGGGGGTCGCGCTCGTCGACCGTGGGCGGCGGAACGACCTCGTCCTCCATGTCCCGTGCTGGTGCCTCCTTCTCGCGATCGCAGCCGGGAATCAGATCATCCAGGAGCGCTACCGGGTGATGGGAATGCTCCTCCTCTGGGGATGTTTCTGGCTCGGCCGCACCGCGCCGCGCCGCCTCCTTGCAGCCGCGTACGCTCTCTGGTTCGGAACGCTCGCCCTCGGCGGGGCTCTCGTCCTCGCGTACAAGTCCGCGGGCTGAGTTTCGGGGAGAATGCGGTCGTGCTGAAGTCACTCTTGCGTCGCGTGCCGCCCGTGGCGTCCGCCTGGAGCGCCGTTCGCCGGGGCCAGCAGCACCGGGAGTACGAGGAGCGGCGCGAGCGCTACGCGGCGGCGACCGCCGAGCGCGGGCTCCGGTATTCGGAGGCTGCGACGGTCGCCGCGGTGAGGGCGCGCCTGGCGGCTCGCGGCACCACTCCCGCCCGACGCACCCCGGGCGGGATTCACACGTTCGCGTTCGTCCCTGGCTATTCGTGGCACGACGAGCTTTTCCCGGACCTCGAGGAACTCGGGCGCCTCACGGTGTTCGACTACCGGCGCGAGGGCTTCGACTGGAACGACTTTGCGCGGGCCGACCGGAGCGGTCTCGCCGCGCGGGCCGAGATGAACGAGCGCGTTCTTCCGGCGCTGCGCGCGGCGCAGGTCGTCCAGCCGGTCGACTGGGTGTTCGTGTACGCGAGCGGGATCGAGATCTCCGCGTCGACGGTGAAGAGGATCGTGGACGAGACGGGAATCCCGATCGTGAACATGTGCCTCGACGACAAGCAGAGCTGGACGGGCCCGTTCATGGGCGACCACCGCGGCGGACAGATCGACCTCGCGGCCGCCTTCGATCTGTCGTGGACGTCCGCGCGCGTCGCCTGCGAGTGGGTCCTCGTCGAGGGAGGGCGGCCGCTCTACATGCCCGAGGGCTTCGACGCCAGCCGGTATCACCCGCTTGCGTTCGAGAAGGATCTTCCCGTGAGCTTCGTCGGCGGCGCCTACGGCCGGAGGCCTCGGGCGATTCGCTGGCTGCGCAACCGCGGCGTCGACGTGCGCACCTTCGGCGAGGGCTGGCGGGGAGCCCAGCCCGCGACGAACCTGTGTGAAATCGTCAACCGCAGCGTGCTCAACCTGGGGATGGGAGAGATCGGACACTCGGAGGTACTCACGAACGTCAAGGGGCGTGACTTCCAGATCCCGGGCGCCGGCGGCGCGTATCTGACGTCGTTCAATTCGGATCTGGCGCAGCACTTCGACGTCGGGCGCGAGATCCTCTGCTACAAGAGCGACGACGAAATGCTCGAGCAGCTGAGGGATTGGGTGTCGCGGCCCGCGGACGCGGTGGAGGTCGGGCGCCGGGCGCGCCGGCGTGCGCTCGCCGAGCACCGGTGGCTGCACCGTTACCGGCGTGTGTGCGAGATCGTCGGAATCCTCGCGAATGCGGAGGCGGCGTGACGGAGGGGAGCCTCTTCGACGAGATCGAATGGCGCGACCCTGCGAGCGGCCGGAGGCTCGAACCGGTCATCTCCGCCCGGACGCCGGCAGGCGTGCCCTTGAGCGGGGCGCTTCGCGTCGAGGGCTCGAGAACGGGATACCCGATCGTGGACGCGGTCGCGAGGCTCACACCCCAACTTGCGGCGAGGCACAGCGCCTGGCTCGAGCCGCTCGGGCTGGAGCCGGCGGGCGCGTCGGAGGTGCCCTCGTGCGCGTTCCAGGAAGCCGGGAGCGTGGACAGCTTCGGTTTTCAGTGGTCATGGAACAGCGCCATGCGCTCGGAGGGAGACTTGCGGTGGCGGGTCGCGGAGCGATTCGGGATGAGCGAAGCCGATTTTCTCGGTCGGCTTGTTCTCGATGCGGGCGCGGGGGCGGGAGACCAGTCGGCATGGCTCCTCGGGAGAGGGGCTTCGGTCGTGTCCGTCGACCTCTCGGAGGCCATCGACGTCGTCGCGGCGAAGCTCCGTATGTCGTCACGCTGGTTCGGCGTCCAGGGAGACGTCACGAGGCTTCCCCTGCCGGAACGCCGCTTCGACGTCGTCTACTGCGAGGGCGTCCTCCAGCACACGCGTAACTCCGCGCTCGCGGTCGCCGAGCTCGGCCGCGTCCTCCGGCCCGGCGGCACGCTTCTCGCGAGCCACTACGCGGTCCCGACATCTTTTCGGGGACGGATGCGCTTCACGGTCGTCGAGTCGTTACGAAGTGGCGTACACGGCTGGGAGCGGTACAAGCTCCTCTGGTTTGCGGGCGCGCTCTCGGTTCTCGCATACGTCCCCCTCCTTGGCTGGGTGGTGCGGCGGAGCGGCCTCGCGCAGTTTCACGCGCCGACGCCCGAATTCCGGACGACGTGGACGAATACATACGACGCTCTCGGCGGCCATACCTTCCAGCGCCATGCCACCGAGAGCGAGTTTCGCTCGTACTTCGAGCGGGAGGGAGGGCGGTGGGAGATCCTGCGAATGGAGGCGAACGTCGCCGTCGCCCGGCGGACGGCGTGAGGACCCACCCGCGATGACGACCTCGGGCGCCCTGCGGATCGTCGTCGCGGGCGACTGGAAGGCGGGCGTCCACGAAGAGCCAATGGCCCGGGCGCTCGAGTCCCTCGGCCACGCCGTGACCCGGTTTCCGTGGGCGCGCTACTTCGAGCACGAGAGGGGAGATCGCGGATCGCCGGGAGGCGTCGCCGGCCGTCTCCAGAATCGGCTTCTCGCCGGCCCGTGTTTCACGCGACTCAACCGCGACCTCGTCGAGACTTGTGCGCGCTCTCCGCTCGACCTCCTCCTCGTCCGCCGCGGGACGCACGTCACGCGCGAGACGCTCCGTGCCGTCCGGCGCGGCGCGCCTCGCGGCGTGATCGCAGGCACGTGCAACGACGACCCGTTCTCGCCCGTACAGCGGAAGATCGACTGGCGGCATTTCCTGCGCGCCCTGCCGGAGTACGACCTCGTCCTTGCCTACCGGCACCACAACCTGGAGGATTTTCGACGCGCGGGCGCGCGCCGCGTCGAGCTGCTGCGCTCGTGGTACGTGCCCGAGCGGAATCGCCCGCTGGTTCTTTCGGAGGAGGACCGGCAGCGCTGGGAATCGGATGTCGTCTTCGCCGGGCACTACGAGGCCGACAAGAGGATCGAGTACCTCGACGCGCTCGTCGCGGGCGGCATCGCGCTGAAGGTGTACGGTCCGGACTACCCTCGAGGCCTCAGGGCCCCGTGCCTCGCGGGGTCCCTGCCCGTGAGGGCGCTGCCCGGGGAGGAGTACAACAAGGCGCTCTGCGGCGCGAAAATCGCGCTCTGTTTCTTCTCGACACTGAACCGGGACACGTACACGCGCCGCTGCTTCGAGATCCCGTCGACCCGGACCCTCATGCTCTGCGAGTACTCGGCCGACGTGGCAACGCTTTTCACCGAAGGGGAGGAAGCGGAGTTCTTCCGATCGAAGGAGGAGCTCGTCGGCAAGGCGAAGGCGCTGCTCGCGGATCCGGAGCGTCGGGCCCGGATCGCGGCGGCGGGGCGCCGGCGGGTCGTCGCGGACGGCCACGACGTCGTCTCGCGGATGCGACAAGTCCTCGCGTGGGTCGACGAGGTCCGCAACGCGCCAGCGCCGCCCGGGAGGACCGCGTGATGATCGAAGAGTCCCGCGCGATGCGTCTCACGCGCCAACTCGGGATGGAACGGCTCGCCTGGGCGCTTCGGAGACTGCACTGTCCCGTCGGATCGGATGCGCTCGTCCTCGAGGTGGGTTCCGGCGGCAACCCGTACGCGCGTGCGAACGTGCTTCTCGACGCGTACGAGGAGACCCGCGAGCGGCATTGGACGCCGCTGTCCGTCGATCGGCCCTTCGTCTTCGGAAGTGTCGAGCGCCTCCCGTTCCGCACCCGAGCGTTCGACTTCGTGATCGCGTCGCACCTGATCGAACACGTCGCCGACCCTGCGCGAGTCCTCGGCGAGCTCGAGCGCGTCGCCCCGGCGGGCTACATCGAGGTCCCGGATGCGTTCATGGAGCGCGTCAACCCGTACCTCGACCACCGGCTCGAGATCACGAGCCGCGGCGGGGCGCTCGTCATCCGAAAGAAAGTCGGCGCGATCGCGGATGCGGGCCTCGTCGAACTCTACGAGGACCGCGTGAAACCCGTCCTGACGGGCGAGACGATCCCCCGGCACCCGTTCCTGTTTCACGTTCGTCACTACTGGGAAGGCCGGATCGCGTTCACCGTCGTGAATCCGGAAGTCGATGCGAGCTGGCCCGCGCCCCGTGGCCCCGAACGGCCGCAGGTCACGACGCCGGGGGGCGGCCTGCGCGCCGCGTTCGCGTCGGTCTTGCGCGGGCTCCTGTCGCAGCGTTCGCGGAACGCATCGATCGACCTCGCGTCGCTCCTCCGCTGTCCCGCCTGCGAGGGAACGGCTCTCCGTTCGGAGCCGTCGGCAATCACGTGCGGGGGGTGCGGTGTCGCGTACCCTGTCAGAGACGGCCTCCCGTACCTCTTCGCGCCGAAGGACGGGCCCCGCACGTGACGCCACCTCTTCTCTCCATTTGCATCCCGAGCTACGACCGCCCGGAGCGGCTGAAAAGCCTCCTGGAGTCCGTCGACGTCGCGCCCGCGACGGCGGAGATCGTGATCTGCGAGGACGCCGCACCCCGGCGAGCCGACGTGCGCGACGTCGTGGCGCGCTTTGGGGAATCGAGCCCGTACCGCGTCACCTACGCCGAGAATGAGAAGAACCTGGGCTACGACGGCAACCTCCGCCGGCTCATTCGGACCGCGACGGGAGCCTGGGTCGTCTTCATGGGCGACGACGACCTTTTCGTCCCGGGCGCGCTCGACCGCTTCGCCGCGTTCGTCGCGGATCACCCGGAAGCCGGTTACATCCTCCGGACGTACCGCGTCCGGCACGAAGACGGCCGACTGGAGCATTTCCGGTACTTCCCGGCCTCGCGGACGTTCCCGAAGGGTCCGGACACCTACGTGAGGCTCTTCCGCAAGAGTGTGACGCTGCCGGGCTTCACGTTCCGGCGCGAGCTCGCCGCGGATTTTCTGACGGATCGGTTCGACGGGACGCTCCTCTACCAGATCTACCTCATGGCCGAGATCGTCCTCCGCCACCCGGCCGCCTACTGCGACGTTTGCGCCTTCGAGGCCGTTCAGACGTTCCGGCTGGACAAACCGCTCTTCGGATCGTCGGACGCGGAAAAGGCGTTCTTCGAGCCCGGGCGCGTCACGCCCCGCAACTCGCTCAACTTCATGAAAGGATTTTTCAGGATCACGGAGTACCTCGACACATCGTACGGATTGGGCTCGACCGCGCGCGTGCGCGAGGATCTCTCGAAGTATTCGTATCCCGTCCTTTCCATCCAGCGAAAGCGCGGGCGGCGAGAATTCCTGGGATACGCCCGATCCCTCCGGCACGAGATCGGGCTCGACGTGACGCCGCACTTCAAGCTTTACGCCGCAGCGCTCTTCTTCTTTGGCGAGGCTTTCTGCGACCGCGCGATCGGGGCCCTGAAGTCGGTCCTCCGCCGGACGCCGGAGCTCTGAGGGGCGCGCGATGTGCGGGATCGCCGGGCTGCTGCTGACGGAGCCGCCGAGGGACCGTGAAGTCCTGACGGCCATGCGCGACGCGATGAGGCATCGCGGGCCCGACGATGCCGGTACGTGGTGGTCGGAGGACGGGCGCGTGGGCCTCGCGCAGCGGCGGCTCGCGATCATCGACCTTTCTCCGGGCGGCCACCAGCCCATGCAGGACGCGAGCGGAAGCCTCTGCATCACGTTCAACGGCGAGATCTACAACTACCTCGACCTGCGCGCCGAGCTCGAGTCCCTCGGTCACGCGTTCCGGACGGCGAGCGACACCGAGGTCGTCCTCGAGGCGTGGCGCGAGTGGGGAGAGGGGATGCTCGCCCGCCTGAACGGGATGTTCGCGTTCGCCCTCTGGGACCGGCACGCGCGGAGGCTCGTCCTCGCGCGCGACCGCGCGGGCGAGAAGCCGCTCTTCTACTGGCAGGGACCGGAGGGCCTCGCGTTCGCCTCCGAGCTGAAAGGGCTCATGGCGTTTCCCGGGTTTCCCCGCGAACTCGACCTCGATTCGTTGCCGTCGTACCTTGCGTTCGGGTACGTTCCGTTCGGACGCTGCCTCCTGCGCGGGGTCCGCAAGGTGGAGCCGGCTCACGCGATCGCGTTCGAGCCCGGCCGCGAGCCACGGACCTGGGCCTGGTGGGTGCTCCCGGAGCCGTCGTCGGGTCCACCGCCCGACCCGGAGGAGCTCGACGCCGAGCTCGAGACGCTTCTCGAGGACTCCGTCCGCCGCCAGCTCGTCGCGGACGTGCCCGTCGGGATTCTCCTGAGCGGGGGAATTGACTCGAGCCTCGTGACGGCGATGGCGGCCCGCTCCTCGTCGCGCCCCGTCAAGACGTTCACGATCGCGTTTCCCGGCCACCACGTGCACGATGAGAGCGCTTTCGCACGTGTCGTCGCGCGCCACTTCGGGACGGATCACACGGAGCTCGCCGCCGAGGAGGCGACCGTCGAGCTGCTGCCCGAGCTCGCTCGGCAGTACGACGAACCGATGGCCGACTCCTCGATGGTACCGACGTTTCTCGTCTGCCGGCTCGTTCGCCGCCACGCGACGGTCGCGCTCGGGGGCGACGGCGGCGACGAGCTGTTCGGCGGATACGACCTGCACGGCAGGCTCCGGAC
>JBAUSZ010000423.1:0-4229 GCA_049581965.1 Thermoanaerobaculia bacterium | reverse complement strand
GGGTCGATCTCGTCCTGGTGGCTGGCGGCCCGCTCCTCGTCGCGTCCGCGCTCGCGTTCGGGATCGCGGCGCTGGCGGCCGAGGCGCTTGCGGGCCTGGACGGCGGCTTGCGGGCGGCCCAGATCCTCGCGGTCCTCCTGTTTCTGGCCCGGGACGCGATGGGCGGAAGCCCCGGCAAGAAGCTCTTCGGCCTCAGGCTGATTCGCTCCGACGGAAGCCCGTCGGGCTTCGCGGCATCCGTCCTGAGGAACCTGCCCCTGCTCGTCCCTGGCTGGAATCTCGTTGAAATCGCTTCGGTTATGAGGCGCCGCGACGGCCGTCGCCCGGGTGACCGGCTAGCCCGAACGGCACTCGTGGAAGCCTGATCGCCTGCCGCGAAACCTTTCCCCCGGTAACCTCGTTCTCCTTGATGGGAGTCGACATGCACGCCACACCCCGGTCCCGCGTTCCGGCCGCCCGATTCTCTCTTTGGGGCGGAGCGCTCGCACTCGCGTTTCTGGCGGCCACCGGCGCTCGCGCCGAGGAGGCCACGCAGGAGCGTTTCGAGAGGACCTACGAGCTTCAGGGTGTGCGCAAGGTGCGCCTCCAGAACGTCAACGGCGCCGTGAACATCGAGTCGGGCGGCGAGCACCTGAGGGTCGTCGCGGTCAAGACGGTGCGCCGCGCGTCCGACGCGGACCTGCTCAGGGACACCGAGATCCGCGTGACCAAGACGGGCGCGTCGATCGAGATCGAGACGATCCTGCCGAAGAGGGGATCCTTCTTCCCGGCGTTCCTCTTCGGGCGGTCGGGCTCGGCCGAGGTCTCCTATCAGATCACCCTGCCCGCCGCGATCGCGTTCGAGGCCGAGACCGTGAACGGCCGGCTCGGCGCGTCCCGACGCACGGGCGACCTCGTCCTCTCCAGCGTGAACGGAGCGGTGAAGGTCGAGGGTCAGGACGGCCCGCTTCGGGTGAACACGGTGAACGGGTCCGTCGAGGTCTCGTTCGCCGGCGCGATGCGCCAGGCGAGCCTCGAGACCGTGAACGGATCCGTGACGGTCACGTGCGCGAAGGAGTCGTCGATCCGCTGCGCGCTCCAGACGACGAACGGCCGGATCCAGTCCGAGTTTCCCGTCACGATCGAGGGCAAGTGGGGCCCCAAGGAGGCCCGCGGCTCGATCAACGGGGGCAAGGAGAGCCTCGCCGTCGAGACCGTGAACGGCGACGTCCGCCTCTTCGTCGCGGACGCTCCGGCCGCGCGCAACTAACCGCGCCGCCGATTCCTTGCCCCGCCCCGCTCCGGGCCGTCGACGGAGCGCGAGCGAGAGGATTGGTGCCCTGGGCCAGACTCGAACTGGCACGGATTGCTCCACACGCCCCTCAAACGTGCGCGTCTACCAATTCCGCCACCAGGGCACCCTCACGCGAGGGAGGGGGATCTTAACCGAAAACTACCGGGTCGCCGGCGCCGGGGCGTTCGCGGGGGCGGCCGCCGGGGAAGCCGGAGCCGCCGGGAATCCGGTGGCCGGTGCCGGGCTCGCGGGGAGCGCCGACCTGACCGGCGACGCCGTCTTCGCGGTCCTGGAAAGGACGGAGCCGGGCCGCCGCGCCTGGATGAGCGAGATCGTGACCGCGAGGACCGAGAAGACGACGAAAGACCACGTCGTGATCTTCTCGAGGAGCGTCGTCGCGCCGCGGGCGCCGAAGGTCGTTTGCGAAGAGGAGGCACCGAACGCCGCCGAAACGTCCGCACCCTTGCCCTGCTGGAGGAGGACGACGAGGATCAGAAAAACGCAGACGATGACGTAGATCGGAACGAGAACGTAAAGCCACATGCGGTGAATCTCCGGGCCCCGCCACTGCGCTCGCGGACGAGATCGGCGGGGCCGCAGATGATAGCGGAAACGTGGGCCGGCCGCGACCTCCGGGCCCTTCCGGTCCCGAGCTCCTAGGCGCCGGCCGCGAGAATTGCGCCGAACTCAACGGGGTCGAGCGAGGCCCCGCCCACGAGCCCCCCGTCCACGCCCGGTTGACCGAAGAGGGCCTCGGCGTTCGCCTTCGTCATCGAGCCCCCGTAGAGAATGCGGATCGACCCGGCGACGCTTTCGCCCCAACGCGCCCCGAGGGCGGCCCTCAGGACGGCGTGCGTGTCGGCGGCTAATTCGGGCGTCGCGGCGAGGCCGGTGCCGATCGCCCACACCGGCTCGTAGGCGAGCGCGAGCCCGGCGGGCGGGTCCTTGAAGCCATCCAGCGCTCCGAGCTGGGCCGCGAGGACCGCGGCCGTCCGCCCCCCGTCGCGTTCGGCGCGCGTCTCTCCGACGCAGAAGAGGGGCGCGATCCCTGCCTCGGCGAGCCGTTCCATCTTGCGCGCGAGGAGCGCGCCCGTCTCGCCGTGCCGCTGCCGCCGCTCGCTGTGCCCGACGATGCACCGCGAGACCCCGAGTTCCTTCAGGCTGGCGGCCGAGACCTCCCCCGTGAAGGCGCCCTCCTTGTCGGGCGAGACGTCCTGCGCCGCGAGGGCGAAGGAGGTTCCCGCGAGCCGCCGGCCGATACGCTCGAGCGCGCCGAAGGAGGGTGCGAGGCCGGCGTCGACGCCCGGCGGGACGCCTGCGGCGAGGAGGCGCTCGGCGAGGGCCAGCGACGCCGACGGCGTCCGGTACATCTTCCAGTTCGCGACGACGAGGCGGCGCATCGTCAGGTCCTCACCGCAGCGCTTCGACCCCGGGGAGCTTCTCGCCCGCCACGAGGTCGAGGGACGCGCCACCCCCGGTCGAGACGTGCGAGATCGAGCCCGCGAGCCCGGCGTCCTTCACGGCCTCGACGCTCTCGCCGCCGCCCACCACGGTGAAGGCGGAGGAAGAGGCGAGCAGCCTCGCGACGCCGAGCGTGCCGGCGTCGAAGGGCTTCGTTTCGAAGACGCCCATCGGGCCGTTCCAGAAGATCGTCTTCGCGTCCTTCGTCATGCGCCGGAACATCTCGAGGGTCTTCTCTCCGACGTCGAAGGCGGCCCAGCCGGAAGGGATCGCGTTCATGGGAACGGTCTTCGCCGCGGACGCCTTCTCGAGCGACGGCGCGACCACGAAGTCCGACGGGAGGACGAGCGAAACGCCCCGCTCCTTGCACCGGTCGAGGATCGCGCGGGCGACGGGGACGCCCTCGGGCTCGAGGAGGGACGTCCCGACGTTCAGGCCGAGCGCGGCGACGAAGTGATTCGCCATTCCGCCGCCGACGAGGACGACGTCGGCCTTCTCGACGAGCGCCTGGAGCGCCTTGATCTTGCCGAGGATCTTCGCCCCGCCGAGGATTGCCGCGAATGGATGGTCGATGTCCGTCACGACCTTCGCGAGACCCTTGAGCTCCTTCTCCATGAGGAGCCCGATTCCGCGGCGGTCCCTCGGGAAGTACCCCACGATGCCCGCCGTCGACGCGTGCGCGCGATGGGCGGTCCCGAAGGCGTCGTTCACGTAGACCTCTCCGAGCGCCGCGAGCCGTCCCGAGAACGCGGCGTCGTTCGCCTCCTCGCCCGGGTAAAAGCGGACGTTCTCGAGGAGAAGGACGCCGCCTGGCGCGAGGGCCCCCGCGGCGGCCTCGGCGACGGGCCCGACGCAGTCGGGCGCGAAGGCGACGGGGGCGCCGAGTCGCTGCTCGAGAGTCCGCGCGACCGGCGCGAGCGAGTACCTTGGATCGGGCGTGCCCTTGGCCTTGCCGAGGTGCGAGGCGAGAACGAGCCGCGCGCCGCGCTCTTTCGCAAGGAGGATCGTCGGAAGCGCCTCGACGACGCGGGTGTCGTCGCGGACGACCCCGTCCTTGAGCGGGACGTTGAAGTCCACGCGGAGGAAGACGCGCTTTCCTTCGAGATCGAGTCTCGTGATTGAGGGAGGAAGGTCCGCCATGGGTCCTCCTGCGGATGAGGCCGTCCGATCTTAAGCGACGCCGCGCTTATAGTCGGGCGGTGCACCGTCCCGCGCCCTCCACCGCGGTCGTCGCCTACTCCTACGAGAGCGGGATTCTGCGGCTTCTCGACCAGCGCCTCCTTCCCCACGAGGAGGTCGTCCTCGAGTGCACGAGCGCCCTCGAGACCGCCGAGGCGATCCGGAGCCTCGCCGTTCGAGGCGCCCCCCTCATCGGCGTCGCGGCGGCGTACGGGCTTTGCGTCGAAGCCCGGCGCGTGGCGGCCCGCTCGGAGGCCGACCTCGACGTCGCCCTCCAGACCGCCGCCGAGCGCCTCGCCTCCGCCCGGCCCACCGC
>JBAUSZ010000422.1:0-6159 GCA_049581965.1 Thermoanaerobaculia bacterium | reverse complement strand
TCATGGGGCCAAGCCTACACGGGCGCGGAGGTAGACTCCCGCCCGATGTCCGATGCGCCCTCGGCCCCCGTCGAGACCTGCTTTTTGTGCAGCTTCCCGGCCTCGGTGAGCGAGGAGCATCCGCTCTTCGCGTCGTCCCTGACGGGCGTTTCGGTCGACTGCGAGGAGTGCGGGGCGTACGCGATCACGCCGGACGCGATCCACCGCCTCTCCGTGCGCCCGGTCGCGCGGCCCGGTGTGCGCTTCGAGATCTTCCGTCTGCGCTCGAACGGGAGGACGCCGCGCCCGACGGTGGACCTCAAGATGGTCGAGCATTTCTGCACGGGCTACACCCCGATGCGAGGCTGAGGCAATGAGCAAGGAAAACCCCGACCACCGCGACGCCGAGCTCGCGTTCCGTGCCTACGAGCTGCGGCGCGAGGCCGTGATGCGCGAATCGCGCAACGCGATCAATCGCGACTTCTGGCCGAAATCCTTCGCGGACGTCCTGGCGGTCACGAAGTTCGACCACCCGCTCAACGCGCCGTGGCGCCAGACGAACACGTACTGGGAGATGGTCTACGGCACGGTCAAGCACGGGATCGTGAACGCGGACTACTTCCTCGAGTCGAACGGGGAGGGGATGTTCCTCTTCGCCCGCGTCGCCCCGTACCTCGAGGACCTCCGCCGCGAGGTGTCCCCGATCGCCTTCCAGAACGCGGAATGGGTCGCGAAGAACACGGCGGTCGGCCAGAGGCTTTTCGGGATGTTCACGGCGCGGGTCAAGAAGATGCTCGAGGCGAAGTAACTTCCGGAACCCTTTCCCGCGGCCCGCGTATCTCTCGGCATGAAGAGCCATCCGAAACCCGTCGGGGCCCTGGCCGCGGCCCTCTTTGCGGCCCTTTCCATGGGCGTCGGCCCGCGCGCCGAGGCGGTCCCGCCGTCGCGTCCCCAGGCCAGGGACGGCGCCGCGCTCTACCGCTCCGGCATGGAGCTTCTGGGCGAGGGCCGGTACGAGCTCGCCGAGAAGGAATTCCGGGCGTCGGCGGCCGCCGGATACCGGCCCGGCGCCTCGTACTACAACGCGGCTTGTGCGCTCGCGCGAGCCGGCAAGAAGGCCGAGGCCTTCGACACGCTCCAGAAGGCGCTCGAGGAAGGCTACGACGACCCCCGCCACATGGCGAAGGACGACGATCTCGAGGCCCTGCACGGGGAGAAGCGGTTCACCCAGCTCCTCGATCTCGCGGAGGACCTCTCGCTGGGCGCGGGTTTCGAGGGCCTCATGGGGAACATCCTGCCGCACACGCGCCGCACGGCGTGGCGGGGCGAGGTCCCGCGCTACGAGGACGTCGCGAAGGCGCACCCCGAGATCGGCCGCGCCTGGTACAACCTCGGGTACGCGCAGCTCATGGCCGACCGCCCCGCGCCGGCAGCCGAGGCGCTCGGCAAGGCGCTCGAGCGCGGGTACCGCAAGCCGCTGACCCTCTACAACCTCGCGTGCTCGGAGGCACGCAGCGGAAACAAGGACAAGGCGTTCGAACGGCTCTTCCAGGCGATCGACGCGGGCTTCACCTCCGCCAGCCACATGGAGGACGACGAAGACCTCGACTCGCTGAGGAGGGATCCGCGCTTCAAGAAGGCGCTGAGGCTCGCGCGCGACAAGCGCGCGGCGGACGAAGACTGACGTCCTCGGGCCGGGCCGGAGCGACGGAGAGCCCTGGAATGCGGGGCTGATATCTTCGCGGGATGGGGTCGACGCGCCGCCAGTTCGTCAAGGCCGCCGGCGCGGGGGCGCTCGGCGCCACGCTGCTCCCGGCCGTCGCCGGCGCCCGGGCGGCCGGCATGTCGGGCGCCAAGCCCTACGACGTCGCCGTCGTCGGGGCCGGCGTCTTCGGAGCATGGACCGCGTACGCCCTGGCGCGGAAGGGGCGTCGGGTGGTTCTTCTGGACGCCTACGGCCCGGGCAACGCCCGCGCCAGCTCCGGCGGCCAGACTCGCGTCATCCGCATGGGGTACGGCGACCAGGAGATCTACACGCGCTGGTCCGCCCGTTCCCTCGACGCGTGGAAATCGCTCCTTCTTCCGTTGGGCCGGCCCTCGGTGTTCCAGAAGGCCGGCGTCCTCTGGATGGCCCGGGGCGAAGACCCGCTGACGACGAAGACGCTGGCGACGCTGCAGCGGCTCGATGTCGTCCACGAACGGCTCGACCGCGCCGAGATGAAACGCCGCTGGCCGCAGATCGATTTCGGCCCGAACAACTGGGCGATCTACGAGCCCGACAGCGGCTTTCTCGTGGGATTCCACGCCGTCCAGGCCGTCGTCCAGATGGCGGAGGCGACCGGGGTCGAGTATCTGCAGGAGGCCGTCGTCCCGCCGGAAGGCACGGGACGACTCGGCTCGATCGCGACGCGGTCCGGCAGGACCGTCTCGGCGGGCACGTTCGTCTTCGCCTGCGGTCCCTGGCTGCCGAAAGTCTTTCCCGATCTCCTCGGCGAGCGCATCTTCCCGACGCGCCAGGAGATCTTCTACTTCGGTCCCCCTCCGGGCGACGAGCGTTTCCGATCGCCCGCGATGCCGGTGTGGGTGGATTTCGCCGAGGAGATCTACGGCCTGCCGGACTTCAAGGGCCGCGGCTTCAAGGTCGCTCCCGACCGCCACGGCCCCGCGTTCGATCCGGACACCGGGTCCCGCGTCGTCACACCCGAAACACTGGCCACGGTCCGCGACTTCGTCGCCCGCCGCTTTCCCGGCCTCAAGGACGCGCCGCTCGTCGCCAGTGAGGTGTGCCAGTACGAGAACACGGGGAGCGGCGATTTCCTGATCGACCGCCATCCCGAGCGCGACAACGTGTGGCTCGTGGGCGGCGGCTCGGGCCACGGCTTCAAGCACGGCCCGGCCGTGGGCGAGTACGTGACCGCCCGCCTCGTGGAGGGCGGGGACGTGGAGCCCCGCTTCAGCCTCGCCACCAAGCAGAAGGTCCAGAGGCGGGCGGTCTACTGAGACGAACGAGGGCGCCCCGAAGCTCCTTCGAGGCGCCCTCGGCTCCGAAAGGACCTAGAAGTCGAACCGGCTCGTGATGCCGAACGTTCGCGGCTGGTTCGTCAGGAAGCTAACGCGGGCGCGGAATCCGCGCTCGCGGTCGAGGGCGAGAGACGCGCTTTCATCGGTGAGGTTGTTGACGTAGAAGGCGACGTCCCAGTAGCCGTGCCGCACGCCGAAGCGCAGGTTGACGAGGTCGTAGGCCGGCATCAACGGGTCGAACGTGAACGTCCCCTGGGTCAGGGGCCCGCCAATCGTGTTCGCGCCGAACGAGTTCAGGTTCAGCGTCCCCACGCCCGCCTCCTGGTCGGCGAGCTGCGTATAGCGCGAACCGATGTGATTGTAGGTCGCGGTCGCGTAGCCCTGGAACCCGGGCGCGACGTCCTGCTGGTACGTGCCGGACACCCCCATCTGGAACTTCGGCACGCTCGGCAGGCGGTTGCCCTCGCGGATGCCCGTCGACGCCACGAGGTCGGACGTCCCCGGGATCGTCGAGCGGACCTGCGAGTCCGCGTAGGCCGCCGAAAGCGAGAAGTCGAAGTGATCGTTCGGCGTGTATCCGAGCTCGAACTCGCCCCCGACGCTTCGGGACTTCGGCACGTTGAAGATCAGGCGCGACGAGCAGGAGCCGGCGGTCACCGTGACCTGCAGGTCGGTGATGTCGGTGTAGAAGCCTGCGACGCCGAGCGACCCCTTCCCGCCGAGGAACCTCGTCTTCACCCCGACCTCGTAGTTCCAGTCCGTCTCGTCCTTCCAGGTCTCGTAGCCGCTGAACGTGATGCGGTCCTGCGGCGTGCACAGGTTGTAGTTGGTCGGGTCGTTGACGCCGCCGAGGCGGAAGCCGCGGGCGGCCTGCGCGTTCAGCGTCGTCGAGTCGCTGACCTTGTAGCTCAGGATGAAGCGCGGGGCGACGCCGTTGGCGTCCGTCGTGCCGGGCTGCGACACGGGCTTCCCGTCGGCGCCCGAGCCGAAGAGGCCGTCGAAGACCTGCGCCTTGTCCTCGCTGAAGTGGTAGTAGCGGAGGCCGGCCGTGAAGCTGAGCTCCTTCGTGAAGGCGAACGTCGCCTCACCGAAGAGGGCAAACTGCTTGAGCTTGTAGTTGAGGTCCGAGTAGAAGAGGACGTCCTTGCCCGCGACGGTCCGGGTGTTCCGGAGGCCGCTCGGCACCAGGGCCGCGAGGGCCTCGTAGCCCCCGACGTGGAGCTGCTGGCTGTACGCGCGCTCGTTGTCCGAGTAAAAGCCGCCGGCGACCCATTGGAGGGGGCCCGCGGTCCCGGACGCGCGGAGCTCCTGCGTCCAGCCGGTCGCCTTCGTGGCGTCGTTCAGCGGCGAGTCGAGGGTGTAGATCGATGCGGGCATCCCGTAGCTCCCGCCCGTGATGCTCGACGTCAGCGCGCCCGCGTCGCGGACGACGAGGATGTCGCGGTGGGTGTACGAGGTGACCGACGTCACGAGGACGCTGCCGAACTTGAACTTCATCGTCAGGTCGGCGAGCAGGAACTTGTCCGTGTAAGGCTCGGGGATCTGCGTGAACTGCTCGCGATCCCCGAGCAAGACCTTCGGCCGCGTCGTCGTGTACGGGTTGCCGAGGATGTTGAAAACGTCGGTACGGTTCCATCCGTCCGACGTGGCTCTCTGGTACACGAGGCGGGGGGTGATCGTGACGCCGTCGCTCGGAGCGATCAGGAGGGCCGCGCGGAAGCCCATCCGGTCGCCGCCGTTGAGGTTGTTCTTGACGCTCAGGTCGGGCTGGACGGCGTTGATGTACCCGGGGGTGTGGTCGTAGTAGACAGCCGTGCGCAAGGCGGCCTTTTCGCCGAGCGGGACGTTGAAGCCCGCCTTCGCGCTGCCGCTCTGGCTGCCGTGGGTCGACGTCGCGCCCGTGAGCTCGGCGAAGGTCTTCGCCAGGCCGAGCTCGGGCTGGTTCGTGATGTAGCGGACCGTGCCCGACTCAGAGCCCGAGCCGAACAGGGTCCCCTGCGGCCCGCGGAGGACCTCGACGCGGGACGTGTCGAAGAAGTCGAGGTCGGGCGTGAAGAGGGACATCGAGATGACCGACTCGTCGAGGTAGGCGCCGACCTGCTCCTTGACGCCCGGCTGGTCACGGGCGATCTGGCCGGACGAGACGCCGCGCATCGCGACCGTGCTCTGGCCCGGCCCGAGGTTCTGGATGCTGAACCCGGCGACGTTGACCGCGACGTCCTCGAGGGTCTCGGCACCCCGCTCCCGCAGGGTCTCCTCCGTCGGAGCCGCGACGGAGACGGGCGTTGATTCGATCGTGTCCTCGCGCTTCATCGCCGTGACCTTCGTCTCGGCGGCGAACCGGAACTCGAGCGTGAAGTCCACGGCGACCCGGGCTCCGGCCGCGACGGTGAGGTCCTTCTTGACCGCGACGCGGAAGCCCTGGACGTCGACCGTCACCTGGTAAATCCCGGGCGCGAGGCCCGTGGCCTCGTACGCGCCGGTGGCGTTGGTCCTGACGACCCTCGTGGCGTGGCTCTCCTGCTCGGTCACCGCAATCGGCGCGCCGCCGACGGCGCCACCGGCAGAGGACTTGACGGTGCCGGCAATCGTGCCCGTCGCGGGCTGGGCGGAAGCCGGCGTGGCCCGAAACGTCGCGAGAACGGTGCAGAGCACCAGGACCGTGATCCGCGGACGGAACATGTGAGCCTCCTCCTTCAGAACAAATGCAGACGCCTGCACGGAATCGCCCATGAACGAGTCTGAGTCTCTTGTGCTCTAGACTATCCGGGTTCAGACGTTTGTCAACGGTACGGGCAGGGGAGGCGCAGCTACTCCCACCAGCCGTTGACGTCCACGATCAGGTGGACCGTCCCGGAGGGCATCGCGGCGGTGAAGGAGGCGGCGCCCGAGCCGTCGCGTCCGAGGAGGAGCACCGCGTTGTTCGCTCGCGTCCGGCCGGCGCCGAAGCTGAGCGTATTCACGCCCGGCGCCTGCGCGAGGTCCCCGGGGAACGCGACGAGGTTCCCCGTCGAAGACGGACCCGTGACGGTCAGGTTCGCGGAGAGGGCCTTCGCGGTGGCCGGAATCCCGCAGGCCCCCGTCAGGACGACGTCGCGGCGGGCGTTCGCCGCGAGCGCGGGCGCTCCCGCGCCGCGCGTGTCGAGCATCCGGCAGGGG
>JBAUSZ010000421.1:0-1710 GCA_049581965.1 Thermoanaerobaculia bacterium | reverse complement strand
TACGAGGCGTTCCGGCGCGCCGCAGCCACGAAGGGGCCGGCGCGGGCCGCCGCCTTCACCTGGAGCTCGGCGGCACGGAAGATGCGCACGCTTTTCGAGGAGGCGCTCGGGTGACGCGGCCCCGCGTCCTCCTGGACGCCCGCAAGGTCGGCGACTTCGGGATCGGGAGCTACATCCGGGGCCTCCTCGGCGGCCTCGTGCGGCAAGACCGCTGGGACCTCTGCGCGACCGTCCATCCCGGCGACGACGTCCTCCTCCCTCCAGGCGTCGCGCCCGTCGCCTGCGACGCGCGCCACTATTCGGTCGCCGAGCTCTTCGCGGTGCGCGGCGCGATCGCGCGCCTGAGGCCGTCCGTCTTCCACGCTCCGCACTACGTCGTGCCCGTCTCGCCACCGGCGGCGACCGTCGTGACGATCCACGACCTCATGCACCTCACGAGGCCCGAGCACGGCTCGCCGTGGAAACGCGCGTACGCGCGCTGGATGGTCGGCCGGGCGCTCCGCCGCTCGGCACGTGTCATCACGGTCTCGGAGGCCACGAAGGAGGAAATTCTCGCTTTCGGACCCGAGCAGGCCGGCAAGGTGGTCGTGATTCCGAATGGCGTGAGGGGAGATTTCTTCGAATGGGGAGAGCGAGTGGCGGCGGCCCGAACCGAGACGGCGGAGGCGCGCGATGGGGCGGGAGGACCGGGCGAGAGCGTCGCGTCCACGAACGACCGGCCTCCCCGCCCCGAGTCACTTTCGAAAGAGATCTCCTCTTATCTTCTCTTCCTCGGCAACGACAAGCCGCACAAGAACCTCGAGGGGCTTCTCCGCGCATGGCCGCACGTACGAGCCGAACATCCCGGGCTCTCGCTCGTCCTGGCGGGCGTGCCTCCACGCCGAGACCTGCCCGAGGGCGCGACGGCCGTCGGCTGGGTGCCGGACGAGGAGGTGCCCGCACTGCTCGCTCTCGCGGATGCCCTCGTCCTCCCCTCCTTCGCCGAGGGCTTCGGCCTCCCCGTCCTCGAGGCGCACGCGGCCGGGACGCCCGTCGCGTGTTCGGACCTCCCGGCCCTTCACGAAGCGGGGGGCGAGGCGGCGGTGTTCTTCAACCCGCACGACGCCACGACGATCGCCTCGGCGCTGAACGCGCTCCTGGGGGACGAGGACAAGAGAAATCTGCTGAGAAAGAAAGGAAGAGGGCGGGCGCGGCAGTTCTCCTGGGACGCCGTGGCGGAGCAGACGGCGAAGATCTATGAAGAAATCTCCTAGAAGGGCGCGGGCGGCCGGAGCGGCCGGGGGCGCCTCGGCGCCCTTCGGCGGCGCGTCGCATTCAGACTCATTCGAGGAAAATCCCCGGGTCGCCCTCGTCCACGACTGGCTGACCGGGACCCGAGGCGGCGAGAAGGTGCTCCTCGAACTCGTTCGGATGTTTCCGGAGGCGCCTGTTTTCACTCTCTTCCACTTCCCCGGCTCGCAGCATCCCGAGATCGAGGCGCGGGACATCCGGACGACTTTTCTGCAACGGATCGTTTCCCCGCGCCGGAACTACCGGGCGCTCCTCCCCCTCTTCTTCGCGGCCGCCGAGACCTGGGACGTCTCGGGCTTCGACCTCGTCGTCTCCACGTCGCACTGCGTCGCGAAGAACGCGAGGAGGGGCGCGAGCGGCTTCCACCTCTGCTACTGCCACACGCCGGTGCGCTACCTGCACGACCAGTTCGACGAGTAC
>JBAUSZ010000420.1:0-4283 GCA_049581965.1 Thermoanaerobaculia bacterium | reverse complement strand
TTCTCCGGGCTCCCACGAACCCCGGCAACTACTACATCAAGATCGAGTCCCTCGACCAGATCTACCGAATCAGACAGCTGCCGGGGCTGACGGTGGATCCGACGCCGGCGGGCGAATTCAAAGGCGCTTTCGCTTTGTGCGTCGTGCAGAGCCCGGAATTGCTCGATGAGAACTTCCAGCGCGTGACGACCACGCTGAATATGTCGATCGATCGAGCGGTCTATGTCCGTGAAGTCGACCCGGTCCAAACAGCGGATACCTACCAGGCCGACGTGATTCTGAAGAACGACGACACCGACGTGGAAACGGGATTGCAGAACGTCAGTTTCCGCCGACTCGGCAAGAGCTCGGTATTCCTGACCGACCTGATTTCGATTGTGTCCCCGGATCCACCGCCGTCGATGCTCGCCGTGGCACCGCTGAAATCTGTCGCGACGCACTGGTCTTCCTTCATGGCAAGACAAGCCCTCGTGGGCCCGATTGCGCCTCCGAGTGGGAGGTACACAGTTCTCCAGAGGCGCATTCGATCGGGGAGCACGGCGACTACGAAGCTCCAGAAAGCGCTAACGCGGCTGGTAGAAATCACGGACGCGACGCCGAACTTCGATGGCGTCACCAGCGGACGGGATCGGATCACCGCAACGGCACGGCTCGGCGCGAACGGCTGGATATCAACGAAGCTTTTCAACGTGGACGACGACGCCGTTTTCACGTTCGACACGTGGATTAACGCGTCAGGACAGGCCTTGAACCTTACGAGCGACCTTCGGACGATGGGAGGGCTGCCCCTCGGAAGCGCTCAGAACGGCATTACAGGTGATACCCGAACCTTCCCTGCTTCCGGCATGTTCCAGACGATTCTGCCGCAGGGTCACCCGGAGGCTGGCCAGACCGTAAAGCCCGGCCTCTACAGGCTACGGGCGAAGTGGGCGCTCAACCAGAGCTCGGCGGAAAGCACGATCGGGGATCCGATCTGCGTGACCGACAAGCCTCAGTTTGATGTCTGCGACAACGAGTGGATCGTGAGCGTAGGGCAGCGCGTGTGGTTTGATGCCGATTCCGGCGCTCAGACAGATCTCGACGCTACGTATCTCCCAGCGGTATATGTGGCTCCGCTCTCGAGACCAACGGTCGACGCGTTCCTCGCCCAGGTGGCGACTGGAGCTTCACAACTCTTCGTCGATGCAGGCGCGAACCTAATAGTCAGTACACGCAGCGACCTGCCGCGGCCTTTCCTCACGCATCGCCTTCGCCGATCGATATCCAGACCAGACGCTTGCGTGGACCCCAGCACAACTCAGGCGGTCAACTACGGGTGCACGAACAACGAGGCGGCGTTTCCCCTCATCGACCCAAGTTTAGATCTGGGTGCGACTCCGCTCATGGGGCTCAACCTCGAGACAACCTATCGAGGCCTAGCCGGAAGTGCTTTGGCAGAGAATCTTCCGAAGGTTCCCCGAAACGCGGATTCAGCGCTATGGAGCGCAACGAACGTGTCACCCGACGTCGTGTTCCGCAGCCGGCTCGTCAACCTCCTCGCACATGAGGTTGCCCACGGGTTCGGTATCGTCACTGCGCAGAAGTATCGCGCTCACGCGGCTCCGAGTCAGGATGTCGGCTTCAAGGCAGTGAACGGGTTTGTCCTCGTGGGCATCTACACTGAGATGGCTGTAAATACAAACGCGTCGCAGCACGGGGACCTCCGGCATGAGCCGATTCTGGATTCGAGCGTGTCTGGGTACGAGAGTGACTGGTTGATGCAGGCGAGGCCGGACCGATGGCGCCACCAGATGCCAACCTTCAACGGGACCTATGACTGGCCTCAGAGTGGTGTGGTCAATTACTGGCTGCTGTTTGATCGGCCACTGCTCCGGTTCTCCAAGAGCGCCGACTTCACCGCTCTTTCGCTCCCCGACCAGTCCCTTGAGCAGTTCTTCCGCGAGCGCGTTCCACTCTGCACTGGAGGTCGATCGTGTCGTTGAGCATCCCGGCCATCGAAAGACCGCGCGTTCCGCGCTATCGCGTTATGGTCGCAGCGGCGGCATTTGTGATCCTCCAGTACCTCGTTGTGTCGAACTCCTACCTTGAGCCGGTAGCAGCCTTCGACAACCCGCCACCCGCTGGAGATCTCTTCTCGTACTGGCCACTTTCAGGCGCTGCAAAGTCAACCGCGAGCGCGCTTTCACCAGTGGTGGTGTTTCCCATCAAGACTCTGATGCGTTTGTCCGTGCACCTCGCCGGTGGCGAGTGGACGGGCGCCCTCCGGCGGTTCTGGTGGCCATTCGGAGCCGAGAGCGGTGCGGCGATACGACTGAACGTGCTGCTCTTGGCCCTCGAAAACGCCATAGTCTGGTTGCTGGGCGCGGCTGGGCTGTTTCTCCTGTGGAAGAGGAGTCGAGAGGCCCGCTTACCGAGCGAACCGCAGCCAGCGGAGCAGCGGCGTGCGTAAATCGAAGCGGATGCCGGCTTGCTCTCTCGCCGGTATTCTTCTGCGCAAGCTGGCTGTCGAATTCGGGAGGACTCTGTGAGCCGGAACAGCGGCCACGCTATGAGGTGGCTTTGGCTCGCCCCGCTCGCGCTCTCCGGAGTCCTCGGCTATTTAGGGTGGCACAAAGAACAAACGGGGCTTGAGCCAGCGCTCCTGACGATCAACGTCACCATCGCGATCTTCGCGGTCAACTTCTCGTTTCTCGAGTACCAGTTTTCGCCGTATCGCGCCGTCCTTCGCGGAGTCTCGCCTCTTCAGCTTGCTGCCTCGGTGGCCGTCCTGGTCCTGGCCATCGCCCCGCTGGTCGGGCTCGTTGCGACTCGGACGTGGCTCCCGACGATCGCGCTGATCTCGATTCCCTTAGTGGCGTCTGCCAGCGTACTTCTCGGAATGCTCGCGCGCCGCGAGGCTAGCGCCGTGGCCCTCTTGAGCCGGGCTGTCTCCCCGCGTGCACTCGGCGCTTTCTTGAACGAATTCGTCGAAGAGATACGGGCGCACCTGAAGGAGCTCGAGGACCTTCAGCTATCGAAGCCCGGCGGCATGCCGACGCACGAGTATGAGACCCGCACGGCGCCTGAGACGCGAGCTGACGATCCCTTCAACCTCCTTGCGAGCCTTGGCAGCATCGCGATCCAGAATTCAGACCTGCACACCTTTCAACGCGTCGTGACGCAGGCGCTGGAGGCGGCCCGGACCGTGGGAGAGTGGAAGGAAAGCGGTGAGTCCTTGGACCTCAACGTACGGCGGGTACTGGAGCGCCATGCGAGAGAGGCGATTCACCGGCTGGGCACGGCCGCATGTGAGCTCGATAAGACTGAAACATCCGCGACCAAGTTTCTAGATACGTGCGCCGGATTCGTGTGGAAGCGATCAGGTGAGAACGCGCAGACGTCAGATGTCGTGGTCGTCGTGATGTGGGAGATGTCCGAGGTCGCGAAACGGCTTCTTCACAAAGGTGACACTGGCGCTTCGAGTGCTTTGATTCCGGTCGTCGTGGCGCGCCAGGCGGCACAGAAGGGCATCGAGGCTGGGAAAACCGATCCGCTCTTCCATCACGACCTTGGTTATCTCCCGCGGCAAATCAAGATTCTCGGACAGGAAGCGATCGCAGTCGGAGACGCCAACTACCTGTACCGCTGCCTCGACGCCTTCTGGTGGCTCGGGGTCGAGGCAGTGAAAGCTGACGAGCTCGAGGTGGGAAAAGGTTGCTTCGGAGCGTTGGCCCAGCTTGGAAGAGAGGCGCGGGCGAAGAAGCTGGAATGCTTCTGGTCGCACTGTGCCACGCAGCCTCCGGACCACGCGAACGAACGAATCCTATCGACCGGCGGATGCATCATGGCCCTGGACCCTGACCGCCGACCGAAGTGGCTTGACGTGGTGGCTGAGGCGCTGTCACGCCTCCACGGGACTGTGCACAAGGTCATGGTGGTAGACCGAGACGGGGAGCCCGCCATCACTTATCGCAAGACCGACAAACCGTATCAGGTGCGGTACTCCGACCGCGGCGGCGACCGAACCATCGACTACTCGGACCCGGCGATGACAAAGGATCTCGACCTTTACGGGGAGCCGCAGGCGCTTCGAGACTCCGAATCTCCGCTGGTGATCGTGACAGGGCCGCTGATGCCAATCGGGAGCGGAACCTAGGCGGTCTGACCGTCGGTCCGCTGGGCACGGCGCGTGCGAGGGCAAGCGTGCGGCGAACGCACCCTCGCGCACGCGCCGCGCCCGCTACGGACTCGGCGAGAAGGTGAGCTCGTCTCGACGGCGGCGCTCGAAGAGCACGACCGGAGAG
>JBAUSZ010000419.1:0-5462 GCA_049581965.1 Thermoanaerobaculia bacterium | reverse complement strand
CCCGCGGACTGCGTGAGCGCGTCGAGGGCCTGCTCGACGTTCACTCGGGCCGCGCGCTCGCCCGAGGAGGGCCTCGGCGCCTCGGCCGCCACGGGAAAGGGACCCGTGAGCGGCTTCTTCGGGGCCGGCATGAGACCCGACAGCGTCTGCTCGAGGCGCTTTCGCACGGCCGGGTCCGCCGCGGGCGTCGAGACGGGTTTCGGGGGCGGAGGGGACGGGATCGTCACGAGCGGCGCCGCCACCGTGTCGTTCGCGCCACCCTCGCCGAGCCCTGTCAGGACGTCCGCGAAGATGTCGTCGGACGAGAGGAGCGGGCCGCTCGTGTAGCTCCTGGGCTCCGACGTCGGCGCCGTGTCGGACACGGGTCTCAGACCGAGCGCCATCGCGATCTCGGCGTGGAAGGCGTCCTCGGCGAAGGGCTTCTCGAGGATGCTCGTCGCGCCGACACGCTGCGCGTCCGCACGCTTGTTGCGGCCCTTGTAGCCGGACATCATGAGGATGATCGGAGGAGCCGGTCCGAGCGCCTGCATTCCCTTGATGACGTCGGGCGTCCGCATCTTCGGGAGCACCGACGAGATGAGAACGAGGTCCGGGCGGGCGGACCTGTACATCTCCAGCCCCTCCTCGCCGTCCCGAGCCGAGAGGAGCTCGACGTCCGGTTGCGCAAGAAGGATGCCGCGAATGCGGTCGAGGTAGCGAGGCTCGTACTCGATCAGGAGAAACTTCATTGTCGAAAAATCTATTATCGCCCGCGTGTCGCACGTGTCAACGAATCCCCGAGTCCGTCGCGTGCACGCAGAGGCGCTCGGCTGCAAGGTGAGCCGCGTCGATTCCGGCGCGACGGCGGCACCGTTCTCGCGCGCGGACTCGTGCGCCGACGCCGACGTCCTCCTCGTTCACGGGTGCGCCGTCACGGACCGCGCCCTTCGCGACGGCCGGCGCCTCGTTCGCCGGCTCCGCCGCGAAAATCCCGCCGCGACGCTCGTCGTCTCGGGCTGCCTCGCCCAGCAGGACGCCGACGCCCTCGCGGCGATGCGCGAGGTCGACCTCGTCGTCCCGCTGGACGCGCGGCCCGGCCTTTCCGCGCTCCTCGACGCACACGACGCGGGCCTGCTTCCGGGAAAGGTCGCACGGGGTGTCGAAGCGCGAGATGCCGCCCTCTTCGCGATGCCCGCCCGCTCTGGCGCGGCGAGCGCGCTTCTCGACGCGGATCGCACGCGCGCGTTCCTCAAGATCCAGGATGGCTGCCGGAGGCGCTGCGCCTTCTGCATCGTCCCGTTTCTGCGCGGTGCCGAGCGCAGCGCGGCGCGCGAAGACGTCGCGGACGCTGTGCGACACCTGGGCGAAGCCGGCGTCGCCGAGGTCGTCTTGACCGGGATCCACCTCGCGGCGTTCGCGGGCGGCGGGCGCAACGGCCTCGCGGGCCTCCTGGACGACCTCGAGAAGAGCCCGCCCTCCTGCCGCGTGCGCCTCTCGTCGCTCGAGCCGATGGAGGCCGGCGAGGAGCTCGTCGATCGGGTCGCATCCTCCCGCGTCGTCGTCCCCCACCTCCACCTTCCTCTGCAGTCGGGGTCGCTCGCCGTCCTGAGGCGGATGCGCCGCGGGATCGTTCCGGCGCGCTACCGTGCCCTGACGGAGCGTGCCGTCCGCGCCAACGAGCGCCTCCACCTCGCCACGGATCTCATCGCCGGATTCCCGGGCGAAACGGATGCGGAGTTCGACGAGACGCTCCGTTTCGTGACGGAGCTTCCCTTCGCCTCGCTCCACGTCTTCCCGTTCTCACCGCGCGCCGGGACCGATGCTGCCGCGTGGCATCGCGTGTCCGCCGTTCCGTTTGGGGTCGTCACGGAGAGGACGCGCACGCTGCGCCGCCTCGGCGAGCGGAAGGCCCGGGCGTTCGCCGCCCGCGCCGCGGGGACCACCGCCGATCTCGTCGCGCTTCGCGGCGGGCGGGGCCTGACGGACCACTATCTCGAGGTCGGACTGCGGCTCGGGCCGGCCGACGCCGCCCCCGGTCGCCGGCTCGCCGTCCGGCTGATCGCGTCGGGTGAGGGCGGCGCTCTCGAAGCCCATCCCTGTTAGACTCTGCGGCCCCGAAGAGCCCGTCCCGCCGCGAGGAACGCGCACGCCGCGGGCTCGATCGCGCCTGAGGTGAGCCCATGTCCGGACACAGCAAGTGGAGCACGATCAAGCACAAGAAGGGCGCCGCCGACGCGAAGCGCGGGCGCCTCTTCACGAAGCTGATCAAGGAAATCACGATGTCCGCCAGGGTTGGAGGCGGCAGCGTCGACTCCAACCCGCGCCTGCGCTCCGCCGTGCAAGCGGCCAAGAAAGCGTCGATGCCCTCGGACAACATCGACAAGGCGGTGAAGAGGGGGACCGGGGAACTCGAGGGCGTCACCTACGAGGAAATCGTCTACGAAGGGTACGGCCCCGGCGGAGCCGCGATCCTCATCGAGGCGATGACGGACAACAAGAACCGCACGACTTCGGAGATTCGCCACCTCCTCACGAAGTACGGCGGCAACATGGCCGCGTCCGGCGCCGTCGCGTTTCAGTTCTCGAAGAAGGGCGTCATCGCCGTCGAGAAAAGCGCCGCCAAGGAAGATGCGCTGATGGAACTCGCGCTCGAGTCCGGCGCCGAGGACTTCAAGACGGAGGACGCGGAGGTCTTCGAGATCGTGACGGACCCCGCCTCGTTCGAAGCCGTGAAGGCCTCCGTCGAAGCCAAGAACATCCCGGTCCAGACCGCCGAGATCCAGATGGTCCCGCAGAGCACGATCGACGTGGGCGACAGGGGCCCGGCGCTCCTCAAGCTCCTCGAGATGGTCGAAGACAACGACGACGTCCAGAAGGTCTGGTCGAACGGCGACATCGACGAGAAATACCTCGGCGAGTGAGAATTCTCGGCGTCGATCCCGGGAGCCGCGCCGCCGGCTGGGCCGTCGTCGAGTTCACCGCCGCGCCACGCCTCGCCGCGGCCGGTGTTCTCCGTCCCCCGGCCTCGCTCCCGTTCGCCGAGCGCCTCGCCTTCCTCCACCACGCCCTCGGCGTCATCATCACCCGCGAGGCCCCGCAGGCCGCCGTCGTCGAGCGCGTCTTCGCGGGAGTCAATGCGCAGAGCCTCATCGCGCTCGGCGAGGCGCGCGGCGTTCTTCTCCTCGCCCTCGCCGAGGCCGGCATTCCGGCGGCGGAAATCACGCCGGCCGAGGTCAAGCGCGCCGTCGCCGGTACCGGTTCCGCCGAGAAGGAGCAGGTGCGGCGCATGGTCGCCTCGCTCCTCGGAAGGCGCCTCGCCCTGGACGCGGCCGACGCCGCAGCGGCCGCCCTCGCGCACGGATTCGTCGTCGCCCGACGCGGGGCGACCCGCGGCCCGGAAGCGCTCACCGCGGCCGCCCGCGTCGTCGTTCGGCGACCGGCAGGCTGAGCGCGTGTTGAGGGAAGCGCCCCCCGGCTGCTATCGTGCTGCCGGCGTCCGATGTCTTTTCAAGGTTCCCTGAACGAGTTGCCCCTCGCCGACATCGTCCAGCTGGTCGCGGTCTCGGGCAAGACGGGCATGTTCTCGATGACGCGCGCGTCCGAGAAGGGATACGTCTATCTCCAGAACGGGCAGATCACGCACGCGAAGGTCGGCGACATCGAGGGCGACGACGCGATTTACGCCCTCGCCCTCTGGAGCCACGGAACGTTCCAGTTCTCGCCGGGCGTCGAGAGCGACGCGCAGACGATCACGCGGTCGAATACGAACCTCCTCCTGGAGGCGGCGCGGCGCAGCGACGAGTGGAAGATTCTCTCGCGGAAGATCCCGGGCACCGACTCGGTCCCCGTCCTCGTCTCGCGCGACGGTGCGTCGGGCCCCGTAACCCTCACACCCCTCGAGTGGAAGGTCGTCACGAAGACGGACGGCCAGCGCTCGATCGAGGACATCGGGCGCGACATCAGGCTCTCCTCCTTCGACGTCGCAAAGACTCTTTACGGCCTCGTGACGGCCGAGCTCGTCGAGATCTCCAAGGCCCGTGCGGTCCCCGCCCCCGCCCCTCCCGGGCGGACGGCGGCCGCCGCTCCGCCCCCGATGCCTCCCGTGACGGGCCAGAGCCTCACGAACGTCTCGACGCACAGCGGTGCCTTCAATGCCCTTGCCAAGGGGGATGAGAAGCGCAGCCTGCAGATCCTCTGCACCAAGGTGAAGCAGGAAGCCGAGGCCGCCGCGAGGGCCATGGGCGACGTCTCGATCGAGCGCCCCTACCGGTCCGCGCTGGCGGAACTCGACCGCGGCCGGGGTCTCGAGGTGGTCCGCGACCTCATCCGGACGCTCGAGGAAGCGGTCACCGTGCTGCACGGTCCGACCGCTGCCAGGGCCTTCCGCGAGAAGATGAATCCCCTGCTCTGAGCGTAACTCCTTCCTCTCATTTGCCCTTCCGGGCCGGGACGGGTTAGAATCGATCGGCAATTTCCCGTCTTCTGGGCATCGGTTCGAGGCACATCCCCGCCAGACCCGGGCGTCGACGCCCGCCGCAGGCGGCAAAGGAGATTCGATGAGACGAATGCGGACCCGACTGTCCCTCGCCGCGGCCGCGTGGTTCGTGCTCTCCCTCCCGGCGCGGGCGCAGGTCGCCCCGACCCTTTCGGGCGAGACGGGCCTGTTTGAGATCACGAATGCAGACACGCTTCCTGCAGGCCGCTTCTCGCTGGGCTTCTCCTGGAGCATGTGGAACCGCACCGCGGCGCCGGCCGTCGGGTCGACCCCTTACCCCGACGACCCGCTCCGCTACGACCTCATGCGAACCGGAGGCAGCCTGGGTTACGGCCTCACGGACCGCTGGGAGATCGTTCTCGGAACCGGCTCGAACCGGTACCACGCCCGGGCGTCCCTGTGGCAGGGCGTCATCAACGGCTACACCCGCTCCGGCGGCTTCACGCACACCGAGATGGACAAGGTGCGCATCGCCACCAAGATCCTCCTCGACCAGAAGGACCCGGTCCGCGTGGCCGTCTTCGCCGGTCTCTCGATCCCGACCCAGTCGAGAAACGACGTGAACGCGTTCGGGACCTACCGCGCGGACTACGATTTCGGCGCGTCGTTCACCTACGGCTGGGTGACGTTCCAGACGAGCTATCTCCTCACGGGGAAGCTCGGCACGCCCACGGCGCCCCCGAGCGACCCGGGTTCCGGCTACAACCTCTCGAACGAGTGGCGGAACACCCTCGGGGTGGCGGTTCCGATCGTGCCCCGCGTCTTCAAGGTCATCGGCGAGATCAACCGGGTCCACTCCGACGGCGGGGACACGCAGGCGCCCGACTTCTCCGAGGCCCTCCTCGGCGGCCGCGTCGCGTTCGGCGACTTCACGGCCTCCGGCGCCGTCCGCGTCGCGATCGACCGCTGGACGCGGTACGGCAGCACGCCTGGCAACATCGGCGGACTCGTGCAGTTCGCCTACGCGCCGCCGGCCCCGGAGCCCGTG
>JBAUSZ010000418.1:0-3420 GCA_049581965.1 Thermoanaerobaculia bacterium | reverse complement strand
GCCGGAGGCCGCCTCGCGCCGGCGGCGCGCGAAGGCTCGGGCGGCGGTGAGAGAGCCCGGGCCGCAGACGAACGGGTCCGCGTCGAGGGCGACGACGACGTCGGCCCTCGAGAAGTCGTGGCGAGTCTCGACCGGTTGCCCGTAGGCGAGCCGGGCGCCCGCCCGCGCCGCGTCGCGATTCACCGGCTCCCACTGGTGCCACCGCGCCTTCGGCATCTCCGCCAGAACCGCGCGAAGCTGGGCGGCGAGCGTCGGCGAGGTGACGGTCTGGGTCAGGATGCGGAACCCTTCGCCCTGGAGGGCCGCGTGGGTCTTGACCCGTACCGCGAGCTCGCCCGTGAAGTCCGCCCATGTCCGGATCTGCCCGAGCCGCCGGATCGTCTGCGAGCGGTCCGGGTCGTAGAGCGAGAGGACGAGCGCCTGCGAGTACGCGTCCGTCGCGCCGAGGCTGGCCGGATGGTCCGGGTTGCCCTCGATCTTCGTCGGGCGGCCCGTGTGGCTCTCGACGAGGAGGCCGGTCGCGTACCCGCCGAGCGTCGAGGAGGTCGCGAAAAAGAGGGGACGCCCCGGGACGACCTCCTCGGGCTGCCTCACGTAGGGGACGAGGCCCTCGCGCGGCTGCCTGACGCACGCGGAGAGGCCCGCGAGGGAGAGCGACGCGGCCGAAAGCTCGAGGAAACGGCGCCGAGAGAGGCCCCCGTCCCACTCGGAGGCGTGCTGCGGGAATTCGCGGCCGAGCATCTCCGCGAACTCGGGACTGCCCGAGTACTCCTCGAGGCTGCGCCAGAACGCATGACCCCTTTGCGAGGCGAGGCGCTCCTTCAGGCCGGCGGCGGTCGGCATGTCGTCCTTCATCGGTGGCACGTGCTGCAGTTCGTGAGGGCGTGTGCGGAACGGATGCCGTACTCCTTCTTCAGGGCGGCGCCAAGGGTCGCCTGGTCGTCTGCTTTCCATGCGAGGTCGAAGATCTTGTCCCGGGGGCGCAGGTTCTTCTCCGGGTTGCGGTGGCACTCGAGGCACCACTCCATCTGGAGCGACGGGTACTGGTAGGTCAGCTGCATCCTGTCGATCCGTCCGTGGCACGAGGCGCAGCCGATCCCCTTGTTCACGTGGATGCTGTGGTCGAAGTAGACGAAGTCCGGCAGGTCGTAGACCTTTGCCCAGTTCAGGGGTCTTCCCGTGCGGAAGCTCTCGCGCACGGGCGCGAGCATCGGGCTGTCGTTCCAGATGAGCTTGTGGCAGTTGATGCAGGTCGCGGTCGGGGGGATGCCGGCCGAGGAGCTCTTTTCGACCGAGGTGTGGCAGTACCGGCAGTCGATTCCGAGTTGCGCGGCGTGGTGCTCGTGGCTGAACGGGACCGGCTGCTTGATCGTGACCCCCTGGTTCGTGCTGTAGGCCGAGCGGTTCAGCACGGACGCCGCCCAGGCGACGCCCGCAACGATGAACACGGCTCCCCAGATGGACAGCCGCGCGATGGCATTCGTCGATCGATTGAAGATCTGCGACATTCGTCTACGTGTATCCGGACGCGCCGGCCGGGAGGGCCGGGAATTTACCAGATCGTGCCGGAGAAGAGTGTGGAGGTCCTCGCGCCGGCGCGCCCACCATCGCTACGGCGCCCCGGTCGCCCGGGATTCGGGCGCGGCGCGCCTAGAATCCGGTGTGCCGTCGCCCTCGACACGCGCGCGCCTCGAGGTGCCGCTCGCGGCGTTCGCGCTCGTGTTTGCCCTGCGTGCGACCGCGCTCGCCTCGCTCCTCGCGTCGCCCCTGGCCTCCTGGCATCTCTGGATGGAGACCGACGAGCACGCCTACGTCGAGTGGTCGGGGCGCCTCGCCGCGGGGAACTGGGCCGACGTGCCGGCCTACCGCGCGCACTTCAACTGGCAGCGCGCGTACGGCACGCCCGAAGAGTGGGAGGGCTGGTACCAGAAGAACGCCTACTACGCCGGGCCGCTTTATCCCTACGGCCTCGCCATCCTCCGCGTCGTCTTCGGGCCGCCGTTCCTGCCGGCGCGGATCCTGCAGATGCTCCTCGCGTGTCTCGCCTCGGCGTGTCTTGCAGCGGCGGCGCAAAGGCTCGGAGAAGATTTTCTTGGAAAGGGGAGGCAGGGTGAGACGGCGGGTGTCGGCCCTTCGCTTCGAGTCGCGTCGTGGTGTGCGGTCCTTGCGGGCGTCCTCTATGGCGCGTACGGCCCGCTCGTCTTCCACGACTTTTTCCTCTACCGCGACGGCCCCGTCGCACATCTCTCCACGCTGCTCGTCGTCCTGCCGCTCGTACTTGGGGGGGGCGCCGCGTTCGGCCTCGGCCTCCTCGGCGGCGCCGCCGTCCTCATGAAACAGACGGTTCTGCCCCTCGCTCTCGTCTCGCTGTATTCACTTTCAAGGAAATCCCCGGGCGGCCGCGAACGCGGCCGCATCCTTTTCTTCGGCCTCCTCGGGCTCGCTCTTCCTCTCGGCCTCCTCGCCGCGCGCAACATTTCCGCCGGCGTCCCGCCTCTCACCTTCGACACGCGGCAGGCGATCGGCCTCGCGTGGGGGAACGGTTTCGGTGCGGACGCCACGACGACGACGCCTCCTCACATGAAGGAGCTCCTCGAAGCCGCCGAAGGGTCGACGCTGAAGACCGCGAAGCTCGTCCTTGCGGGCTACCGGCAGCAGCCGCTGGAGCTTCCGAAACTGTTCCTGAAGAAGTTCGCGACGTTCTTCAACGTGTTCGAGGTCCCCGACAACGCAAACTTCTACTTCTTCCGCGACCGGCTGGGGATCCTGAGAGTGCTCCCGGTCTTTCCCTG
The DNA here is from genome assembly GCA_049581965.1 of Thermoanaerobaculia bacterium. GTDB lineage: Bacteria > Acidobacteriota > Thermoanaerobaculia > UBA5066 > UBA5066 > Fen-183. Next base: position 628 of record JBAUSZ010000418.1, on the reverse strand, counting down.
TGTGCTGGGTGCCGGACTCGTCGGGCTGTTCGCCGCGCTTTCGCGCGGCGTGCTCGGAAGGGAAGAGGGGCTGCTGGCCTTCGTCGGGATCCTCGCGCCTCTCGCCGCGTGCCTCCTGGTTCAGACGACGTCCCGCTACCGCGCCGGAGCGACCGGGCCGCTGGCGCTCGGCTTCGGCCTCTTTCTGCTCTTCACGCTCGAAGAAATTCGCCGTCGCCGTCCGCGAAACGCGGGCCTTCTGGCTCTAGCCGCTGGTTCGCTGTCTCTCGTGCCTCTCCTCCCGTCCACGATCTACGACGCGCGGCACCGCTTCTCCGACTCCCTCGTGTACGCGACGCTCGCGGAGGAGGAGCGCGGCCCCGAGGCCGCGGCCGAGGAGATCCGCCGTTACGTCGAGGAGGCCGGCGACGACCGGGCCTACGACACGGCGCTCCGGCTGTTCAGGTATTGGGTCCGAACCGGCGACCGCTCGCATTCGCTCGTGGAGCCGGCCGGTGTCGCGCCGCCCGAGCGGCGGCTGAAGGAGTTTCCGAGGACGAGGCGCGACGCGCTCTTCGCCAACTGAACACACGAGAGGCGCCCCGACGAGGCGCCTCTCGTTCGACCCTTCAGGATCTCTCTCGTATTC
>JBAUSZ010000417.1:0-3777 GCA_049581965.1 Thermoanaerobaculia bacterium | reverse complement strand
CGTCGCGCCCCTCGCGGCCGCGCTCGCCGAGCGCCTCCCGGCCTGGGGCGTCAAGTACCTCGCGCTCGCCGCAGCCGCGCTCTCGGCGCGGGCGGGCGAACCGGAGCCAATCCCCTCTCTCGACGCGCCGCCCCCGAGCCCGTGCGCCGAGGGCTGCGCGTTTGCCGGAGAGGAGGAAGAAGAGGAGGGACTCCCGACCTGATCCTCGCCCGCCTCGGGGACGCCGTTTCTGTTCACCGAATCGACTATCCTCGAGTTTGTGCCTCCGGCCTTCCCGCACTTCGATGCCGTCCCCCTCTTCCAGTGCCTCAACGCGCACGAGCGGGATCTGCTCGCCCCCGTCTGCCGTGCGGTCGCGTACGGGAGGGGCGACGAGATCTTCCGCGAAGGGGCACCGGCGACCGATCTCTGCTTCGTCGTGCTCGGCCGCGTGAAGATCGTCAAGGCGGCACCCGAGCGCGACGTGATCCTCGGCCTCTTCGGGCCCGGCGAGCCCATCGGGGCCGTGGCGCTCTTCGAGGGCAAACGGTTTCCGGCCTCGGCCGTCGCACTCGAGCCGTCCACGATCCTGCATTTCCCCGAGCGCGCGTTCTTCGCGACGATCGACGCCCACCCCGAGATGACGCGACGGCTCCTGCAGGGCCTCATGCTGCGCCAGATCGAGATCTCACGGCGGCTCGCCGACCTGTCCGGCCCGGTCGAGAGGCGGATCGCTCGTCTTCTCCTCGCTCTCTCGCGGCGCCTGGGACGCCGCGAAGGCGACGTTCTCCTCATCCCGCTCGCGCTGACGCGCCAGGAGATCGCCGATCTGACGTCGACGACGACGGAAACGGCCATTCGGGTCATGAGCCGTTGGGCGAAGGAAAACGTCGTCGCGACCCGTCCCGACGGCTTCGCCCTCCTCGACCTCGCCGCGCTGCGCGCCGCGGCCGCCGAAACGGCCGGCTGATTCCGTTCGCGGCGTGGAGGCGGTCGCGCCGCGTCAGCGCACGGGCCTCAGGACGACGGGTCGGGCCGCCGGCCGGCCGAAGAGGTAGCCCTGACCCCACGCGACGCCGAGCTCCTCGAGGCTCGCGAGCTCGGCCGGGTCCTCGATTCCTTCCGCGATCAGCGACGCGTCGATGCGCCGCGCGAGTGCCGCGAGGGAGCCCACGATCTCCCTCTTGATGCGGTCGACGTGCAGGCCCGAGACCAGCGTGTGCGCGACTTTCACGTACTCCGGGCGGAGCTGGACGATCGACTCGAGGCCCGAGTAGCCCGAGCCCGCGTCGTCGATCGCGAAGCCGAAGCCCGCCGCGCGCAGCCGCGCGACGACCTCCCGAAACGCCGGGTAGTTGAAGACGACCTCCTTCTCCGACAGCTCGAGGACGACGTCGCCGTGCGCACGCGTCATCTCGGCGAGGTTGCGGTCGTCGAGAAAGACGGAGTGCATGAGCAGGCGCGAGGACGCGTTCACGAAGAGACGCTTGCCGCGTGCGACGCGCGGGAGCGACGCGAACACGGTCTCGACGCAAAGGCTCTCGAGCTCGAGGAGGAGGTCTCCCTCGCGCGCGACCGCGAAGAGCTCGTCCGGCATCTCGAGCTCGTGATCCTGCGGGCCGCGGATGAGAGCCTCGTAGCCGAGGACCTGCCCGTCCTTCACGGCGACGATCGGCTGGAAGACGGCCCGGAGCTTCCTGCCCGAGAGAATCGCCTTGAGTCGCTCCACGAACGATTTCTTCTCTCCGCTCTCGCGTGCGTCCGCGAGGCGGGCCGCCTCCGCGAGCGCGCGCATGAGGTTGCGGCCCGGCCTCACGCGCGGGTCGTCCGGTACCGCGAGGGCGGTCGCGTGGACGTGCATGAGATCGACCGACGAACGTCCGAGCGCCTGTTTCAGGCGGCGTACGACGCCGAAGCGCAGGCGGGCCGCCTCGCTCTCGAGCGTTCCGCTGCGCCGGCTCGGCGCGCGCCGCCCGAGGTCGAAGAGAACGAAGACTCCGTCGCAGCCGTTGAACGACATCGTGAGAAAGCCCGGCGCGAAGGGCGAGGCGGCAAGGTCCTCGCGCAGGCTCGCGGCCGTCACGCGCAGGATGCGGTCGTAGAGCTCCCAGCCATAGAGGCTCTCGACGCCCGCGAAGCGACCGAGCTGGATGTAGACGACGCCGAGATTCGCGACGCGCTCCCCCCTGAGGTCCGCGAACGGGTGGAGCGTGAGACCCGTGACCGGGTCGTGAAGCAGCGACTCGAGCCGCAGCTTCTCGATCTCGGGCACCTCGACCGGTGCCTGCCGCGACACGATCTTCAGGGGTCCCCGCCGCGTCGTCTTCATCGGGCTCCTTTTGCCGCGGAGCGGCCCGTCAGGGCGCGCGCGCGCGCCCTCAGGTCCTCCGCTCGGAAGGGCTTCGTGAGGTGGTCCGAGCCGCCGACCTGCATCGCCGTGATGCGGTCGGCGATCTCGCCGCGGCCCGTCAGGAAGAGGACGGGCAGCTCCGCCGTGCCGGGCTGGCGCCGCAGGATGTCGCAGATTTCCCAGCCCGAGAGCCCGGGCATGTTCACGTCGAGAACGAGGAGCTCGGGCGGCGTCCTCAGCACGCTGCGGAGCGAGGCCGCGGCGTCGCTCGCGCCGTCCACCTCGAAGCCGTCAGGGACGAGAACGGCCCTCACGGCCTCGACCATCGCCGGGTCGTCGTCCACGACGAAGACGCGGGGCTTCACCCGCGGCCCTCGCGCCCGATCGGGAACATGATCGTGACCTCGAGCCCGTGCCCGGGCTCGGAGAGAAGCGAGATCTTCCCGCCGTTCTGCTCGAGGAGCTCTTTCGTGACGCCGAGGCCGATCCCGCGCCCCGGGATCCCCGCCGCGACGGCAGCCGGGCTGCGCCAGGCCGGCGTGAACGCGTGTTTCTGCTCGTCCGGCGTCATCCCGGCGCCGGTGTCGCTGATGACGACGAAGGCGTGCTGGGAGACGACGCTCGCCCTCACGCGCACCTGACCGCCGGCGGGCGTGTATTTCACCGCGTTGTCCAGTACGTTGCGGAAGGCCCGCTGGAGCGACACGGCGTCGGCGCCGACGGGGATCTCCGGGGCCTCCGCGACGAACTCGAGTCGGATGCGGCTTCCGTGCGCGGCCCGGTAGGACTCGACGAGCGAGGAGAGGATCGCAACGAGGTCCGCTCGCGCGGGAGCGGACGGTCCCGCCGGCGGGACCGGGACCGGCGGGCGCGTTGGAACGCCGACGAGGGACTCCATGAGCGAGAGTTCTCGCGAGAGACCGGCGAGATGTTCGGCGCCGGGGAGCTCGCCGCGCTTCGCGGCCTCCGCGACGAGATCCGTGTAGACGCGCAAGACCGTCACCGGCGACTTGAGGTCGTGGAGAATCTCGGACCGAGTGTCCCTCTCGGGCGCGGCGCGCGGCGGCGGCGCCTCTCGCCCGTCGACCTTGCGCTCCGGGCCGCGCGCCTGGGCCGCGGGAACATTGGCGAACGATCGGGTCGCGATCTCCAGGGCGACGACGGTGGCCAGCGGCCAGAGCGCGCGCAGCGCGAAGGGTCGCAACGCCGCGAGAGAGACCGGAGGATGGACCGCGACCAGGAGGACGAGACCCGCGTACGCCCCGACGAGGAGAAAACGGCCTGCCTCGCGCGAGGAGAGCGACGCGCAGGCGAGGAGGACGAGAACGAGCGGGTAGAGGTCGCTCGCGACCCCGCCCGTCCGCTCGAGAGAGAAGAGGGCAAAGCCCATCGGCGCCAGGAGGCGGACCGGCTCGCCGAACGGGCCGAGGAACGCCTCGGCGCTCTCC
>JBAUSZ010000416.1:0-1677 GCA_049581965.1 Thermoanaerobaculia bacterium | reverse complement strand
GATAAAGCTTTCCTCAGGCACAGGCCCCAATTCGCCGGTATCGACAAACAGGACCAGCGCTTCATCGTCACCGAGCAGAGCCTGAATTTCTTCGACGGCTATCGGGGCAGGGCTCACCAGCTCCGCGTAATCGGGAAAGTTTGTCGCCAATTCATTATCGATCTCTTTGATCCGCGCATCGATGGCGGAGAGCCTGGCGATGTTGGCCGCTTCGGTTTCGGCGTCGCGCTTCTCCGGCGCCTGGCTGAATGCGGCGCTGCGCAAACTATCGCGCTTTTGCCACTCCACCGCCAAATCCCGACGTTCGCGCGCCAGCGCTGCCAGCACCGGATTCCCGGCTGCCCCCGGCGCCGCCATTCTCGTCAGCGACTGCACAGCCTCGGAGCTCTGCGCCCACTGCGCGGTCTGGAACATCTCGCGCGAGAGATCGGCGTCTGGCATGCCGCCTTGGGGCGTTAAGCGATATGCAGTCTTCAGGAGGGCCTGGAATTGTGAGCTTGCCTGATCCGCGTCGTTGTTCGCCTTGCCTGCCGGGGCCTGCTCGCTGTCCGGCAGTCCACGCAAAGTCCGCGCCTCTATAGCGGCTGTGCTCCGCCGCCAAAGCGCGGCGGCGCTGGGCCAGTCTTGTTGTTTGAATTGGAGCGTCGCGAGGTTGGCGACACTCTGGAGCGTCTGGGGATGATCGGGGCCTAGAATCCGGTCCCTTGTCTCAAGGGCGCGCTTCTGAAACGGTTCGGCGTCGCCAAAACGGCCTTGCTCACTATAAAGCGTCGCCAGCCCGTCGATGATGGAGAGTGTCTGCGGATCTTCGGCACCGGGCGAGCGTTCTTTGGCCTCAAGTGTCCGCTTATAGAGTTGTTCGGCCTCGTCATAGCGGCGCGTAGCTTGATACAAGGCCGCCAGATTGTTGGCGGTGTCGAGCGTGAGCGGATGATCGGGACCCAGTGTATGCTCATTCCCTGTCAGTGCGCGCTTGTAGAGAGGCTCGGCATCTGCGTAACGGCCCTGTTCTGTGTACAGCAAAGCCAGTTTGTTGACGCTCGCGATTGTATCCGGGTGCTCCGGACCAAGCACACGCTCACGGGCATCCGCCGCCCGCTTATAGAGAGGCTCGGCCTCGCCATGACGCCCCTCGGCTTGATACATATCCGCAAGTTTGCTGACGCTGGTCAGAGTGTCGGGATGGTCCGGGCCCAGCAAATGCTCGCGAGCCTCAAGGGTCCTCTTATAGAGGGGTACGGCCTCGCCATAGCGGCCCTCCGCTTCATAAAGCGCTGCCAAATTGCCAGCGACGGAAACGGTGTCTGAATGATTGGGGCCTGGTACTCGCTCGTAGCCGTTGAGCGCGCGCCTAAGGAGCGGCTCGGCCTCCGCATAGCGGCCCTGAGTCTGGTACAGGCCTGCCAGATTGTTGACGATGGCGATCGTGTCGGGGTGCTCATTTCCGAGCACGCGTTCGGTTGCCGCCAAGGCGCGCTTATAAAGCGTTTCCGCTTCGCTATTGTGGCCTTGGGCGCGCAGGATGGACGCGAGTGAGCTCACGCGAGCGAGAGTATCGGGATTGTCCGGTCCCAGCACACGCTCGCTTGCCTCGAGCGCCCGCCTGAAAAGCAGCTCGGCCTTGCTATACCGGCCTTGGGCCTTGTAATTGTCTGCGAGCGCAACAAGGCTTTGGAG
>JBAUSZ010000415.1:0-7784 GCA_049581965.1 Thermoanaerobaculia bacterium | reverse complement strand
GCGCCACGCCGAGCGTCCGGGCGAGGCCCTCGCGCCACCCCGCCTCTCCCGCGGCGCGGCAGGACTCGGCGCCGAAAGTCGAGATGGCGAGCGCGCACAGGACCGCGAGAGAGGCCGGCCCCGCGCTCGGAAGGTGGCGCCCCGCGACGAGGGCGACGGCCGCGGCTCCCGAGCCCGCGAGAAGGGCCGCAAGAGCCGCCTCCTCGGTGATCGACGGAAAGTTTCGGCGCGCACCGAAGGTCATGAGCAGCGCGACGGCCCCGGCGAGGACGCCCGCCTCGGCCGCTCCGGGGAAGACGTCCCGAGTCGGACCGAGGACCGCAAGCGCAGCGAGAGCGCCCACGAGGACCGCGGCCACCCGGTGTCCCGCCCGCCCCGCGAGGACGAGGGCCACGGCCGCTGCGGCGATGCGAAACAGGACCTCGCCGCTCATGAAACCGGGTGGGCGACGAAATAGAGCCGCGTCGCCTCGACGTCGCGGCGGATCTGGGCGGTGAGGTCGAGCATCGAAGGAAACGTCCTCTCCTCGCGAACGCGGTCGAAGAACGAGAGGCGCACGCGCTCCCCGTAGACGTCCGACGAGAAGTCCAGGATGTAGGACTCGATCGTCGTCGCGTAGTCCTCGTAGACCGTCGGGCGCCGGCCGATGTTGGTCACGCACACGAACGTGCGCTCGAACGACTCGATCCTCACGCTCGTGAAATACACGCCGTCCTTCGGGTAGAGCTCGTTGTCGGGCTGGAGATTCATCGTGGGGAAGCCGATCTTGCGGCCCATCCGGTCGCCCTTCGCGATGATCCCGTCCATCGCATAGGGCCTCCCGAGAAGCGCATTCGCGGCGGCGACCTCGCCTCCGGCGAGGGCATTGCGGATGCGGGTGGACGAGACCGGGCCGGAAGTGTCCGCGACGTCCGCGAGGCCGGACACCGCGAAGCCCGCCTCGGCGCCGACTCTCCTCAGGACCTCGAGGTTGCCCCCGCGCTCCCTCCCGAAGGCGAAGTTCGCGCCCACGCACACGTCGCGCGCCACGAGCCGCCGCGCGAGGAGCTCCTTCGCGAAGTCCTCCGCGGGGATGAGCGAGAAGTCCCGCGTGAACGAGACGATGACGAGCGCGTCGATCCCGCAGGCCTCGATCGCCTCCTCGCGCTGCCGCAGCGTCTGGATCATCTTCGGCGCGCGCTCGGGGTGCAGGACCTTCAGGGGATGCGGGTCGAACGTGACGACGATGGACGGGACCGCCGCCGCGCGCGCGCGGGCGGCGACGTCCCGGAGCATCGCCTGGTGCCCGAGGTGCACGCCGTCGAAGTTCCCAACGGTGACGACGCCTCCGCGGGGCAGGTCGACGGTGCGGAACGGATCGCGAAGAACCTGCAAGGCGGGCCGGATCCTAAGCGACGATCCGGCCGACGAGGTCGTAGGCGTGCGCCTCGGTGATCCTGACGCGGACGATTTCACCGACGCGCGACGTCCACTCCGGTGGAACGTCGTTGACGAGCACGCGGCCGTCGATCTCGGGGGCCTGGCTCGCGAGACGACCCTCCAGCAGCATCTCCGTCTCCTCGCTGGGACCCTCGAGGAGAGCGTCGAAGGTCCTGCCGCGCTTTGCGCGGTGCTTGGCGAGGGAGATGCGCTGCTGGGTGGCCATCAGGCGCTCCTTTCGCCGCAATTTCTCTTCGAAGGGAATAGGGTCTCCCGCGGCCTCCGCGCCCGAGCCAGGCTCCGGCGAGTACGTGAACACACCGACGTTGTCCATGCGGACATCTTCTAAGAAATCGTCGATCTCTCTCGCGTCTTCCTCGGTCTCTCCCGGGAAGCCCACGATGAACGTCGAGCGGAAAGAAATCTCGGGAACGAGCCGTCGGATTTCCTCGAATTGCCGCGCGTAGGTCGGGCCGTCGCCCCCTCTCTTCATCCTCGAAAGAATCTTCCTGCTGACGTGCTGGAGAGGCATGTCCACGTAGGGGACGAACCGGGAGTTCCTCGCCATCAGCTCGAAGACGCCCGTGTCCAGCGTCTTGGGGTACGCGTAGAGGAACCGGATCCACGGGAAGCCCGTTTCCGAAAGGAGCGCTTTCACGAGCGCCGCGAGGCCGGTCCGCCCCAGGCCGAGGTCCTCGCCGTACCGCGTCGTGTCCTGCGAGATCAGGACGAGCTCCTTCACTCCCTGCGCCTCGAGGCTCTGCGCCTCCCTGACGAGCGAGGCGATCGTCCGCGAGCGCATCAGGCCGCGCATCTGCGGGATCGTGCAGAACGTGCAGGGATTGTTGCAGCCCTCGGACACCTTCAGGTACGCGTAACCCTTGCGGTGGGTCAGGACACGCGGGGCGAGGTCGTCGTAGAGGCGCGTGGCGAGCGGCTTGTCCGTGAAGCGCGGGAGCGACGGGAGCCCGAGGGCCGCGGCGGGCGCCTTCTCGAGCTCGTCGAGGCCGATGAAGTGGTCGACCTCGGGGATCTCCGCGGCGAGGTCCCGGCCGTACTTCTGGACCATGCAGCCCGCGACGACGACGCGGTCGATCTCCCCCGCCTCCTTGCGCGCGACCTCGCGGAGGATCGCGCCGACGGACTCCTCCTTGGCGGCGTCGATGAACCCGCAGGTGTTCACGATGACGACGCGGGATTTCTCCGGGTCCGCCAACGCCAATCCCTCCCGCTGCAGGTGGCCCAGCATGACCTCGGTGTCGACGAGGTTCTTCGGGCAGCCGAGCGACACGATGCCGACGGAAGGGAGGAGAGGCCGCGGAGACGTCATACGCCGCGAGTTACCGGTACAGACCGGAGAGCGAGCCCGGCGCGGGAGGATCGAGTAAGGTACCGGATGCCGAGACGACCTCCTTGAGGGCCTCCGCCGCCGCCGCGTCGAACCGGCCCTTGCCGACGTCCTCGTCGATCACGCGCAGCGCCTGCGGACGCGTCATCGCGGCGCGATAGGCCCGGTCCGTCGTCATGGCGTCGAAGACGTCGGCGACCGAGACGATCCGGACGATCTGCGGGATGTCCGCGCCGGAGATCCCGTCCGGGTAACCGCTTCCGTCGAGGCGCTCGTGGTGGTGGAGAACGATCGGCAGGATCCGCCGCATCGTCTTCATCCCCGACAGCAGCTCGCACCCGGCGGCGGGGTGTTGGTTGACCGCCATCCGCTCCTCTGCCGAGAGCGGGCCCGTCTTCTTGAGGATGGAGTCCGGAACGACGATTAGGCCGATGTCGTGGAAGAGGGCGCCCCGGCGGAGGTCCTCGATCTCCGCGGGCTTGAGTCCGAGCTTGCCCGCGACGTCGCAGGCGTACTGCGCGACGCGGCCGCTGTGGCCGGCCGTGTAGCTGTCGCGCGCGTCGATCGTCTTCGCGAGCATGAGGATCACGCGCTCGGCGTGCTCGTGCTCGTCCGCGAACTGCTTGAGGAGGACGAGCGACTTCACCCGCGGGAGGAGCTCCTCGGCGGCGACGGGCTTCGCGAGGAAGTCCGTGACGCCGGCCCGCTGGGCGCGGAGCCGGTCCTCGCGCGTCCCGTGGCCGGTCATCATGACGACCGGCAGGAGCCGCGTGGAGGGACTCTCACGGACCTGTTCGAGGATGTCGATTCCGCTCGTGTCCGGGAGCACGAGATCGAGAAGGACGAGATCGGGCGGCTGTTCGCGGATCGCATCCAGCGCGGTCGCCCCGTCGCCGAAGTCCTCGACCGCATAGCCTGCCCGCGTGAGGAGCTTGCGCATGAGGCCGCGGACCTGCTCGTCGTCGTCGACGACGAAGATCCGCCCCGCGGAGTCGTCGGGCGGAGGGATCCTGGCGACGTTCGAGGGCGAAACCGGCATCCGTTTCGTCATGATAACCCGCCCAATCCCGAGGGAGAACGCGTCCCGTCGCGCGCCTACGGATAGATCCGGTAGAGCATCCGCGGGTACGGGATGCACTCGCGCAGGTGCGGCACGCCGCACATCCACGCGACGAAGCGCTCGAGGCCCATGCCGAAGCCCGAGTGCGGGAACGTGCCGTATTTCCTCACGTCGAGATACCACTGGAAGGCCTCGACGGAGAGCTCGTGCTGCCGGATCCTCGAGAGCAGGAGGTCGTGGTCGTGGATGCGTTGCGACCCGCCGATGATCTCGCCATAGCCTTCGGGCGCGAGCATGTCGAGGCAGAGGGCGACGTCCGGGTCGTGAGGGTCGGGCTGCATGTAGAAGGCCTTGATGGACGCCGGGTATCGCGTGATCATGACGGGCGTGTCGAAGCCATCCGCGAGCGCGGTCTCCTCGTCGCCCCCGAGGTCGTCTCCGAACCGCACGGAAAGGCCCTTTCCTTCGAGGACGTCGATCGCCTCGCGGTAACCGAGGCGCGGGAACTTCTTCGCGAGGACCGGCTCGAGCTTCTTCGTGTCGCGTTCGAGGCGCTTGAGGTCTTCCCCGCGCCGGTCGAGAACGCGCGCCGTGAGCTCCTTCACGAACTCCTCGGCCAGGTCGAGGAGGCCGTCGATCTCGAGGAACGCGACCTCGGGTTCGACCATCCAGAACTCGCGCAGGTGGCGACGCGTCTTGGACTTCTCGGCCCGGAACGTCGGCCCGAAGCAGTAGACCTTCCCGAGGGCCGCGGCGGCCGGCTCGAGGTAGAGCTGGCCGGACTGCGAGAGGTAGGCTTTCTCCTCCTCGGTGTACTGCGTCTCGAAGAGGTTCGACGTCCCCTCGCACGCGGTCGGCGTCAGGATCGGCGAGTCCACGCGCGTGTAGCCGCGCGCGTAAAAGAAATCGTGGATCGCGCTCTCGACCTCGCTCCTCACCTTGAGAACGGCCACCTGCTTCGACGAACGCAGCCAGAGGTGGCGCTGCGACATCAGGAAGTCGACGCCGTGCTCCTTCGGCGTGATGGGCCAGTCGTGACAGAGGTCGAGGACCTTCACGTCCGTGACGCCCAGCTCGACGCCGCCGGGCGAGCGGGGGTCCGCCTTCACGAGGCCGGCCACCTCGAGCGTGGATTCCTGCGTGGCGCTCGTGGCCGCGTGCCAGACGGACTCCGGCACGTCGGCCTTCGAGACGACGGCCTGCAGGTACCCGCTCCCGTCCCTGAGGACGAGGAACCAGATCTTCCCGCCCTTCCTCCAGTGGTAGAGCCAGCCCTTGAGCGTCACGGTCTCGCCGACGTGGCGGGACAGGTCGGCAATCGTCACTTCGACATCCTCGTTCGCCAGCTCTGCAGGACGACGTTCGCCTGCGAGAGCCGGAGGAGCCGACGGCTGCGGGTCGCGCTCGCCTCGGCGTCGTCGGTCGGGACGATCTGCGAGCGCGTGTCCCGCATGAGCTTTTCGAGCTCCTTGAGGAGGGCCTCGACCTCGTGCCGCTCGTACTTCTTGAGGACGACCGGGTTGAGCGAGACGTAGCCCTCCGCCACGTCCGCGGCCACCTTCCACGCGGGATTCGCCATGAAGAGACATTAGCACCGGGGATTCCTTCGAAGGTCAGGGGGCGCTGGGGCGGCGGGAGCCGCCCCGACGCCCCTCGACGCCCCAGCGTCGTTCACCCTTCTACGAAATTCTTCGGTACTCTTCGAACCTTGGAGGCTTTGTGACCTTTTCCGGAGTCGATTTCCTGGGGATCGAGGACATGCTGTCGGACGACGAGCGGGCGGTCCGCGACCTCGTCCGAGATTTCGTGGACGCCGAGGTCCTCCCGATCATCGAGGGCTGCGCCTACGAGGGCCGCTTCCCGAAGGAGCTGATCCCGCAGATGGCGGCGATGAACCTCTTCGGGTCGACGATTGCGGACTACGGTCTCCCCGGCCTCAACAACGTCGCGTACGGGCTCATCACGCAGGAGCTCGAACGGGGCGACTCGGGACTGCGCTCGTTCGTGTCGGTCCAGTCTGCGCTCGTCATGTTTCCGATCTACACGTTCGGATCGAAGGAGCAGAAGGACCGCTGGATCCCCGCCCTCGCGAAAGGCGAGAGGATCGGCTGCTTCGGGCTCACGGAGCCCGACTTCGGCTCGAATCCGGGCGGAATGCGCACGGTCGCGAAGAAGGACGGCAAGGACTGGATCCTGAACGGCGCCAAGGCGTGGATTACGAACGGCTCGATCGCGGACGTCGCCGTCGTCTGGGCGAAGGTCGGCGGAGTCGACGGCCCCATCCGGGGCTTCCTCGTCGAGAAGGGCATGAAGGGTTTCACGGCCCCCGAGCACCGGATGAAGATGTCACTCAGGGCCTCGGTGACCTCACAGCTCGCTTTCGAAGACGTGCGCCTCCCCGCGGAGAACGTGCTGCCGGGCGTGGAAGGGATCAAGGGACCGCTCTCGTGCCTGACGCAGGCACGCTACGGGATCGCCTGGGGCGGGATCGGCTCGGCCATGGCGACGTACACGTGCGCCCTCGAGTACGCGAAGTCGCGCAAGCAGTTCAAGGACCGCCCGATCGCGGCGCACCAGCTCGTCCAGCAGAAGCTCGCCTTCATGATCACGGAGATCACGAAGGGGCAGCTGCTCGCGCTGCGCCTCGGGCGGATGAAGGACGCGAAGACCATGAAGCCCGAGCACGTCTCGATGGCCAAGCGAAACAACGTGTGGGTGGCGCGCGAGTGCGCGAAGCTGGCGCGCGAGATCCTCGGCGCAAACGGGATCGTCGGCGAGTACCCCGTCTTCCGGCACCTCGCGAACATCGAATCGGTCTTCACGTACGAGGGGACGCACGACATCCACACGCTCGTGCTCGGACAGGCCGTGACCGGCATCCCCTCGTACAACCCGCCGATGGAGTAAACCCCCTCCCGTCAAATTCTTGCGGGTTACAATCACGCGTCATGGCCATCGCAGGAAACCTGCGGACGATGCAGTTGTCCGAGTTGCTGCAGTGGCTGTCCACGGGCACGAAGTCGGGCACTCTCGTCGTGCGCGGCGCCCCCGGCGAGAAGCGGATCTACTTCCAGAACGGTCGGGTGACGTCCTCCTCCTCGACGCTCGAGCGCGAGCATCTCGGCCGTTTCCTCGTGGGTTTCGGCTTCATCACCGAGGAGGAGCTCATCCGCGCCCTCGAGGTCCAGCAGGAATCGCGGATCCTCCTCGGGAAGATCCTCGTCATGATCGGCGCGATCAAGGAGGCCGAGCTCGCCGACCTCATCCGTCTGAAGGCCGCCGAGACGATTTACGACATCTTTCTCTGGAACGAGGGCTCGTTCGCATTCATCGATGGCGCAATCCCCCAGGTCCCGATGGTTCCGATCTCCTCCGACGTGACGGGCATCGTGATGGAGGGTCTGCGGCGCTACGACGAGTGGCAGCGGATCAAGACGAAGATCACGTCGATGCGCCAGATTCCAGACCTCGTCGTGCCCGTCACGGAGCACCTCGAGGAGCACGACAGGCTCATCCTCTCGACGATCAACGGGCACCGCTCGATCGACCTCATCGCGCTCGAGACTCACAACCCGGAGTTCCACGTCGCCAAGCTCGTCTACGACCTCACGTTGAGCGGGCACGTCGCCCTCCGGGGGGAGCGCGAGGACCCTTCAACGGCCCCCGCGTTCGCGGAAGCGGAGGCCGAGGCCGAACGGGACGCCGCGTCGGCGTTCGACCCGATCCTCGGGGCCTCCGCGGACATGCCTTCGCCCGAGACACGGCCGAGGGTCGACGAGTTTCTCCTCTCGCCGCCCGGGCCGCGCACGCCGCCTCCGACCGACTTCGGCCGCTTCCTCGTTCGCGGCCTCGACTCGGACGCGTCGCTTCGTCGACGGAGGTCCGGCGACAGCTCGAGCACGGCTCGGGCTCTCAAGACGCCGCTGCCGGACATCCCGGCGATCGGGGCCTCCCTGT
>JBAUSZ010000414.1:0-4115 GCA_049581965.1 Thermoanaerobaculia bacterium | reverse complement strand
CCGGAGGCCGAGGCGGCGATCACCCGCACCCAGAGGTCGAGCGCGGCCGAGGGGCCCAGCGACCACAGGGGGGCCAGAAAAACGGCGAGGCTGGCCGCCAAAAGGCCAATGGCGGCGGCGGCGGGGGCTCTCCAGGCCCGCGCCCGGCGAACCTCCCAAGGGGCAAAGAGGCGGGCGGCCAGGATGGCGGCGGTGAGCTCCGGTCCCGGGGCTGGCGAAGCCCCAACACATTCATCCAAAAGGAGTTCGAGGCGGCGATCCAGCTCGATCTCCTCTGGAGAAAGGGCCTCAGGGGCCCACGGGTCGTCCGGACTCTCTCTCATCCACCCCTCTATACGACGTCCTTCGGCAAAAGATCTCGCAGGGCCCTCCGCGCCCGGAAGAGCTTGTTCTTGACCGTCCCGAGGGGCATGCCTTTCAGCTCGGCGATCTCCTCGTAGGCCATCTCCCCGTAGTGCCGAAGGCTGATGAGCTCGCGGTAGTCGTCCGGGAGCCGGCCGATCGCCGCCGCGAGCGCGTCGCGCAGGCGCCTGCGGGTGAGCTCCTCCAGCGGGTCGGGCCGGTTCTCGCGCGGCTCGGCGATCCGGGACTCCCCGTCGTCGTCGCGAGGCAGCTCCAGGGGCAGCGGCCGGACCTTCCGGCGTCTGAGATGGTCGATTGCCGCGTTCCCCGCGATCCGGAACAGCCACGTCGAGAACTTGTACTTCGGATCGTACGAATCGAGGGCGGCGTGCACTTTCAGAAACACTTCCTGGGTCACGTCGCGGGCGTCCTCGGCGTCGTTCGTGTACCGCTCGACGAACCGGTAGAGCCTGACGCGGTACCGCTCGACCAGAAGGCCGAACGCCTCCGAATCATGCGCGAGGGCCAGCCGGACAAGCTCTGCATCGTCCCTTTCGGACGCGGATTTCACGGGCGGCATCGTGCCACAGGGCGCTCCTGGCGTAGAGTTTCCGCATGAGCCGCTCGCGCGCCCACGACTTCCAGGACCTCATGCGACACCGTATCGAGGAGGTCCTGCTCGTCGCGAGCCCCTACGACGCCTTCATCCTCGAGCAGGACGAACGGCTCGACGAGCGAGGGCTCACCGAGCTCGATCAGATGCCGGACATCACGGCCGTGTCGAGCGGCGCCGAGGCGATCGCGCTGGCGGTCCGCGAGCCGCGCTCGCGCCTCATCCTGACGACGTCCCACATCGGCGACATGTCGGCCGTGGACCTCGCGCGCAAGGTGAGGGACGCGCGGCCCGGAATCCCGGTCGTTCTCCTCGCCTACGACATCGGCGAGGTGGGCTCACTCGCGACGCGCCCGGAGACCCGTGACGTCATCGACTCCGCCTTTCTCTGGCAGGGGGACGTCCGGCTCCTCGGGGCGATCGTGCGCTCGGTCGAGGATCGCCTCAACGTCGAGCACGACGCGATCGGGTTCGGGGTGCAGGTCATTCTCCTCATCGAGGACAACGTCCGCTACACGTCGTCGTTTCTCCCCGTCATCTACGACGAGCTGCTGGCGCATTCGCACCGCCTCCTCTCCGAGGGGATGAACCTCTCGCACAAGAGGATGCGGATGCGCGCGCGACCGAAGATTCTCCTCTGCCGGACGTACGAGGAGGCGCTGGAGGCGTTCGAGAGGTACCGGGACGAGATCCTTGGTGTCGTCTCGGACGTCGAGTTTCCGCGCGGGGGCGCGAGGTCCCCCGAGGCGGGGCTCGATTTCGCCCGGGAGGTGCGAGGACGGGTGCGCGACGTGCCGGTCGTCCTCCAGTCCTTCCACAAGGAGAACGAGGCTTTCGCGATCGCCGCCGGCGCCTCGTTTCTCCTGAAAGGCTCGCCGGTCCTCCTCCACGACCTCCGGCGCTTCATGATCGAGTATTTCGGGTTCGGCGACTTCATCTTCCGTCTGCCGGGCGGGACGGAGGTCGGGCGCGCACGGGACATGAAGGAGCTCGAGGAGAGCCTCGCGGAAGTGCCCGCGGCCTCGATCGCCTACCACGCCGAGCGCAACCACTTCTCGAAGTGGCTGAAGGCGCGGACCGAGTTCGCGCTCGCGCGGCGACTGCGTCCCGAACGGGTGACCGACTTCGCGACGCACGAAGAGCTCAGGCGGAGCCTCATCGGGGCGATCGGCGCCTACCGCCGCGACCAGAACCGGACCCTCGTCGTCGACTTCGACCGCCAGACTTTCGACGCGGGCGGGAGCTTTTCCCGGATCGGAGGCGGGTCACTCGGGGGGAAGGCGCGCGGCCTGGCCTTCGTGAGGGCGCTGCTTTCCGATCACCGGCTCGACGACCGCTTCCCGAACGTCGAGGTCTCGGTGCCGGCGTCGGTCGTTCTGGGCACGACCGTCTTCGACCGCTTTCTCGACGACAACGCCCTTCGCGACTTCGCGATCAACTGCGTGGACGACGCCGAGCTCGGCGAGCGTTTTCGCTCGGCCCCGTTCCCCCGGGAGGCCTTGCACGACCTCGAGTCCTACCTCTCTCGCGTTCGCGAGCCGATCGCCGTCCGTTCCTCGAGTCTCCTCGAGGACTCGCAATACCAGCCCTTCACGGGCGTTTACGACACGGTGATGCTGACGAACCAGGGCGAGCTGCCGAAGCGGCTCGAGCGGCTCGTTCTCGCGATCAAACGCGTCTACGCCTCGACGTTCAGCGTTCGCGCCAAGAGCCACCTGAGGGCGACGCCCTACCGGCTCGAGGAAGAAAAGATGGCCGTGATCCTCCAGAGGATCGTCGGGGCGCGTCACGGGGAGCGCTTCTACCCGGACTTCGCGGGCGTCGCGCGGTCGATCAACTTCTACCCCGCGGCTCCGATGACCGCCGCGGACGGCATTGCCGCCGTCGCGCTGGGGTTCGGCAAGGCCGTCGTCGAGGGGGAACGCTGCGTCCGCTTCAGCCCCCGCGCTCCCCACCAGATCCTTCACTTCTCCTCGGTGGCCGACGTCCTCCAGACCTCCCAGACGGGCTTTTGGGCGCTGGATCTCGCCGGTGGGGATGACGCCGAGAACACGCGCGAGGTGCGGTTCGACCTCGACGCCGCCGAGAGGGACGGCACGCTCGCGGCGGTGGGCTCGACTTTTTCGGCGGAAAACGACGCCATCTACGACGGTGTCTCGCGTTCGGGTGTGCGGGTCGTCACGATGGCCCAGGTCCTCAAACACGACGCCTTTCCCCTCGCTCCGCTCCTCGCGACGCTTCTGAAGATCGGCAGCGACGGGGGCAATGCCCCGGTCGAGATCGAGTTCGCCGTCAATCTGTCGGTCCCCCGGGGCGCCCCGGCGGAGTTCGGGTTCCTCCAGATGCGTCAGCTGGCGCCTTCCCGGGAACTCGAGGAGCTGGACGTCTCGGGGGCCCAGAGGGACGCGCTCCTCTGCCGGACGGGGCAGGCTCTCGGCAACGGAAAGATCGAGGGCGTGAGGGACCTCGTCGTCGTCGACCTTCACCGGTTCGAGCGCGCCAAGAGCCTCTCGGCCGCCCAAGAAGTCGCGCGGCTCAACGACCAGCTCCTCCGGCGCGGGACGCCCTATCTCCTCGTCGGCGTGGGACGCTGGGGCTCGCGCGACCCGTGGCTCGGAATTCCCGTCGCGTGGGAGCAGATTTCGGGGGCGCGCGCCATCGTCGAAGCGGGCCTCCCGGGGTTCAAGGTCGAGCCGTCACAGGGGAGCCACTTCTTCCAGAACCTCGTCTCCTTCGACGTCGGCTACTTCACCGTCGACTCCGACGGCACGGACGACTTCGTCGACTGGGAGTGGCTCTCCGAGCAGCCCGCCCTGTCGGAGGTTGGCGCGGTGCGGCACCTCTCGTTCCCCGAGCCGCTTCTCGTCAAGGTCAACGGACGCCGGCACGAAGGGGTCATCTTCAAGCCCGGGAGGGGAGACCGCTAGGAGGATCGGGCGGTCCCCGAACCCGTTCCCGCTTCCCCGAGCCTCAGGGGGCGCGCCGCGTCCGTCACGGCGTGGATCTTCGCGGCATAGCCGGTCCCGTGCCGCACGTCCTCGTCCGTCAGGTAGTGCACGTCGAGGAGGCCCTGCAGCCGAACCCCGGTCTTCATGTAGTTGATCTCCGCCAGGCAAGCGCTCCAGCCTTCGAGCCACACGCCGAGCGCGCGGCCGTGTTC
>JBAUSZ010000413.1:0-2429 GCA_049581965.1 Thermoanaerobaculia bacterium | reverse complement strand
CTCGCCGCTCGCGGCCTGGGACGTTGCGACGGCCCCGCGCGTCGACGCCTTCCTCGCGAACTCGCAGAACGTTCGGGCCCGAATCGCGCGCCTCTACCGGCGCGAAGCCGAGGTCGTCCCTCCGCCCGTGGACACCCAGTTCTACACGCCGGGGCCTCCCGCGAAGCGCGACGGCCTCCTGATCGTCTCCGCCCTCGCCCCGTACAAGCGGCTGGACGACGCGATCAAGGCCGCGAACGCGCGCCGGCTCTCTCTCACGATCGCGGGCTACGGTCCGGAGCGCCGGCGGCTCGAAGCCCTCGCCGGTGAGACGGTCCGTTTTGCCGACACTCCCAACGACGAGATGCTCCGAGAGCTCTACCGGTCGGCCGAGGCCGTGCTCATGCCGGGCGAAGAGGACTTTGGGATCGTGCCCCTCGAGGCGCAGGCCTGCGGGACTCCCGTGATCGCCCTCGGGCGCGGCGGCGCCGTGGAAACCGTGAGGGACGGATCGACCGGCGTCCTGATGCCCGAACCCGGGCCCGCGGGACTCCTCGCCGCCCTCGACCGGCTGCGCGCCCTTCGCCTGGACCCCGCCGCCGCCGTCGTGAACGCCTCCCGGTTCTCGCGCGAGGCATTTCGGGCCGGCTTCCGGCGTGCCCTGGAGTCCGCCCGAGCCCGGGCGGGCGCATCCGACGGTAAAATGACCGCCCCGGTGCCCGCTTGATCCGACGTCAGACCCGCCGCCTCCAGGCCGTCTTCCTCGCGGCAGACGTGCTCGCGACCGTCCTCGCGCTGTGGGCGGCGTGGCTGATTCGTTTCGAAAGCGTCTGGCCGACGCCCAAGGGCGGCCAGCCATTCGAGAACTACGCGCCGCTGATTCCGATCCTCCTCGTCGTCTGGCCGGTCGTCTTCTACTTCCACAGGCTCTACCAGATCCGCCGCGACCGCTCCGCGATCGACGAGGTCCTCGCGATCCTCGTCGCGGCCTCGCTCGGGACGGTTCTCCTCGTCGGCATCCTTTCTTTCTGGCGCGGTTTCGCGTACACGAGCCGCCAGCTCCTCGTCCTGTTCCTCGTCCTCGACATCGTCCTCGTTTCGCTCGCGCGCTTCGGGATCCGGAAATACCTCGAGACGATGTGGGCGACGGGGGCGGGCGTTCGGCGCATCCTCATCGTGGGTGCAGGACACGCGGGCCGCGCACTCGCCGACAAGCTCCTCGAGCACCCCGCGACGGGCATGAACCCGGTCGGTTTCGCGGACGACGACCCGGCCAAGCGCGCCGACGGCTACCGTGGCCTGAAGGTCCTCGGGGGGACGGGCGAGGTCCGCGCGCTCATCCACGCCCACGACGTGGACACGGTGTTCCTCGCGCTGCCCGTCGAGGCGCACCGGACGATGCTCGCGATCCTCAAGGACGTGGGCAACGAGATGATCGACCTGCGTGTCGTGCCCGACCTCTTCCAGTACGTCACGTTCAAGGCCGGGGTCGAGGACTTCGACGGCCTGCCCGTCATCAACCTCACGCAGATGCCGCTCGAGGGCTGGAACTCCCTCGTCAAGCGGAGCATGGACGTCGTCCTCTCCGCACTCGGCCTCGTCGCACTCGCGGTGCTCTACCCTTTCATCGCCCTCGCGATCTGGATCGAGGACCGCGGCCCCGTCCTCTATGCGCAGGAGCGCATGGGCCTCGACGGACGGCTCTTCCGCATGATCAAGTTCCGCTCGATGCGCGTCGACGCCGAAGACGAGGGCGCGCGCTGGACCGAGGAGAACGACCCCCGACGGACCCGCGTGGGCGCGTTCCTGAGGAAGACGTCCCTGGACGAGCTTCCGCAGCTCGTGAACGTCTTCACGGGAGAGATGTCGCTCGTTGGCCCGCGGCCCGAGCGGCCCGAGTTCGTGAAGGACTTCAAGGAGAGGTTCCCGCAGTACATGCTCCGCCACCGGGTCCGCTCCGGGATCACGGGCTGGGCGCAGATCCACGGCTGGCGCGGCAATACGCCGATCGCCAAGCGCGTCGAGTACGACCTCTACTACATCGAGAACTGGTCCGTCGGCCTGGACGTCAAGATCCTCTGGCTGACGCTGCGCTGGGGCTTCACGCACAAGAACGCGTACTGAAACGCTTCGCGTTCCGTAAGCGTTCGGTCGACTGCCATTTTCTCGGGGAACCCGCGCCGGGTTCCCCGAACCCCTCCGCGCGGAGACGAACGGTCCCCCGCGTCCGAACCTTGCTCTCTTACCCTTCTAAGAAATAGCAACCTGGCGGGTGCTCAGGGCTGACCGGAAACGTTCGAGCAGTCCCTCGAGTTTCTCCGCCTCTTCTTCCGACGCAGAGAATCCCCCGAACGACTCGAGCACGTAGGCGCCGACGATCGCGGCGGCTGGCGCCGCCGCCGCCGGGCCGAAGGATGCCGCGGCCGCGAGCGTCTCGGCGGGCGCCGAGG
>JBAUSZ010000412.1:0-6364 GCA_049581965.1 Thermoanaerobaculia bacterium | reverse complement strand
TCCCGTGGCTCCCGAAGAGTATGCGGCGCTGGTCACGACATGGGTCGGGATCGGTGCGCGTCTCGCCGGCGGCTGCTGCGGGACGACCGCCGCGCATACGCGGGCCGTCGCTCGCGAGCTCACGGCTCAGGGGGGCCCGGGGGGTGCGAACCCGGCGTCGCTCTCGCCGTAACGGACGTCGCACCCCCCGATCAGGGAAAGTATCCCCGGATCGTCTTCGCCCTGAGCTTCGGGTCCTTCAGCCTGACCTCGATCGCACGGAACTGGTTCTCGCCCTTCTGCGAGCTCGTCAGATACCGCAGGAAGTACTGTGAGCGCAGCTCCGTCTCGATCCTCCGGTAGACCTCGGAGAGCGCGGCGGCCTTGCCCACGAAGAACGCTTCGGCGCCCGTGTCGGCCGCGAGCTCGTTCATCCGGCTCTTGATCCCCGTGTCGAGGAACGAGAGATTCAGGCCGATGAAGTAGATCGGGACGCCCGCCGAGCGCGCGTAGCGCCGCAGCGTCGCGTAGTCCGTCCACGAGTGGTTGTCGTCGCCGTCCGTGAGAACGACGACGGCTTTGCGGCCCGGCGTCGCCCGAAACTGGTAGAGCGCCATGATGACGGCGTCGAAGAGCGCCGTCGAGCCGCTCGCGTGCGTCTCGGCGATCGCACGCTCGAGCTCCGTCGCCCGTTGGGTGAGGGGCGCGAGGAGCGTCGGGCGCTCGCGGAACTCGATCACGAAGCCCTGGTCCTTCTCCTTGGACACGAGCTTCTGCACGAACTCCGTCGCCGCCTGGTGGACGATCGGCATCGCCTCGCGCATCGAGCCGGACCCGTCGATCAGGATCCCGAGGGAGAGCGGAAGCGATTCGGCGAATTCGAAGCTCGTGAGCTCCTGCTTCACGGTGTCCTCCGTCACCGTGAAGTCGTCCTTCGAGAGGCCCTTCACGAGGCGGCCTTCGCCGTCGATGACGGAGACGGGGAGCTCGACGAGATCGACCTCGACCTTCGACATGAAGCGCGACTCGCCCTTGAGGAGCTTGAGGTCGGTGAACTCCTTGCCCTCCTCGTCCGTCGCGGTCGCGCGCATCAGCGTCGCCTTCTGGATTTTCGCGACGGGAACCATCGCGACGTAGGGCGGCCCGTTCCACTCCTTGACCATGACGTCGTCGAGCCAAAGCTCGAGCTTTTTCACGGCGCCGCCCGCCATGGCCTGGACGGCGACTTTCAGCTCCACCATGTCGCCGGCCGATTTCTGCTTCGGCAGCTCGAGGAGGCGCACGGTGAGGCGCGAGTCCTTCTCGTTGATCGCCCACGCGTCCGCGTCCAGGAAGTTTCCCTGCGCGTCGAAACCGAGCGCCTTCAGCGTCTGGCGCTTCGGGACCTTCCCGAGGTCGATCTCGACCTCGTAGGGCGCACGGTTCTTCACGAGGATCTTCTTGTCACCGAGCCAGAACTCGACGCGCGCGACGGGAGGCTTCACCTCACAGCCGATCCTGAGGAGCCCGACGGGAACGTCGATCTCGGGTGCGAGGATCTTCACGAGGTTTCCCGAGTTCGGCGGCACGCCCTGCCGGTTCTCGGCCTCCAGGACGACGGCCCCCGCGCTCGGGAGGCCGCCCGCGTCGGTTCCCGCATCCTCGGCCCGAAAGTCGGCCGTCATTTCCGGAACGGTGATCCGAACAGAGCGCGTCGCGACGGCGCGACCCGCGAGGCCCTCGAGACGGAACTGCACGTCGTAGGTCCCGGACGGAAGCGGCCGCAGAAACGAGAACGTGACCGGCTTGCCGGCGTCGGCCCCGAGATCCACGTCCGCCGGAATGCGGAACGCGTCGACGTTTTCCGCCTTCGTGCCGTTCACGACGCCCGCGAGCGTGAAGGAGACGACGCGGGGCGTGCTGCTGGTTCCACGCAGGTCGGCGCGGCTGACCGTCAGGACGAACCTCACCGCCGTCTTCGTGCCCGTCCTTCCGAGGTACTGCTCGCGCACCTCGAGCGGCACGGACATGCCCGGCGCGTCGATCCGGCTCTTCTGGGCGTCGGCCGGCTGCGCCGGCTGGCCGAGGGCCGCTTCCGAGAGGGCCAGGATCAGGCCGGCGGCCAGTCTCTTTCGCATTCCGCCATCGTATGCTGTCTCGCCCAGGCGACACATCCCCCGCTCGGAGGAGCTCGATGCAAGTTTCTTTCCGCCGTCCCGTCGCGTTCGTTCTCGGCCTTGCCCTCGCGGCGGCGCCGGGGGCATTTGCGGCTCCTCCAGCAAGCACCGACTCGTTCCTCGACGCCGACGCCGCGCGGTGGGAGGACGTTTCGCGGAAGATCTGGGAGTACGCCGAGACCGCTCTAAAGGAAAGGGAGTCGGCCGCGCTCCTCGAGGAGGTCCTCGAGAAGGAGGGTTTCGCCCTGACGCGGGGCGTCGCCGGGATGCCGACGGCCTTCGTCGCGAGCGCGGGCTCCGGCGCGCCCGTCGTCGCGATCCTCGCCGAATACGACGCCCTCCCCGGCCTCTCGCAGAAGGCGGGCGAGGCGAAGAAGGACCCCGCCGCCGCCGGCGCGCCCGGGCACGGATGCGGGCACAACCTCCTCGGGACGGCGGCGGTCGCGGCGGCGGTCGCCGCGAACCGCGAGCGCGTCGCCGCGAAGCTCCCGGGTACGATCCGCGTCTTCGGGACGCCCGCCGAGGAGCAGATCCTCGGAAAGACGTTCATGCTCCGGGACGGTGTCTTCGCCGGGACCGACGCCGTCCTCGCGTGGCATCCCGAAGCGGAGAACTACCTCTACTCGGGCGGCCGGCTCGCGATCACGGCCGTGGACGTCGAGTTCTTCGGGAAGACGGCGCACGCGGCCGCGAATCCCTGGCTCGGCCGGAGCTCCCTGGACGCCCTCGAGGTCTTCGAGCACGCGATGGCGCTCATGCGCGAGCACGTCCTCCCGACGGCGCGCCTGCACCGCGCGATCAAGGACGGCGGCCTTGCCGCGAACATCATCCCGGACTACGCGCGCGTCCAGTGGTTCGTGCGCGACGCGAACGGCGAACGCGTGAACGAGATGGTCGGCCGCCTGAGGAAGGCCGCCGAAGGCGCCGGCCTCGCGACCGAGACGAGGGCGAAGGTGACGGTCCTCGCGTCGACGCGCGAGCCGCTCTACAACGAGACACTCTCGAGGCTGATCCAGCGCCACCTCGAGCGCGTCGGCGCCCCGAGGTGGGACGCGGCCGACGAGGCGCTCGCAAAGGCGATCCAGCGTGAGATCGGAATCCCCGAGAAGGGACTCTCGCGCGAGGTCCAGCCCTGGGCCGTCGGGCGCGGTGTCAGCGCCTCCTCGGACATCGGCGAGGTGAGCGCGGCGTACCCGCTCGCCGAGCTGGCCGTCGAGACGGGCCCGGTCGGAGCGCCGTGGCACCACTGGGACGTCACCTCGTGCTCCGCGAGCCCGATCGGCGTCAAGGGGATGCTCGTCGCCGCGAAGGTCCTCGCCTCGTCGACGACGGACCTCCTCCGGAATCCCGCGGCGGTCGCGGCCGCGAAAACCGAGTTCCTGAGGACGACCGGCGGAAAACCCTACGTCACCCCGCTCGCGAAGGACGCGGTTCCGAAGGCGTACTGAAGCCCTCACGCCGCGGCGTGCGAGCCCTCAGGCCGCGACTCTCGCCGCGTGCGTCTCGAAGAAGTGCTCGACGGCGTCGAGGAACGCCTGCGGCGACTCGAGGGAGCCGATCCTCCGGCGCAGCTCCGAGCCGTTCGGAAGGCCGTGCGTGTACCACGCCGTGAACGTCCGGAGCTTTCCCATCATCGCCTTGGGCGCGTCGGACTGGTCCTTCTGGATCAGGCGGAAGTGCTCGAGGATGACCGCGCGCCGCTCGGCGAGCGTCGCCTCCCGCGTCGGCCGCCCCGCGAGGAGGTCGGCGGCCTGCCGGAAGATCCACGGGTTCTTCATCGTCGCCCGCCCGCACATGACGGCGTCGCAGCCCGTTTCGCGGAACATCGAGACGACGTCCTCGGCCGAAGCCACGTCGCCGTTCCCCGCCACCGGGATCGAGACGGCCTCCTTGAGGCGGGCTATCTTCGACCAGTCCGCGCGGCCCGTGTACATCTGCTTCGCCGTCCGGGCGTGGAGCGCGACGGCCGCGGCGCCCTCGCCCTCGCAGATGCGCCCGAGCTCGAGGTAGTTCTCGGTCTGGTCGCTCAACCCGAGCCGGAACTTCACCGTGAGGGGCGTCGTCGGAAGCGCCCTGACGCAGGCCGCCACGATGTCCCTCGCCTTGCCGAGGTCGCGCATGAGGCCCGCGCCGGCGCAGCCCTTGAGGACCTTGTTCGCGGGACAGCCCATGTTGATGTCGCAGACGTCGACCTGCATCTCCTCGACGCGGGCCGCGGCGACCGCCATCCGCGCGGCGTCCGCCCCGTAGATCTGGACGGACAGGGGCCGCTCGGCCGGGTCGAAACGCAGGAGGCGCTCCGTGCGCTTGTTGCCGCGCGTGAGCCCCTCGGACGACACGAACTCCATCGTGACGAGCCCGACGCCCCCGATCCGGCGCAGGAGCAGCCGGTACGTCATGTCCGTGATCCCCGCCATGGGCGCGAGGACGAGAGGGGGGTCGACGGGGCAGGGACGCGTCGGGCCCCCGCCGTAGACGAGGCTCATCCGGGAGATTTTACGGGCCCGTCGCCTTGCCCTGCGATGCCGCGGCGGGCGCGTTCGGGTTCGCGCTCTCGAGATCGAACACGCCCTGCACGAGCGTGTACGGCCCCGGCACGATCTTGCCGTCGCGCGTGATCCCGACGACCCACGCGTGCCGGCCCGGCGTCACGTTCTCGAGCCAGACGGACTCTTCTTTCTCGAGAGTGACCTCGGGCTGCGTGTCGATCTTGTAGCGCACCCGGCAGCCCGCGGCCGTGGGGGCGTCCTTGTCGACCACGGCGCAGCCCGTCACGTTGAAGTCGAGGAGGACCCGGCCCGTCTCGCTCTTGACCTTCCCGCGCGGCGAGATCACCGTCAGGATCGGGGCGCCGGCCTCGTTCGTGTTCTTGCCGTCCTTCTCGCCCACGTGGAACGTGACGGAGGCGAAGGCCTGGTCGCCCTTGATGGACTCGCCCCACGGGCGCACCGGGAACGCGCGCAGCGTGTGGGTGCCCTTCGGGACCTTCCGGAAGACCCACGGCTTGGCCACGTCGTAGTACGCGAAGACGGTCGGGATGTTGTCGAGCATGAGGGCGACGTACTGGCCCGCCTTCGTCGCCGGGTCCTGGAACGTCTCGTAGCCCGTCAGCTCGACGCGGACCTCGACCGCGGCGCCGGTCGCCGCGGGCTGCCCCCCGCCGGGGGACGGGATCGCGACGACCTCGTCGGCCTTGGGGGAGACGATCTTGAGCGTGACCGGGCCGGTCGGGCCGCGGCCGTCCGGTATGCCGGCGATCGGCGATTTCGGATCCTTCGGCGTCTGGGCGGCCGACGGCAGGGCGAGCCCGACGACGCCGAGCGCGACCACGAGCGATTTGACGAGTTTCATCGGATGCACTCCTCCGAATAGCCTTCCGGGCGCGCCAGAAGCCGCGCAGCATAGCAGCAACACCTGATTTCCGGTCTCAGGCGGGTGGCACGAAGAGGCGCGGGGGGGCGCCGACCCGCACATCCGTGAGGTTGATGACGAACTTCGTCCCCCTGCCGCCGGGGGACGGGATCTCGCGCTCCCAGCGGACGACGAGCCCGTCGAGGTCGGGCGCGACCCAGTAGGTCGTCATGGGCGAGTTCAGCGCGCTCGGGTCGTCGTCGAACCGCCAGATCGCGCAGGCGTGGCCGGCGAAGACCTCGTCGCTCTCGCGGTGGTAGACGGTGATCCCGCGGCGCGCGGCCTCCGCCTTCTCGTCGAACCCCGGCCCGAGCGGGATCCCGGCCGGAAACTCCTTCTGAGCCGCGCCGAAGTCCACCGCGGTCGCGGTCTTGCCGCCCGCGGCGAGGCGCCACGCCCTCTTCGCGCCCGCGTCCAGGACGAGGGCCGGCCCGTCGCCGAGGCCCTTGCGCCGGAGGGCGCCGCGCAGGGCGATCTCGTACGAGTCCGTCTCGAGACCGTCCGTTTTGAAGGTGACGCGTGCGCGGTACCCGTGCGTGGCGACGCGCACGGGCCCGCCGAGCGGGTCGGAGGAGCAGCCCGCGAGGGCGACGAGGACGGCGAGCGCGGCGGGAAGGCGTCTCATTTCTGGAGGGACCTCCGGGACGGGGCCGCGCCGGAAACGGCGAGGCTCCGGAAGTGCTGGAGGATCGTGAGGGCACGCAGCGTGACCCAGCGCGACGGCTCGCCCGTCCGCTCGGGCGCCACGGCGAGGCGCTCCGGTCGCGGACGCTCGAGCTTCCAGCGCGTGCGGTGATCGGCGCGCGAGACCATCGCCG
>JBAUSZ010000411.1:0-20837 GCA_049581965.1 Thermoanaerobaculia bacterium | reverse complement strand
GCCCCGCCTCGCGGCGCCCGTTCCGGCGCCCACGCCGACGCCCACCCCGGTGGCGGTCCTGCGCCTGGCTCCTCTTCCCTCACCGTCCCTGGACGTGAGCCTCGCCCTCGATCGCGCCTCCGCGGCGCTCCCGGCCGGCGACTGGATTCTCGCGGTGAAAGAGCGCGTCGAGCGGCGGCGCGGGCCGCTCCTCTTCGCAGCCGTGAGCGGCGCCCTCCGCGTGACGGACGACCGCGTCGCGTCGGACTGGCCGTCGCCCGTCGAGATCGCCTCCGTGAACGGCGCGCCGGTGCCGTGGGCCGACGCCGCGTACCGCGGCCGGCTCGTCGTGCGCGCGACGGCGCGGGGGACGGTCCACGTGATCAACCGCGTCGGGCTCGAGGACTACCTCAAGGGTGTCGTCCCGGCCGAGATGGGTCCGCGCCTTTACGACGAGGTCGAGGCTCTCAAGGCGCAGGCGGTCGCCGCGCGGTCGTACGCCGTCAAGCACCTCAGCCAGTACGCCGCGGAGGGCTACGACCTCTGCACGACGCCGCGCTGCCAGGTGTACGCGGGCGCCTCGTCCGAGAGCCCTCTCGCGACGCGCGCCGTCGAGGAGACGGCGGGCGAGGTGCTCCTCTGGAAGGGCGCGGTCGCGGACGCGCTCTTCACGTCGACGTGCGGGGGCCGCACCGAGAACGCGCCGGACGTGATGGCCGGCTATGCGAACGTCGACGCGCCCTACCTCGAGTCGGTCCCGTGCTTCGGAGAGACGCCGCAGACACTGGTGTCGAGTGCGTCGGTTCGAAAGGGTGCGCTCACGCTCCTCGCGGCGCGCGGGCGCGCCCTCGCGGCGTCGCTCGGTGCGGGGATCGAGAGGGGACCGGGGATTTCTCAGAAGGCGCGTGAGGCGGTGCGGCAGAGGCTCGGGCTCGCCGCGGCGAGGGCGGCAAAGCCGCATCCGCTTTCCGTCCCGGCCGTTTACACGGAAATCGCGGCTGCCGCCGGGTTCGACACCGGGGTCCTTTCAGAAGAATCCGAAAGGGCCGGGCTTCCTGATCGCTGGTCGGAGAAGGCGAGGGCGTCCTTCGCCGCGCTCCAGCGCTTCCAGCTCGGCGGAGGCAGCGCCCTGCCCACCGACCGGGCGCTGAAGCCGGAAGAGGCCGCGGGGATCTACGCCGTCCTGCTTTCGCGCCTCGGCGACTTCGAAGACGTCGAAGGCCGACTCACGCGGCGGGACGAAACCGGAATCGAGGTGAAGAGCGCCAAAGGCCGGGTCTCCTATTCCCTTTCAGAAGAAATCGTGCTCTTCGACGGTGGCAACGAAGCACTGAACCAGGTCGCTTCTCACGGGTTCTTCCCCGGCGACCGGGTTCGCGTGTTCGTGCGTGACGGCACGGCGCTGGGGATCGTCTTCCCGCCGCAGCCCGCCGCGGGCACGTACGACCGCGAGTCCGCGTGGGAGCACTGGACGCGCCGCTTCACGTCCGCCGAGCTGGGCACGAAGCTGCGCGAGCGGGAGGGAACACGCGGGGCGGCCGACCCGACGGGCGTCGCCGTGACGGCGCGCGGTGTGTCGGGGCGCGCGCGGGCGGTCGCGGTTTCGACGCCGAAGGGCACGCTCACGCTCAGGGGCCTCGAGATCCGCTTCGCGCTCGGCCTTCCCGAGAGTCTCTTCAACGTCGTCGTCGGGGCGGACCCGGAAGGCGGCCGCGTCTTCACGTTCTACGGGCGCGGCTGGGGCCACGGCGTCGGGCTCTGCCAGACGGGCGCGTTCGGAATGGCGCTCGCGGGCCGCACGTACCGCGAAATCCTCGGGCATTACTATCCCGGAACGGAGGTCGGCCCGGCGCCCTGACGAGGGTGGGCCCCGGGGATTTTCTTCGAATAGGGAAGAGATGGCCGCTTCGTACCTCTCGCCTGAGCAACGGTCCGAACTGCTGGCGCGGGCACGCGCCGCCGCCGCGAGAGCTCTCGAAACCCCTTTTCGCGGAATCTCTCTTCCGGATCCCTCGGGCCGCCTTCTCGATCCGGGAATGTCCTTCGTGACGTGGAAGCGGCTCGGACGGCTGCGCGGATGCATCGGGAGCGTCGAGCCGGTGCTGCCCCTCTGGGCCGATGTGGAAGCGAACGCGGTCCACGCGCTCCTCAGGGACCCGCGCTTTCCGCCGGCAACGCCGCTCGAGTTCCCGCACCTGAGGGCCGACATCTCCGTCCTCTCGCCCTTCGTCCCGGTCTCGGACCCGCTCCACGCGATCGAGATCGGCGTCCACGGGCTCCTCGTCGAGAGGGGAAGCCGGCGCGGCCTCCTCCTGCCGCAGGTGGCGGCGGAATGGGGCTGGGACGCCGAGACGTTCCTCGGCCACGCGTGCCTGAAGGCGGGACTGCCCGAGGATGCCTGGAGGGAAGGCCGCGCCCCCGCGACCGTCTTCACCTTTGCGGCGGAGGTCTTCGGCGAGGAGGAGTGAATCCCGCGGGCGCGCCACGGGCGGGCTCTCCGTCGGATAATCCCGGGCCATGGACGCCGCGCAGACCCTCCCGGATGTCGCCTCGGTTTCCGCCATTCGCTCGCACTTTCCGGCCCTCGAGCGCACAGAGGGCGGTCTGCCCGTCGCCTTCTTCGACGGGCCGGGCGGGACGCAGGTACCGCGCGCCGTCGCGGACGCGATGGCCGACTACCTCCTGAGGCACAACGCGAATACGCACTGGGCCTACCCGACGAGCGTCGAGACGGACGCGATGCTTGCCGCGGCCCGCGGAGCGATGGCGGACTTCCTCGGAGGCGACACGTCGGAGATCGCCTTCGGCGCGAACATGACGACGCTGACGTTCCACCTCGCCCGTGCTCTCGCCCGGGGCTGGAAGGCGGGCGACGAGGTCGTCGTGACCGAGCTCGACCACCACGCGAACGTCGATCCGTGGAACGCCCTCGCGAAGGAGAAAGGCATCGTCGTCCGGGCCGTCCCGCTCCGGGCGGGAACCGCCGAGCTCGACCTCGACGCCTTCGCGAGGCTCCTCGGGAAGAGGACCCGCCTCGTCGCCGTCGGCGCCGCGTCGAACGCCGTCGGGACGATCAACGAGGTCGCCCGAATCGCTTCGATGGCGCACGCGAACGGCTCGGCCGTTTTCGTCGACGCCGTTCACTACGCCCCGCACGCGCTCGTCGACGTGACGGCGCTCGGCGCCGACTTCCTCGCCTGCTCGCCGTACAAGTTCTACGGCCCGCACGCCGGAGTCCTCTGGGGACGGCGCGAGCTCCTCGAGACGCTCGACGTCCCGAAGCTCCGCCCGGCGCCGGAAAACGCTCCGGACCGGCTCGAGACCGGCACGCAGAACCACGAAGGGATCGTCGGATGCGGCACGGCAGTCGACATCCTCGCGTCCCTCGCGGGGCCGGCCGGAGCGCGCCGGGCGCGTCTCGCCCGGACCTTCGCGGCGCTGCACGAGCGGGGCGAGGCGCTCTTCGAGCGGATGTGGGCAGGCCTCTCGGAGATCCCCTCCGTCAGGCTCTACGGACCACCTCCCGGGGCGCCCCGGACTCCCACCGTCGGCTTTTCCGTGAAGGGGTACGCGGCGGAGGACGTCGCGCGCTCTCTTGTTCCGCGAGGTGTCTACGTCTCCCACGGCGATTTCTATGCGACGACGCTCGTCGAGCGGCTCGGCCACGCGGAGGACGGCCTCGTCCGCGCGGGCGCCGCCTGCTACACGACGTCGGACGAAGTCGACCGGCTCGTCGCGGGCGTGCGCGAGATCGTGCGCCGCTGAAGGCGGCCTGGGACGGCACTTTCGTCGTACGGCCGTTGATGCTAAGGTCTGGATTAATTTGACGCTCCCGTCAAACGCGGGGGCGCCGCCAGGAGTCCGCATGGCCGCCGCCGCACCCCCCACCGTCGCGCATCCTGCCGGGATCGGGTTCACCCTCACCGACGAGCAGGAAGCGATCCGCGCCATGGTCCGCGACTTCGCGCGCACCGAGATCGCTCCCCGCGTCATGGACTGGGACGAAGCCCAGGTCTTTCCGCGCGACATCGTCGCGAAGCTGGGCGAGCTCGGGATGCTCGGCGTCCTCGTGCCGGAAGAGTGGGGCGGGTCGGGGCTCTCGTACATCGACTACATCCATGTCGTGGACGAGCTCTCGCGCGTGGACGGCTCGATCGGCCTCTCGGTGGCCGCGCACAACAGCCTCTGCACGAACCACCTCTGGCTCTTCGGGAACGATGCCCAGAAGCGCCGGTGGGTGACGCCGCTCGCGAAGGGGAAGCTCCTCGGCGCCTGGGGCCTCACGGAAGCCGAAGCGGGGAGCGACAGTGGCGGCACGAAGACGACGGCCGTGAGGGACGGCGGCTCGTGGGTCCTGAACGGCTCGAAGAACTTCATCACGCACGGCTCGGTCGGGGACGTCGCGGTGCTCATGGCCGTCACGGACAGGTCCGCCGGCAGGCACGGGATCTCGGCGTTCGTCGTGGACCTACACCAGAAGGGGATTCACGCGGGCAAGAAGGAGAACAAGCTCGGGATGCGCGCCTCCGACACGGCGACGCTCGTCATGGAGGACTGCCGGATCCCGCCCGAGAACCTGATCGGGGCGCCGGGAGAGGGATTCGTCCAGGCCATGAAGGTCCTCGACGGCGGCCGGATCTCGATCGCGGCGCTCGCGCTCGGGATGGCGGAAGGTGCCTTCGAGGGCGCTCGGGACTACGCGCAGCAGCGCGTGCAGTTCGGCAAGGCGATCTCCGAGTTCCAGACCATCCAGAACTACCTTGCGGACATGGCGACCGAGATCGACGCCGCGCGCCTCCTGACTTATCGCGCCGGCTGGCTGAAGGATTCGGGCCGTCCGACGACGAAGGAGTCCGCGATGGCGAAGCTCTACGCGTCGGAGGTCGCGGTCCGCGTCTCGAACCTCGCGGTTCAGATCCACGGCGGCTACGGCTTCACGAAGGACTTCGGAGCGGAGAAATT
Organism: Thermoanaerobaculia bacterium; assembly: GCA_049581965.1. Taxonomy (GTDB): domain Bacteria; phylum Acidobacteriota; class Thermoanaerobaculia; order UBA5066; family UBA5066; genus Fen-183. The sequence goes on along the minus strand of JBAUSZ010000411.1, from coordinate 15,896 downwards.
CTTCCGCGACGCGAAACTCTGCACGATCGGCGAGGGCACGTCCGAGATCCAGCGCCTCGTGATCGCGCGCGAAGTGCTCCGGGAAGCCCGGGGCGCGTAGCTCAGGCCCGTACGAAGCGGACGCGGCAGTCGAGATAGGCGGCCCCTTCGCCCGCGTCCGTGAGGCGAGCCCGGGCGAGCGCGTTCGCGCAGTTTCCCTTGTCGTAGCTGCCGCCCTTCGGGACGATCACGATGTCGGTGCGCTGCGAGGGGTCGAACCGCAGCCGCACGCGCATCGAGCCGATCGCGCTCTCGAGGCGGACGACGTCGCCATCCGTGAAGCCATGAGCCGCCGACGGATGGCAGGTCGCGTGGAGGAGGTCCGGCTCGGGAATCGCCCACTGCGAGCTCTGGGACTGCTCGGTGGAGTTCGAGAAGAGCCAGAGGGGATACCCGGGTTCCTCGGGAGGAACGACCGGCAGCGAGTGAACGAGGTTCACCTTGCCGGAGGGCGTCGAAAACTTCCGATCTTCGAAGAGAATTTTCTTCGCGAACGGGTTACGGACCGATGCGCGCTCGAGCTGCTCCAGCGTGACCCCTGCCGCTTCAACGCGCGAGAGGAGCTTCCTCTTCCACTCCTTCGCTGTCCCTCTGACCTTCAAAGAAATCTTCTCTTCTCTTTCTCCCGTCCTCTTGTCGATCTCCGTCGCGAGCGCCTGGACGATCTCGAGATCCGTCTTTACGCCTTCTGGCGGCGCCATGACGGGCGTCGAGGCGCCGAGCCAGTGGTTGCCGTAGGCGCCGAGGACGTCGTCGTCCTCGACGAGCGTCGTCGTCGGGAAGACGACCGTCGCGCGGCGGGCCGTGTCCGTCAGGAACGGGTCCACGACGACGACGAGTTCGCGCGTCTCGAGCGCTCTGGCGACGGTCGCCGAGTCCGGGAGCATCGAGACGGGGTTCCCGGCCGTCACCCACACGGCGCGCACGGGTGGATCCTGTGCCGCGAGAATCGCCTCGCCGAGAAGGGGCTCGGGAAACGTCCGCGGCGGGTTCTTCTTCAGAAACGACGTGTCGAAGGCCCCGCGCCGCTTGAAGTAGAACGAGACGCCGCCCCCCGGGATCCCGAGGTTCCCGCTCACGGCGCCGAGCGCGTCGAGCGCGCGGACGATGGCCGAGCCGTTCATTCGCCGGCCCATGCCCCAGCCGACCTGGATCGAGCAGGGCTTCTCCTCGAGGGCGGAGGCAAGAAGATCGGCCTCCTCCGGCGCGGCGCCGGCGGCGGTCGCCCAGGCCTCCGGCGTGCGCGACATCGCGAGCGCACGGAACGCGTCGAAGTGGTCGCAGTACGACGGTGCGGCGGGATCGGTTGCGTTCCTCTCGAAAAGCCGGGCGGCCACGCCCATCGCGAGGTCGAAGTCGCCGCCCGGGCGGGGCGTGATCACGCGGTCCGCGAGCTTTTCGCTCTTGTGGCGGACGGGGTCGACGAGGATCACCCGTGCGCCCTTCCGTCTCGCCTCGCGGAGGACGGGCTGGAGGTGCACGTTCGAGACGGCTGCGTTCTTCCCCCAGAGGATCACGTGCCTCGCGTTCAGGAGGTCGAAGAGGTCGTGGGCCTCCTCCTCGCCGAAGTCCGTCTCCTGCGCCGCGTCCCCGGCGCCGGAACAGATGTCACCGCGCTTGACGGACACGGGGCCGAGGAGCTCGAAGAAGTAGTCGACGACGGACTTCACGAGGCCGAGCGAGCCTCCCGAGCGGTAGTGGAGGATCGCGGCCCCTCCCGACTCCTTTCGGATCGCGATGAGCTTCTCCGCGACGAATCCGAGCGCCTCGCCCCACGTGGCCGCCTGCAGGGACCCGTGCTTGCGGATGAGGGGCGTCGTGAGCCGTCCCGGTGCGTTCTGGACGTCCGGGAAGCGCGACGTGCGGTAGCAGAGAAATCCCTTCGTGACCGGATGCGCCGGATCGCCGCCCAATGCCACGAGCCGTCCGTTCTCGACCGTCGCGATCAGGCCGCAGGCGTCGGGGCAATCGCGGTCGCAGACGGTGCGGAGCTCGACGGTGCCCATGGGGGCCATTGTAGAGAGACGTCGTCGCGACCGGGCGGCGGGGCTAAACCAAGCTCCTCCGCAGCAGGGCGAGCGTCCGCTTCCAGGCGTCGGCCGAAGCCCGCGGGTCGAACACGCCCGGCCGCGAATCGTTGAAGAAGGCGTGACCGGCGTCGGGGTAGACGACCGTCTCGACGTCCTTGCCCAGCGCCCTGAGCCTCTCCTCGAGGGGCTTGGCGTCGGCCGCAGGGACTCCCGTGTCCTTCCCGCCGTAGATGAGAAGGAGCGGCCCCGTGAGGTGTTTCCAGTCGAGCGGAACTTTCTTGAAGCCGCCGTAAAAGCTCACGGCCGCTCCGACGCTCGGGTTCGACGTCGCGGCGTATTGCGCGAGAGCCCCACCCATGCAGAAGCCCACGACGCCGAACTTCTTCGAGGAGCACTCGGGAAGCTGGAGGAGATACGCGCCGGCGCCGGAAATCTCCTTGCCGGCGCGCTCGACGTCCAGCTCCATGAGGAGCCGCCCCGCCTCGTCCGGCGAGGTCGTCGTCTTGCCGTGGTAGAGGTCGGGGGCGAAGGCGACGAACCCCTCCTTCGCGAAGCGCTCGGTCACGTCCTTGACGTGCGGGACGAGGCCCCACCACTCCTGGATCACGACGACCGCCGGCCCCTTGCCGGAGGCGGGCTTCGCGAGCCACCCGTCGCCCTTCTGCCCGTTGACGGTAAACGTGATCTTTTCGCCCATGGTCCGTCCCTCCGCGCCCGATCGCGCCGGCCGCCGGCCGGGCGCCGCCCGGATCCTATACTCGCGGCCGATGAGCGCGGCCGCGAAGGTCCTCCGCAACGCGGCTGTCGCGTGCGCGATCCTCGCCGCGGTTTTCGTCGTCGCCTGGAAGATCCTTTTCCGCGAGGAGTTCTCGCGCCGGACGCACGTGACGGGCTCGCTCTTCACGGACGTGACGGCCGCTTCGGGCGTCGCCTTCCGCTTCCACGGCGACATCATCGACGGGAAGCTCATCCCGACGATGGGCGGCGGGGCCGCGCTCGCGGACTTCGACGGCGACGGCTGGCTGGACCTCGTCCTGGTCCAGCAGGTGAGGAACGGGACCCGCTGGCGCAAGGCGGGCAAGACCCAGCCGGTCGCGGATTGCACGCGCCTCTTCCGGAACCGCGGCGACGGGACGTTCGAGGACGTGACCGTGAAATCGGGCGTCGTCGCCTGCGGCTGGGGTGTCACGGCGATGTGGGCCGACCTCGACAACGACGGCTACCCGGACCTCGTGATCGGGAACGCGGGCGACGAGAACCTCGTCTTCCGCAACCGCGGCGACGGGACGTTCGAGAGGGTGGAGAAAACGGGCCTCGAAGGCGGGAAGTTTACGATCGGTCTCGCGGCGCTCGACATCGACGGCGACGGGCTGCCCGACGTCTACGTCGGGAACTACCTCGACACGGACTCGCTCCGCGAGTCGAGGGCGCCGGGGACCTCCTTCATGACGCCCGACGAGTACACGGGGCAGGACAACCAGATGCTCCGGAACCTCGGCGGCTGGAAGTTCGCGGACGTGACGGACGCGAGCGGCACGCGCGACCCGGGCAGCAAGACGATCGGCGCCGTGGCCGTGGATTACGACGGCGACGGGAAGACCGACCTCTACGTCGCGAACGACCAGTGGCGGAACACGCTCTTCCACAACGAGGGCGGCGGCGCCTTCCGCGACGTCTCCGTCGAGACGGGGACGGGTTATCCCGAGGAGGGCAGCGCGACGGCCTTCGGACGCAAGACGCGGAGCGGGATGGGCCTCGTCGCGACGGATCTCGACGGCGACGGAAGGCCGGACCTCTACGTCACGAACTACGCGAACGAGCCCGACACGCTCTACCGCAACGTCGAGGGCGCCGTCTTCGCCGAGAGCGAGCGCGAGGCCTTCGGCGGCGACCAGGATCCCGTCCTGCCGCTCTCGAAGTGGGGCGTCTCGGCGCTCGACTACGACAACGACGGGAAGGAGGATCTCGCGGTTTCGAGCGGCCAGATCCTGTCGCGCTTTTTCACCGTCGTCGGCCAGTGGTTCAACCCGAAGGCGCGGAACTTCGCCGTCGGCGAGAAGAGCTACGCCCAGCGTCAGTTTCTCTTCCGCAACGAGAGCGCGCCGGGGGCGATGCGGTTCCGCGACGTCTCGGCGGAGTCCGGCGATCTCGGCCGTCTTTGTGTCGTGGGGCGCGGGCTCTCCGCGGGAGACCTCGACGGGGACGGGCGGGAAGATCTCGTCCTCAATCCCATCGACGTTTCGGCGATCATCCTCAGGAACACGTCACCCGGGGGCAACGCGCTCGAGATCCTCCCGGTGGCCGGAACGGATCGGAAGACCGTCCTCGGGACGCGGGTGACGGCGGGGGAGAGAGTCAAGGAATTCTTCGTCGTCCCGTCCTACGCGAGCGGCTCGTGGCTACCGCTCCACTTCGGGCTCGGAACCGCGGAATCGGCGCCCGTCACCGTGAGGTGGCCGGACGGCACGACGCAGAACCTCGGTGACGTCCCGAAGGGCGCGTGGAAGCTCAGGAGGGGCGGCGCGCTCGAGCCGCTCCGGGCGCGGAAGTAGTCGCGCGCGGAGTCGGGGTCAGACGAGAACGGCCTTGCCGGCCGTGTACCGCACGAGGGCCGTCGTGAGGAGGTCCGTGTGCTCGCGCTCCTCGGCCTCCATTTCGCGGTAGAGCTTCCACTCCGCCGAGCCGGGCTCGAGCTCCTTCCCGCGCTCGAGGAAGAACTGCCGGGCGCGTTTCTCGAGGTGGACGGCGAGCTTCAGGAGGTCCTCGCCCGTCTCCGTCTTGCGCTCCGCGTCCGCGTAAACCGCGACGCGCGCGGAGGAGATTCCGGGCGCGTCCGTCGGAGGCTCGGGCACGTGGTACCGGCGCGAGAGCGTCTCCATGTGGCCGCGCTCCATGACGGAGAGCTCCGAAAAGAGTTTCTTGAGGACCGGATCCTTCGTCTCGTCGGCGCCGCGCGCGTAGAACGCGAGGCCGCCGAGCTCGATCTCGAACGCGTGCCGGAGGGCCTCGGTCGCCTTCGCGGACGCGAGGTCCACCTCGTGCCCGTGCGAGAGCGTCCCGCCGCAGGCGGGGCAGAGGCCGTAGGGGAACGCGAAGCCTTCGTAGACCTTCTGGCAGGAGTCGCACGTCCACGTGAGCTCGAGGCCCGCGCAGCAGACGTACTCTTCTTCGCCCTCGAGAGGCTGGCGGCACTTCGGGCAGACTTTCGCAGCCGGTGCCTCCTCGGCGACCTTCGCCTTCTTCGGGGGATGTGCGGGCTCGTCGGCGTGGACGACCGGCCACTCCTTCGTCTTGAGGTATTTCGCGATCGCCTTCGCCGCGCGGCGCCCCGCGCCGAGCGCGAGGATGACCGTCGCGCCGCCCGTCACGATGTCGCCTCCCGCGAAGATGCCAGGCAGGTTCGCCGCCTGCGTCTTCGGGTCGGCGTTGATGTAGCCCTCCTCGCGCGTGTCCAATCCGGGCGTCGAGCGCGCGATCACGGGGTTGGCTTTCGTGCCGAGGGCGTAGATGACCGTGTCGCACAGGAACGTCTCGGTCTCGCCTTCCACGGGAACGGGGCGGCGGCGTCCCGACTTGTCCGGCGGGCCGAGCTCCATGACCTGCGTGACGATCGCCTTCACGTCGCCCGCGTCGTCCGTCTCGATCTTCAGGGGGCTCCTCAGCCAGTGGAAGGTGATCCCTTCCTCCTTGGCGTGGCGGATCTCCTCGACCCGTGCGGGGGCCTCGGCCTCCGTGCGACGGTAGACGCACTTGACCTCCGCGGCCCCGAGCCGCCGTGAGACGCGCAGGCAGTCCATCGCCGTGTTGCCCGCGCCGAGGACGACGACACGGCGGCCGGGCGTCACGGGCGTGTCCTCGTAGGGGAAGCGGTCACCCCCCATGAGGTTCACGCGCGTGAGGAACTCGTTCGCGCTGTAGACCGAGCCCGCGAACTCACCGGCGATCCCGAGGAAGCTCGGCGCGCCCGCGCCCGTTCCGATGAAGACGGCGTCGTAGCCCATCTCCGTCTGGAGCTGCGGGATCGTGAACGTCTTGCCGATGACCTTGTTCGTTTCGAATTTCACCCCGAGGGATTCGAGGTTCTTCACCTCGCGATCGATCGTCGTCCGCGGCAGGCGAAAGCTCGGGATGCCGTAGCGCAGGACGCCGCCGATTACGTGGAGGGCCTCGTAGATCGTGACGTCGGCGCCGGCTTTCGCGAGGTCTCCCGCGCAGGCGAGGCCGGCGGGGCCGGAGCCCACGATCGCGACCTTGCCGAGCTGCCCGGCCTTCGCGGGCGTCTCCATCACGAAGGCCGGAGCGTTGTCGCCGACGAAGCGCTCGAGGCGTCCGATCGCGACGGGCTCCATCTTCCCCTTCACGAGGATGCACTGCGCCTCGCACTGGGTTTCCTGCGGGCAGACGCGCCCGCAAATCGAGGCGAAGAGGTTCGTCTCCTGGATCGCCGAGAGGGCCCCCGCGAGGTCGCGTACGAGGACGTGGCGAATGAAGCGTGGGATGTCGATCTGGACGGGGCAGCCTTCGATGCACGTGGGACGCACGCACTGGATGCAGCGCTCGGCCTCCTGCAGGGCGTCGACCATCCGGTAGCCGAGGTTCACCTCGAGGAAGTTCCCGGAGCGCTCGACGTGGTCGCGCTCGGGCATCTTCGTCGCGTGCGGCGGCAGCTCCTTGAGCTTCTTCCAGTTGCGCTTCTCGAGTTCGAAGAGCTGCTCCTCGTACGAGCAGACCTTGTCGAAGTCCTTCTGCGCCTCGACTTCCTGCGTCTTGAAGCGGCTCTGGCGGAACGCGAGCTCCTTGAAGTCCACCTGGTGGCCGTCGAAGTCCGGCCCCTCGACGCACGCGAACTTCACCTTCCCGTCGACCGTGACGCGGCACGAGCCGCACATGCCCGTTCCGTCGACCATGATCGCGTTCAGGCTCACCATCGTCTTGACGCCGAAGGGGCGACTCGTCTCGCAGCAGGCCCGCATCATCGGGAGCGGTCCGATCGCGACGATCTCGTCGACCTTCTCCTTCTCGAGCACGTCCTTGAGGGCGGCCGTCACGAAGCCGGGCCGGCCGTAGGTGCCGTCGTCCGTGCAGACGATCAGGTCGTCGCAATATTCCCGGAACTTGTCTTCCCAGAAGACGAGATCCTTCGAGCGGAAGCCGATGATCCCCGTGATCCGGTTTCCGGCCTCCTTGAAGGCGCGCAGCTGCGGAAAGACAGGCGCCACCCCGAGGCCCCCGCCGACGAGGACGACGTGGCCCGCCTTGTGGACGTGGCTCGGGAGGCCGAGCGGCCCGACGAAGTCCAGGAAGGTGTCCCCCTCGGCGTAGCCCTTGAGCATCTCGCGTGTCGTCTTGCCGACGGCCTGGACGACCATCGTGATCGTCCCCCACTCGCGGTCGAAGTCGGCCACGGTCAGCGGGATGCGCTCGCCGCCCTCGTGCAGCCTGACCATCACGAAGTGGCCCGGCTGTGCGGCCTTCGCGACGTCCGGGGCGTAGACGTCCCAGAGGAAGGTCGTGTCCGAGAACTGCTGGCGGCGGACGATTCGGTACATGGAACGAGAGGCTAGAGAACCGCGGACCGGGCGGCCATGGTGCAGATGGCCTACCAAGAACGCGTCTCGTTACAGCGCCTCCACCTTCACGTCCCACGCCATCCGGTCGAAGTCCCGCGCGACCTTGCGGCTCCCGAGAGACAACAGCACGAGGGAGTGAAAGACGATCTGGTAGATCGCCTTCAGGCGCGCCCGGCTGCGCTCGGGGTGATGCTTGAGGATCTCTCGGATGAAGTGGACGTTGAGCGGGACGTGGAAGGACTCGTCGCGCGTGAGAATCGTGAGGATCTGCCGCGCGAGCGGCTGCTTCACGTTGCGCAGGCTGAGCCGGTACGTCGTGGCGCCGATCGTCTCGAACATGAGCTCGTGAGCATGATCGACTCCATGCGCTCCGCCTTCGCATAGGCCTTGTAGAACGACGTGACCATCCAGCCCATCTCGGACACGCCGCCGCCGATGTGCGCGAGAAACCCCTCGAGGAGCTCGCGGTGCCAGCCCTCCTCGTTGCCGTAAAGGACGAGGCACTCGGCGAGATCGGGATCCCACTCCCGAACTTCCTCGGCGAGCTTGTGCGCCCCGGCGAGGCCGGACTCCTCGGCGCGGTACGCCGCGTTGAAGAAGCGGATGCAGGCGAGGCGCTCCTCCTCGGACTCGAACGTGACCGGCGTCGTCAGGTCGAGATGCTCGTCGTACATTCGCCCGGCGCGCTTTCGGAGCGTCTCGAGCCACCAGGAGGTCGGACGCTGCGTCGGGATGCCGATGAAGGTGGACGGGGCAATCGCCGGCACAGAGCTCACAGGCGCGGATGTTGCCGAAAAGGGTGGAGCGCGGTCAATCGGACGCGGGCCCACCGGCGCGCCGCGATGGCGCTACCGCGCGCTTCAGCGCGGCTGGATGCGGAGGTGGCCGGTGAGGAGCTCCCGGCCGGGGACCATGCGGACTTCGACGCGGAAGTCCTCGCCTGCAGAAGAAAGCCCGGGCAGGGGCACGTAGAGCGGGAGGTTGAATCCCCGCCCGGGCTCCAGGCGGGTTGGATAGGCGAGCATCCGGCACTGCCGCGTCTGCCGGGAACGCTCGCGGCCTTCGGAGTCGAGAAGGACCACCTCGAGGAGCGGGCCCGTCTCGCTGCTCCCCTCCCAGGGCTGGTGGGACCTGTTCCGGAATTCGAGGTGGAGCAGGGCCTTTCCCGGCTCGTGCGCGTTCGGCACGAGGATCGGGTGCGGCGCATGGAGGGTCAACGACAACGTAACGTCGCCAGCCGGTTCTTCCTTGGGGAGATGGCTGTTCAGCATTGTCGTGACTCCTGGGGGGCGCGGTGGCGTCAGGCGATGGGACCGATGCGATCGCAGAAAAGCTCGATCAGCGCGAAAACCACATCCATGGCGTCCTCCTTATTCCCTCGAGACCCCGCTACTGGACACATGTCTTGCCTTCACTCACTAAGACAGTGGGGAGGCGACCCTTTGACCCCCCCGGCCGCGAAAAAGGCTTCGGCCGCCCGAAGGCGGCCGAAAAGATGCCCAGAAAGCGGGGGGTCAGGCGGCGTTGTGCGGGATCAGCCCACGAGGCGGAGGGGCCTGTAGGCCGTTTCGACGCCGTTCTCCTCCTCCTGCAGATACTCTCGCACGTGCGCAACGAGGTCGGCGTCGATCGTGCCCTGATCGAGGCAGACGAAGAGCTCGCCGAGAGCAGGCGAAGGGCTGAAGACCGTCTGCTTTCGGTCATGACGGAGCGCCTCGACTTCAGCGGCCATCGCGTTGAGCTGCCCGGTGCGCCCGAGGCACTCCGCTGCATAGAGACGCGCAAAGAGGGCGTCGGTCGAGGATCCGTTGGCGCTGGACTCGGCAGCGATCTCGCGGAATGCACGGAGAGCGCGCGCGTACTGACCCCGGAGGAAGTCGAGTTCGGCGAGGCCCGTTCGAATGAAGCGCACATTGACGATCAATTCGCACCTGAGAGCGAGGTTCAAGGCTCGCGCGTAATGCGCGCGCGCCTCATCGAAGCGTCCGAGCTGGGCGAGCACCGAAGCTTTGTTGTTGAGCGCCATCGCCAGGGGGCGGGCATCTTCCGCGATGTCAAAACGGTTGATCGCACGGTCGAGATGCAAGAGCGCCTGCGCGTGCTCGCCTCGCGCGCCGAACGATGATCCCAGCGCGGCCTCGGCCTTCGCCGCGAGATGCTCCTGTCCGAACTCTGAGAACACCAGAAGGGCGCGTCCGATGAGCTGCTCCGCACGCCCATAGTCCCGTTCGAAACTCGCGGCTTCGCCCTCGTGATAGTCGCAAAGCGCAGCGCCGAAGCCAAGATCGCCCGCCTCCGCGAAGAGCTTCCGCGCGCGGACGACCGCGGCGCGTGAGGCAGGCGCATCTCCGACCAGAAGGACGGAGCGGGCCCGGAGCAGCAGGGCCTCGGCCAGGATCGCCTGTCGCGGCGCAGGCACCGAGGTGCACGACTCCCCGTTAGCGTCGACAAGCGAAGCCGACTCCTCCTCGACAGAGTGCGCGAGCGCGAGCGCCTTCTGCGGATCGATTCCGATTAGAGACGCCCCCTTCTGCGCCGCATACAGGAGCGCGAAGCCGCGGTAGGGCTTGCCGTCGAGCGCGCGCATCGCGGCGGCGAGCTCGTCGGCGCCGGCGCGCGCCGACTTCAGGATGAGCTCGGCGGGCCTCTCGGCATCCAGCGAGAGGCGGTAGATCTCCTCGAGCGGGGTGCTCGCCTTCGTGAAGGGCAGCGTCCGGCCGAGCTCGGGCCGGGCGGCCTCCGGCGCGAGGTCCGAGTCGACGAGCGCGTCGAAGATCTCGTCGCGCTTCACGGCCCCTCTCTCCTTCCGAGCAGCCGGTAGCACTGCTCGAGGAACGCGGCTCGCAGGAAGGCCTTCGGGTCGCGCACCCGCGGGTTCATCGCGAGGGCCTTGAGGAAGACGTGTTGCGCGGCGGCCTCGCAGTCGTCCTCGGAGAGGCCGAAGCGGATGACCCCCGCCGTGACGAGGCGAGGCCGGAAGTTCGCGTTGAGGTCCTCCCAGTCCCACACCGGACGGGCGGGCGACTCGAGGTCCGCCGGGACCTGCGGCCGCCGCCGATCCCATCCCTCGATGGACGAAATACGTTCGACCTTCGTCTGCATCAATGCTCTTTCCGGGTCCAGCGGGCTTATGCTAATCCCGGTTTCCGGCGCGGGTCAATAAAGCGACTCGTTCGCACCGGGCCCCCGGAATACCCGGAAGTGGCGCCGGATCGAGGGTGGGACGAATGGCGATGAAGAAGTCCACGGCTCTGGTCGGTCTGAAGCACGTCTACGCGTTCGGGGCGGGGTCCGCCGAGGGCGGCGGGGACCAGAAGAACCTCCTCGGCGGCAAGGGGGCGAACCTCGCCGAGATGGCGCGGCTGGGCTTGCCGGTGCCCCCCGGCTTCACGATCACGACCGAAGTCTGTACCCATTACTACGGCAACAACCATAGCTATCCCAGTGGCTTGCGCGAAGAGGTCGCGGAGCAACTGGCGGCGGTCGAGAGGGCTCTCGGCCGGAAATTCGGCAACCCCAAGGATCCGCTCACCGTGTCCGTGCGCTCGGGCGCGCGAGCCTCGATGCCCGGGATGATGGACACGGTCCTGAACCTCGGGCTCAACGACGAGACGGTCGAAGGTTTGGCGCAAGTCTCCGGGAACCCGCGGTTCGCCTGGGACTGCTACCGCCGGTTCGTCGCCATGTACGGCGACGTCGTCCTGAACCTCAAGCCTCTTGACAAGCGCGAGCGCGACCCGTTCGAGGTGATCCTCGAGAAGAAGAAGATCGCCTATTCGGCCCGGCTGGACACGGAGCTCTCGGTCGCGGCGCTCCAGGAGCTCGTGCACGACTTCAAGGCCGAGATCCGCTACCGGACCGGCCAGACGTTTCCCGACGATCCCGTCGAGCAGCTCTGGGGCGCGATCGGGGCCGTGTTCGGGTCGTGGATGAACGAGCGCGCGATCGTCTACCGGCAGCTCAACGGCATCCCGGAGAGCTGGGGCACGGCCGTCAACGTCCAGTCGATGGTGTTCGGAAACCTCGGTGAGGACTGCGGCACGGGCGTCGCGTTCACGCGCGATCCCTCCACGGGCGAGGATGTCTTCTACGGCGAATATCTGATCAACGCCCAGGGCGAGGACGTCGTCGCCGGTGTGCGGACGCCTCAGAAGATCGCGACGCTCGAGGAGAAGATGCCGAAGGTCTACGCGCAGCTCCTCGAGATCCGTCGCGCCCTCGAGGACCACTACGGCGACATGCAGGACATCGAGTTCACGGTTGAACGCGGCAAGCTCTGGATGCTTCAGACCCGGACAGGCAAACGCACCGGATTTGCGGAGGTGAGGATCGCGGTCGAGATGGTCGAGGAAAAACGCATCACCCCCGAGCAGGCCGTCCTGCGCGTGAACCCCGACTCACTGAACCAGCTCCTGCGCCCGATCTTCGACCCGGCCGCCAAGACCGAGGCGATGAAGGCGGGCCGCCTCCTCGCGAAAGGCCTGAACGCGGGCCCCGGCGCCGCCACGGGCCGCGTCGTCTTTACGGCTCACGACGCCTTCGAGTGGGCGCAGCGGGGCGAGAAGGTACTCCTCGTGCGCGAGGAGACGAGCCCGGAGGACATCAAGGGGATGAACGCGGCCGAGGGCATCCTGACCGCGCGCGGGGGGATGACGTCGCACGCGGCCCTCGTCGCGCGGCAGATGGGCAAGGTCTGCATCGTCGGCTGCGAGGTTCTGCGCCTCGAACAGCAGACGGGTCAGATGATCGTGACCCAGAAGACCGGCGACGTGAAGATGATCCACGAGGGCGACTGGGTGTCGATCGACGGGACGACGGGGGAGGTCCTCGAGGGCCGTATCGCGACGAAGGCCTCCGAGGTTCTCCAGGTCCTCCTCGACAAGTCCCTGGACCCCGACAAGAGCGACGTCTACCGCCGCTTCGCGACGCTCATGGGATGGGCCGACAAGGCACGCCGCCTCAAGGTGCGCGCAAACGCGGACCAGCCCGATCAGGCCCTCAACGCGGTCGCGTTCGGCGCCGAGGGGATCGGCCTCTGCCGCACGGAGCACATGTTCTTCGGCGGCGAGCGCATCACGGCCATGCGCGAGATGATCCTCGCGGACAAGACCGAGGACCGCGAGCGCGCGCTCGAGAAGATCCTCCCGATGCAGCGCGAGGACTTCATCGGCCTCTTCCGGGCCATGGGCCCGCGCCCAGTCACGATCCGGACGCTCGACCCGCCGCTCCACGAGTTCCTCCCGCACGGCGAGAAGGAGCGCGAGTCCGTCGCGCGCCAGACGGGCGTCGACCCGCGCCTCATCGCGCGCAAGGTGGCCGACCTCTCCGAGATGAACCCGATGCTCGGCCACCGCGGCTGCCGCCTCGGGATCACCTTCCCGGAGATCACGCGGATGCAGACGCGTGCGATCCTCGAGGCCGCGTGCCGCGTGAAGAAGGAAGGGATCGACGTGAAGCCCGAGATCATGATCCCCCTCGTCGGAGACGTGCGCGAGCTCGCCGACCAGGCGAAGGTCGTGCGCGACGTCGCGAAGAAGGTCTTCAAGGCCGAGGGCGTCACCGTGAACTTCCTCCTCGGGACGATGATCGAGCTGCCCCGCGCCGCCGTCACCGCCGACGAGATCGCCCGCGAGGCCGATTTCTTCAGCTTCGGGACGAACGACCTCACGCAGACGACGTTCGGGCTCTCGCGCGACGACGCGGGCAAGTTCCTGCCCGACTACGTCCGGCGCGAGATCCTGCCCGCCGACCCCTTCGAGAAGCTCGACCAGGGCGGCGTGGGCAAGCTCGTGAAGATGGGCGTCGAGCTCGGCCGGTCCACGCGCCCGGGCCTCAAGGTCGGGATCTGCGGCGAGCACGGCGGCGACCCGTCGAGCGTCGAGTTCTTCCACCGGACGGGCCTCGACTACGTGTCGTGCTCTCCGTTCCGGATCCCGATCGCGCGCCTCGCCGCGGCGCAGGCGGCGCTGAGGAAGTGAACTCCGGCCGCCACCATCGTTCCGACCTCCACGAGATCGCCCGCCGGGCGATGCGGGAGCGGGGCCTGACGCCGGATTTTCCGAAGAGCGCCCTCGAGCAGCTCGAAACGATCCGGGAGCCCGCCCCGGCGAAGGGAGACGGCCTCCGCGACATGCGCTCCCTCCTCTGGGCCTCGATCGACAACGACGACAGCCGCGACCTCGACCAGCTGTCCGTCGCCGAGGCGCTCCCGAACGGCGAGATCAGGGTTCTCGTCGCGATCGCGGACGTCGACGCCGTCGTGAAGAAAGGGACGGCCCTCGACGAGCGCGCCGCGCAGAACACGACGTCCGTCTACACGGCGGGCGGCGTCTTCCCGATGCTCCCCGAGAAGCTCTCGACGGACCTCACGTCGCTCAACCCGGACGAGGACCGCGTCGCGGTCGTCATCGAGTACGTCGTGGACGGAGGTGGCGCGCCGCACGGCACCGACGTTTACCGCGCGGTCGTCCGCAACAAGGCGAAGCTCGCGTACGACTCCGTGGACGCCTGGCTCGACGGGCGAGGCCCGATGCCCGGGGCGATGGCCCGGGTTCCCGGGATCGACGGGCAGATCCGGCTCCAGGACGCCGCTGCGCAGAAGCTGCGGGCCCGCCGTTACGAGGAGGGCGCTCTCGACCTCGAGACGATCGAGGCCCGGGCGGTCTTCGACGGCGAGGAGATCAGAGACCTCACCGTCGACGCCCAGAACCAGCCGCGCCAGCTCATCGAGGATTTCATGATCGCGGCCAACGGCGTCACGGCCCGCTTCCTCGAGCAAAAGGGCTATCCGTCCCTCCGCCGTGTCGTCCGCTCCCCGGAGCGCTGGCTCAGGATCGTGACGGTCGCGTCGGGGCTTGGCGTCACGCTCCCGCCCGAGCCGGACGCGAAGGCCCTCGAGGCGTTCCTCAAGCAGCGCCGGCGCGCGGACCCCATGCGCTTCCCGGACCTCTCGCTCGTGATCGTCAAGCTCATGGGGGCTGGCGAGTACGTGCTCGAGGTCCCGGGCCAGAAGCCCATCGGGCATTTCGGACTCGCCGTTCGCGACTACACACACTCGACGGCGCCGAACCGCCGCTATCCGGACGTCGTCACGCAGCGCATCCTCAAGGCCGCGCTCGTGGGACGGCCGAACCCCTACGGGAACGGCGAGCTCGCGGGCCTCGCCCGCCACTGCACGGACCAGGAGGACGCCGCGAACAAGGTCGAGCGCCTCGTCCGCAAGGCGGCGGCGGCCCTCCTCCTGCAGAACCGGATCGGCGAGCACTTCGAGGGCGTCGTGACGGGGGCCTCCGAGAAAGGAACCTGGGTGCGCGTTTTCCGGCCGCCGGTCGAGGGCAAGGTCGTGCACGGCGAGGAGGGGCTCGAGGTGGGCGACAAGGTACGCGTGAAGCTCATCTCGACCGACGTCGAGCGAGGGTTCATCGACTTCGTGCGGACGTGACGCCCGTCAGGAAACGGATCAGGAGGTCGTTGACCCTCGCGGGTGCGTCGGCCTGCACCCAGTGGCTTGCGTGGGGGATCCTTTCGATCGTGAGATTCGGCACCCAGCGGTCGAGGCCCTCGAGGAGGCCGGGCCCGAGGTAACGGTCGCGCTCGCCCCAGACGAGGAGCGTCTTCAGTCCATCGGGCCACTTCCGCCCTGCGACCCGCGGCGGAAAACGCAGGGCCGCCCGGTAGAAGTTCACGGCAGCGGTGAGGGCACCCGGCTGCGCGAGCGCCTCCTTGTAGAGGCGGACGTCCTCGTCCGAGAAGGCGCCCGGCGTCACGGGGTCGCGCCGGAGCATCTTCTCGACGGCCGCGAAGTTTCCGGCCCGGATCTGCCGCTCGGGCAACCACGGCAGCTGGAAGAAAAACACGTACGAGGACTTCTTCCGCTGCGCGGGGTTGGTCTTCAGCTCGCGCCGGAAGGCGAGAGGGTGCGGGGCGTTGAGGAGCGTGAGGGAGAGGAGGCGTTCGGGAAAGAAGAGCGGCGCATACCACGCGAAGGCGCCGCCCCAGTCGTGCCCGACGACGTGCGCCTTCTCCTCGCCGAGGTGCGCGACCAATTCGGCGACGTCGCCGAGGAGGGCCTCGATCCGGTAGGAGCGCACAAAGGCCGGTTTGTCCGACAGGTTGTAGCCGCGCAGATCGGGCGCCACGGCGCGGAAGCCCGCGGCCGCGAGCGCCGGGATCTGGTGTCGCCACGCGTACCAGAACTCGGGGAAGCCGTGGAGGAGGACGACGAGCGGCCCCTCGCCCTGCTCCACCCAGTGGAGCC
>JBAUSZ010000410.1:0-8019 GCA_049581965.1 Thermoanaerobaculia bacterium | reverse complement strand
TGCTCCTCGGTGAATCGACTCTTCCTCATCGATCCGTCCTCCCGGCTCCCTCCAGAGCCTTAGAACGAACCGAAATCTACGCCCTTTCCGAGAGCATCACCGGATCAAGATTCGGGGTGAAGACCCCGAGCTTGTCTACCTTAATCTTCACGTTGATCACGCGCTCGTTGAACTGGGAGAACTTGAGTCCGACGCTCGCTGCGCTGTCCAGCTCTTGAAGGGCGTCGAGTGCTGCCTCGTACTTCGCGTCTGGAGCACGCTTGGAAGCAGGCGCTCTCGAGGTTGTCTTGGTTTGTGCTTCGAGACTGCAAGAGAAGAGTACGGCCAGCGCTACTAGAACGACAGCCCGTCGCATAAGTGCGCTCCTTTCGAGAAGCCCCAAAACTATCGCATTCAGCGGCGAACGTATCTTCATTCAAAGGCCCTCTGACGAGCTCATCGTCAGAGTCGATCTGAGGACCTTCCGACTGTCCGGGTTTTGTCCGGGTTTTCGCCCGGTCCTCACCAGACGGTGTAGTGGTCGAAGTGCCTATCTCGTTGATTTCTCTGGGGTCCGCTGGGTTGGCTTGGGGTGCGTCGGCGCTCTGAACGCCCTCATAACCCAAAGGTCGCAAGTTCAAATCTTGCCCCCGCAACCAGTAAATTCAACGGGTTAGCTCGATTCGGGCCGACCCGTTTTTCTTTCTTGGTCCGCGTCAGGGGACTACGTGGGTGCCCGCCTTGCCGTCGAGGGCGAGGCCGACGTGTGCGGGGTCCGTGATGATCGCCTCGCGGCCGCCGCCCTCGAGGAATGCGATCACGGCCTCTATCTTCGGGAGCATGCTCCCCGCCTTGAAGTGGCCCTCGGCCATGTAGCGCCGCGCCTCGGCGACGGTCATCCGGTCAATGTCCTTCTGGCGCGGCGTCCCGAAGTCGAGGCGGACCTTCGCGACGCCCGTCGAGACGACGAAGAGCTCGGCGCCCAGCTCGCGCGCGAGGAGGCTCGACGCGTGGTCCTTGTCGATGACGGCGGCGGCGCCCCGGATCACCCCCGCGGCGTCCTCGACCACGGCGATCCCGCCCCCACCCGCCGCGACGACGACGAATCCGGCGTCGAGCAGACTCTTCACCGCGCCGAGCTCGAGGATCGCTTTCGGCGCCGGCGAGGCGACGACGCGCCGCCATCCCCGCCCGGCGTCCTCGACCAGGTCCCACCCGTCCGCCGCGCGGTGGAGCTCCGCCTGCTCTTTCGGCAGGAACGATCCGATGGGCTTGTTCGGCTTCTCGAACGCGGGATCGTCGCGGTCCACGAGACAGAGCGTGACCACCGTGGCCGCGGCCTTGTCGATGCCGAGACGCCGGAACTCGTTCAAGAGCGCCAACTGGATGTGGTAGCCGAGCGCTCCCTGAGTGTCCGCGACACACGAGTCCAGGGGCACGGCGTGGAGCTCTTTCGACGCGAGCTCGGACCGGCGCAGGATGAAGCCCACCTGCGGGCCGTTTCCGTGCGTGATCACGAGCCTGAGGTCCGGGTCCAGGAGGAGCGGCGCGATGTGGCGGCAGGTTTCGAAGCACGCCTGGTACTGGTCCGGGACGCGCTGGTGCTCCTTGTCCGTGATGAGCGAGTTCCCGCCGATGGCGACGACGGCCGTCCGGGTCACGCGAACCTCCTTCCTCCGGCACGCCGAGGATGCCGACCCCGTGCCCGGGCCGACGAGCAAGGAGCTTATTCCGTATCCTCGGACCGCGATGAGCCCCGACCGCCTCGCGCCGGCCCCGCCCCCGGATCTCGCTCCGCAGGACGTCGTCCTGCGATTCCTCGAGAGCACGGGCCGCCCGTCCGAGGCACGCCTTTATCTCGACCTCTTCCGCGCGCGTCCCCGCGAGCAGTTCGCGGCGCTCGCGATCGACGCGAACGTCATGTCCGGCGCGGCTGACGCCGTCGTCCAGGACCTGAGGTTCCTCGCCGCACTCGACCTTTTCCCGACCGTCGTCCTGGGGATCTTCCAGCCGGCCGACGCGGCGGCGAACGCGCGCGCCCTGCGCGGCCACCTCGAAGCCGAGGGCGTCGCCGTCGAGAACCTGTCCGCGACGACCCCGGGCCTCGCTGCGCGTCTCGTCGGCTGCGTCGGAGCCGGGCGCGTACCCGTCGTCGTCTTCGAGCAGGCCGCGGGCGAGCAACCGGGCGAGCGGCTCGCGAAGCTCGGCGCCCTTCTCCGCGAGCTCCAGGCGCGGAAGCTCCTCTTCCTTCATCGCCCCGGCGGCCTTCGCCAGGGTGGCGCCCTCGTCCCTCTCGTGAACCTCACGACCGACGTCCCGGCGCTCGCCGTGAGCAAGGAGGTTTCCCGCAAGGAGAGGCTCATCCTCGAGAGCGCCCGGGATCTGTGCGAGGCGGCGGCGCCGCTCCCCTTCACGGTCGCGATCACGTCCCCGCTCAACGTCCTGCGCGAGCTCTTTACCGTGAAGGGCGCGGGCACGCTCCTCCGCCGTGGGGCACGCATCGCCCGCCGGGAGGGTTGGAACGGCGTGGACCTGGCCCGCCTGCGCGAGCTCCTCGCGTCGAGCTTCGGGCGCGCGCCCCTCGAGGCCTTCTTCAAGGCGACGCCCTCCCGCGTCTATCTCGAGGAGGCCTACCGCGGCTGCGCGATCCTCGTGGACACGCCGCTCGGGGCCTATCTCACGAAGTTCGCGGTTTCGGCCGAGGCGCAGGGCGAAGGGATCGCGCGGGACCTCTGGGAGGCGCTCGCCGCGGACGCTTCCGTCGTCTTCTGGCGGGCGCGCCGGACGAACCCGATCAGCGAGTGGTACCTGAAGCTTTGCGACGGCCTCGCGCGCGTGCCCGGCTGGACCGTCTACTGGAAGGGCTTGGCTTCCGAGGAGATCCCGAAAGCGATCGACTGGGCCGTGAAGCAGCCGGTGGACGTCCCGCGCGACGGGGAGTGACGGCCCCCTCCCACGCGCGGAATCTGGTTCATCCGCATCAAAGCCCTCTCCCCCTGGCTCGGGTAACTTCCACGCTGGAGGAAACTCCGATGCCCTCGAAGGACCAGACCACGAAGAAGGCCGCCCCCGCGAAGAAGGACGTCTTCGTCTACTCCGATCCCTTCCCGAAGAGACACGACGACACGAAGTACCGCCTCGTCGCCGGGCCGAAGGGCTACGTGAAGAGGGCGAAGTTTTCCGGCAAGACGATGCTCGTCGTCGAGCCGAAGGCGCTCACCGTCCTCGCGCACGAAGCGATGCGCGACGTCTCGTTCCTCCTCCGCCCGAAGCACCAGCGGCAGGTCGCGTCGATCCTGTCCGATCCGGCTGCTTCGCCGAACGACAAGTTCATGGCGACGACTCTCCTGCGCAACGCGGTCGTCTCCGCGCAATTCGAGCTCCCCTTCTGCCAGGACACGGGCACGGCGACGGTCGTCGCGTGGAAGGGCCAGCAGGTCTGGACTGGTGTCAACGACGCCGAGAGGATCTCGAAGGGCATCTGGCAGACGTACACGGGCGAGAACCTCCGTTACTCGCAGACGGCCGCCCTCAACATGTACGACGAGGTCAACACGGGAAACAACCTCCCCGCGCAGATCGACATCTACGCCACGAAGGGAGACGCGTACAAGTTCCTCTTCGTCGCCAAGGGCGGCGGCTCCGCGAACAAGAGCTATCTCTTCCAGGAGACGAAGGCGCTCCTCAACCCCGCGAGCCTCGAGGCGTTTCTCGTCGAGAAGATGAAAACGCTCGGCACGGCCGCCTGCCCGCCCTACCACATCGCCTTCGTCGTCGGCGGGACGTCCGCCGAGGCCTGCCTCAAGACCGTCAAGCTCGCCTCGACCGGTTATTACGACGCCCTCCCGACGACGGGCGACAAGTACGGCCGCGCGTTCCGCGACCCCGAGCTCGAGAAGAGGCTCCTCGAAAGGGCGCAGGGGCTCGGCTTCGGGGCGCAGTTCGGGGGCAAGTACTTCGCGCACGACGTACGCGTGATCCGCCTCCCTCGGCACGGCGCGTCCTGCCCGGTCGGGATGGGCGTCTCGTGCTCGGCGGACCGGAACGTCTTCGCGAAGATCGACGCGAAGGGCCTGTGGCTCGAGGAGCTCGAGCGCCACCCGGAGGCGCTCCTGCCTGTCGCGACCAGCGGCAAGGAGCATGCGGGCATCGTCAAGATCGACCTCAACAAACCGATGAAGGAGATCCTCGCCGAACTCTCGAAGCATCCCGTGTCGACTCCGCTGGCTCTCACGGGCCGGCTCGTCGTCGCGCGCGACATCGCGCACGCGAAGCTCAAGGCGCGCCTCGACGCCGGGCAGGACCTCCCGCAGTACTTCAAGGACCACCCCGTCTACTACGCCGGCCCCGCAAAGACGCCGAAGGGCAAGCCCTCGGGCTCGTTCGGGCCGACGACGGCCGGCCGCATGGACAGCTACGTCGACCTTTTCCAGAGCAAGGGCGGGTCGATGGTCATGATCGCGAAGGGCAACCGCAGCCCGAAGGTCACGGAAGCGTGCAAGAAGTGGGGCGGGTTCTACCTCGGCTCACCCGGCGGCCCGGCCGCGCTCCTCGCGCAGGAGAACATCAAGAAGGTCGAGGTCGTCGAATACCCCGAGCTCGGCATGGAGGCGATCTGGGCGATCGACGTCGTCGACTTTCCCGCGTTCATCCTCGTGGACGACAAGGGGAACGACTTCTTCCAGAGGATCTCCAGCGCGCCCGCGGCGCCGAAGCCGTCGTTGCCGGTGGTCCCGTCGGTGGGATAATCCCGCCCGCCTGAAGCGCGCGATTTCGGCCGTCCTCATGGTTCTCGCCCTGGGCGGAGCTCTGGCGTGGGGGCTGCGGCTTGCGGCTCCGCATCTCGACCGGCTTCGCGGAAAACCCGCCGTTTCCCGCGTCGAAGTTCCTCCGCAGGGACCCGCACGGACGCCCGGCCGCGCGCTTGTCCTCGCCGAGCGCGCCCGCTACGGTTTCGCGATCTACCACCTCCCGCAGCCGAAGAGCGATCCGCGAGCGGCGCTCGAGCGGCTTCTTCCGGGGTTCCCCGGCCTCGAGGCGACGCGCGCGACCGTCACCGTCCCGAAGATCGAGATCTCCTCCTACGCGCCCCCCGAACTCGCGACCCTCAAGCACTCGGGCCGAGGACTGTCGGAGTCCCAGGCCAGGGACCTCCAGGAGTCGAAGTCAGTCTTCGGGCTGGATTTCTCGTACCGGCCCTCCGAAGGCTACGGGGTCCTCCGTGACTCCGGGGCGCTCCTGCTCGCCCTCGCGCGTGAGACCGGCGGACTTCTCTGGGACGAGGAGACGCGCGAAACATTCAGCCCGGAAGAATGGGAGCGGGCGCGCGTGGAGACGTGGGAGTCCGGCCTTCCGGACGTGACGCGCCACATCACGATCCACCTCTATCGCAACGGGACATTCCTCCGTGCGGTCACCCTCGGAATGGCCAAATTCGGTCTTCCGGACGTCGTCGTGAACGACCTTACGGCCAGCAACTCGCGCGCGATCGGCAGCCTGATCAACCTCGCCTGTCAGACTCTCGTCGAGCGCGGGGGTCTAGACGCAAACGGCGCGCTCCCGGTAAACGTCTCGGAGCTCAAGGTCCGCGCCGTTCGCGACACCTTGACAAAAGGCTACGGAAAGGGCGCCAGGGGTCGCGCCGTGCTGACGCTCGTGGAGGGTGTGAAGGAGAGAGGGGACGCCGCCAACCCTCTTCTGGAGATCTCGTTTCCTCGGCCCGCGAGCGTCCATCTCCAGGAGGAGCATGACGCCGTGACGGCCTCGGTCTTCGGCGCGACCGACTCCATCACGCACGTGGAGCACGACGAGGAGCTCCTCGCGGCGAGCCGCGCGCAGACGGCGAAGCTCCCGGCCCTTGCCGCGCTCTTCCGGGAGGGACTCGCTCCCGGCGAACACATCCTCCTCAAGGCGCCGTTCTCGACGGACGCCGGTGGCAACGAGTGGATGTGGGTCGAGGTGATCGGCTGGAAGGGAGGCGAGGTCGAGGGGATCCTGCAAAACGACCCCTTTGAGGTGGCGGGCCTCAAGGCGGGGGCTCGGGTTCGGTTCTCCGACGCCGTCGTCTTCGACTTCATTCACTACTTCCCCGACGGACGCCAGGAAGGAAACGAGACGGGGAAGATCATGCTGCGGCGCGAGAGCGCCAAGAAGGCCGGGTGACGGAGGGCTCTGCTTCAGCGCGCCGGCAAGGTCCTCGACCCGAATTCCCAAGTTGCCCGTCTTCCCATCCTGAGCCCCGGGTCCGCCCGCCCCGTATGACGCCCGTCATAGGGGGCACCGCCGCGGCGTGCTACCTTTCCTCGACGATGCAATCGCAGCCCTGTTCCGCAACCGTGATCCCAGGTCATGACGTTCTGTCCCTGATCGCCGCGCGCGGAGGGCGGTGCACCGTCATCGAGCTGAAGGTCGCCGTGGCGCGGGCATTCGGGCCAGCGCCCGTGTTCGGCAACTGCCACGGCGACGCGTTCGACTTCGAGCAGCTCCTCGCCTTTCTCGAGTCGAAGGGCAAGATCGCCCGCACGGGCGACGCCGTACAGCTCGGGAACGTCCCCGCCTGCTCCGGCCACTGACCGCGCGCCGGGCCCCGGGGGAATAATGCCGATGCGACACGGCATATCCATCGGGAGGCCAGACTCCGAATGCTCCTTTTTCGCCCGCGCCCGGCCGACGCGGAGTCCCGCATTCGCGAGGACTTCGACCGCGAGGCGTGGCCGCACTTTCGCGAGATCACGCGGGCCGCGCTGCGCCTGACGCGGCGTCCGGCCGAGGCCGAGGACCTCGCCTCCGAGGTCTTCCTCCAGGCCTGGAAGTCCTTCGGGAAGTTCGAGCGCGGCACGAACTGCCGGGCGTGGCTCTACAAGATCCTCTGGAACGTGAACCAGCAGCGGAGCCGCAAGAAGGTTCCCTTCACTCTCGGCGCCGAGGGCGAGGCCAGGCTCGCCGAGACGCTCGCCGCCGAGGAACCGACCCCCACCGAGATCAAGGACGAGGAGGTCGCCGCCGCGCTCGACGCGATCTCGCCCGAGCACAAGCAGATCCTCCTTCTCTCCGACGTCGACGAATTCACCTACAAGGAAATCGCCACCATCCTCCGCGTGCCGATCGGCACGGTCATGTCGCGCCTGTCCCGGGCGCGCGCTGCGCTGCGGGAGAGGGTGCGCGGGACGGCCGCCGCCGCGACGATCGTCGCGGGCGGTTCCGCCCAAGGAGGGACACCGTGAATGCCGCCCTGAACGTCCGCGACTACGCCTGCGCGAAGGTGCGCCGGCGGCTGGACTCCTATCTCGGGGGGGAGCTGTCCGTCGACCTTTCGCACGAGATTCTCGAGCACCTCGACCGCTGCCCCGCCTGCGCCGCCGAGCTGAAGGCGCGTGAGAACCTCCGCGCCGCCGTCCGCCGGATCGCCGCCGCTACGCCCGAGCCGCGCGAGGGCTTCGAGGGCGAGGTCCGCGCCCGCCTCGCCCATGTGCCTGCCCCGTCCGCCGGGAGGGCGACGTCGCTCCTCCTCGCCGCCTCGCTGGTCGCCGCGGCCGGCGCCGGGACCCTGCTTTTCCTTTCCCGGGTCTCCGGGCCTCCCGAGGCGAACCTCGCCGCCGCCCGCGACGCGAAGGCCTTCCTCTTCGCGGCGCTCAACCACAAGAACTGCACGCTGCGCTTCGACAAGTGGTCGAAGGCGCCGGTGGCTTCCGCCGCCGACCTCGGGCCGAAGCTCGATCCGGAGCTGAAGGCCGCCGCCCTTCAGGCCGCGGACCGCCTGCCCGGCTACGAGGCCGTCACGGCGCACGAGTGCAACCATGCCGGCGAGAAGGTGTTCCACATCATTTACCGCAAGAGGGGGTCCACGTCGCCGAACGACCTCGTCTCCGTCATCGCGACGCGGCCGGGTTCGTCGCTCGCCGCAAACGTGAAGCTCGCGGGCCTCGTGGGCGGCGGCGACAGAGACGGCCTCGCCGTCGTCGGGACGAGCGCCCGCGACGGGCGGCTCGTCTTCCTCGTGACGGACGGGAACGACGACGAGGCGATGCGTCTCGGCAAGCT
>JBAUSZ010000409.1:0-3825 GCA_049581965.1 Thermoanaerobaculia bacterium | reverse complement strand
GCCCGTGGGCGGCATTTCGGCGGAACGCGGCGGTCGCGTCGGGCTTCACGGCGAGGACGAGGGCCACGGCGAGAAGCGCGAGGACGTACGAGACGAGGACGCCGACGACGAGGCTGACGCCGGCGATCAAGTAGAAGGCGGACAGCGTGAATTGCGAATCGTAGCGCGAGAGGACGACCGGGAGGCCCGCCGCTCGCGCGAGGAGCGCGGGCAGCGCGAGGAGCACGGCGAGGCCGAGCGCCCGCCGCCACGGGACCGCCCCGGCGCGCGCCACCTTGACGACCTCGACGACCAGAAGGCCCACGAGCGTTCCGAGGCCGAGGACCTTCCACGCGAGCGCCGCGTACTTCGGAGGCGTCGACTTCTCGCGCTGGCGCACCCACTCCTCGGGAAGCTTGAGCGCGGTCGCGTAGAGCGCCGGAACGTCTCCGGCGAGCGCGACGACGAGACGGCGCGCCGCCTCTCCCGCGCGCTCGGTCTTCGACTCGAAGACGACGAGCGTGTCGCGCCGCGCCTTGCGGTTTTCCCCGCTCGCCGACACCAGGGTCCAAGCCCCGGCGTCCTCGCCGAACGACCCGAGGACGCCCGCGGCTTTCGCCCTCGCCGCGGCCTCGTCGGGTGCGCCGCCTGCCTCGGCCTCGGGGAACGTGCGGCGAAACGCCGCGACTTTGCCCGTCCGCGCGTCGACGGCGGCCGTCGTCCCGTGCTCGTCCAGCGCGCGCACGTAGCGTACGTGCCAGACGGGCCCGGAAAACACCGACGTCGCCCACTTCGTGAGAAGAGGCATCCCGCCCCTCTGCAGGAGCCAGCGGGCTGCGGCATCCGAGGCCTCGTAGGGCACGAGGCCGGCTCCCGTCTCCGGTCCCTCGAGCGCGGGCAGCGCCGTCGCGTGCGTGACGGCCGTGAGATAGGAACCCGGATCCTCGCCCGAGGCCTTCACGAATGCGTCGGCGGCGGCCTTCGCCCGGGCGCGGTCCACGCGGACGTCGACCGCGTCCCACGGCGTCGCGTGCGGGAGGACGGTGCGCGCGAGGAAGAGAACCGCGAGGCCCAGCCCCACGGCGAAGGCGAGACGCCGCGGCTCGAGCGCGCGCGGCGGCGCGCAGGCGAGAAACGCCTCCTCGGACGCGCGTGGCGGCTCGGATGCCGTGCCGACGGCCGCGTTCGAGAGGTCCTCGTCCGGGGCGAAGCCGCCGTTTCGAAAGAAGAGGACGAGCGCGACGGCCATCGGAAGGAGCAGGACGAGCGCCGCGATCGCACCGGAGACGACGAAATAGGCATTCGTCGAGCGCACGAGAAGGAGGGCCGTGTAGACCGCGTCCACCGTGAAGTGCCAGACGAGGATCGGCAGGACTCCGGCTTTCAGGAACACGACGCCGATCAGGACGCCCGCAAGCCCGACTTCCAGCCCGCGGATGAAAAAGGGCTGGTTGGGATAGGCGCTGTGCCCGAAGCCCCAGACGAAGGCCGGCAGGACGATCGCGACCCACAGGGGCGCGAAGCGCTGCACGAAGG
Organism: Thermoanaerobaculia bacterium; assembly: GCA_049581965.1. Taxonomy (GTDB): domain Bacteria; phylum Acidobacteriota; class Thermoanaerobaculia; order UBA5066; family UBA5066; genus Fen-183. The sequence continues at coordinate 2,310 of JBAUSZ010000409.1, read as the reverse complement.
GGATCGAGAACATTCGCGACATGAACTCCTCGGTCGTCGCGGGCACGAAGCCCATCAGGAGAACCCCGACCCACGGGAACGACGTCCCAAGGAGGCTCGAGTACGGGACGTCCGCGGGCGCCCAGGCGCCGAGTCGCTCGGCCGCGACGTAGAAGACGACCTGGTACGCGAAGAAAAACGCCGTCATCGCGTACCCGAGGAGGAGCCCGCGGAAGAAGCGCTTCGAGCGCAGAGCGCGCCGCGAGAGAATGCGTCCGAGGGCCGGCTGGCCCGGATATGCCTCGCGGAAGAGCGGCTCACCCGCCGCGACGAGAAGGAAGAGAAGCGCGCCGAGCCCGACGGCCCCCGCGAGGTCCGCGAGGAGTGCCGTCGCGAGGAAGCCCGACCAGGATTCGGCGGTGTCGTAGTCGAAGAGGCGAATCGGGAGCTCGTTGAGCGATGCGAGGAGCTGGAGGACGCCGCCCGTCCCCGCGAAGGCGAGCGCCCATTTCCACTTTACGTCCTTGCGCCGCACGCGCTGAAGGAAGACCGCGAGGACGGCGATCATGGTCAGGACCATCCCGAAGGTCGCGACGTACTGGGCCGCGAGGTTCTTCGAACGCAACGTCTGGTAGTCGCGCCGCCACTTCTCGGGCACCTCGAGGTGCAGGGACGTCCGCCCGACGCGGTCGCCCTGCACCTCGACGAGATAGCGCAGGGCCGCGTCGCCGAACCGGATCGCGTTCGACTCCCACACGAACGTCCGGTCCGTGCGCCCCGGCCTCTTCTCGACGGCCGCCTGGATGAAGCGCAGGGCCGCCGGGTCGAGTCCGCGGTCTTTCCGCACGGCCTCTTCCGCGAAAGCGCGCGCGGCGGCGTCGCCCGGGTCGGGCGCGGTCTCCTTCTCGGGGAGGAGCCTGCGGAGGGCGAGGACGCGGCCGTCGGGCGCGACGGCGGCGCGGTACTCGAGCTTCTCGAGGGGACGCACCCAGCGCACGGACCAGCGCCAGACCGGGACGGTCGTCGCGAAGAGCGGATTGGCCTTCTCGAGGCCGAGCGTGCGCTCGAGAAAGACCTTCGCCTCGTCGTCGACGTCGAACGTCGCGAGGGCGCGCATCCCGTCCATCGAGAAGCCTCTCTCCTTCAGGGCGGCGGCGCCGCGGCGAACGGCCTCCTCGCGCGTGACCTTGAAGTCGATCGAGGCCTCGGGAAACGCCCGCGTAAAGCCCGCCCGCCCGACGGCCGCGCCGAGGACGATGACGGCGACGCACGCAGCCACGAAAATGCGGTCCCGGCGGTCGAAGCGGACGGGGGCGGCGCCGCTCATCCGGTCGTGCTCCTCGCTGCGGCGGGCCGCGCCCGCGCGAGGATCCATGCTTCGAGGAGCTCGCTCCCCGAGCCCGCTCCGGTCTTGACGCCGCGGTCGATCGCCTCGAGACCGACGAGCCCGTCTGCGAGCTCGTCCGCCGTCCAGTTCAGCGCCGCGAGGTAGGCCTTGTGGAGCATGAAGGGGTGGCCCTCGAGCGGAAGCGGTGCCAAACCGGGCCGGGGCGATTTGAGCGCGGGCAGGACACGATCGACGAACGCCCTGTAGTCCGCGCGGCGCAGAGACGCACCCCGCTCTTCGAGCGCCGCGCGCAGCGCGAGCATGCGCCGCACCTCGCCCGCGAGGAGGCCGAGGAGCGGGAAGAACGCGGCCTCGCCGCGCGGCCCCTTCTTCGCAGCGGCTCGAGGCTCCTCCTTGGACCCCCACGGCCTGAAGGCCGCGAACGACACGCCCGAGAGGAGCTTGCCGAGAAGACGCAACGCCTCGAGCATGTCGCGTGCTGCGACGGCCTCGACAAAGTCCGAGCCGTACTCGCGGCTCTCATCCGCGATCTGCCGCACCGTTTGCTCGGCCGTGACGCGCGGTCCGTCGGCCGAGTCGATCAGGCGGTCGAGGTCCGAGAGGAACGGCCTCGCCTGCAGGCGTCCGCGACCGGTGAGGAGATCGAAGACCTCGGGCTCGACCAGGGCCTTGCGGTCGATCGCGCGTTCGAGACCGAGGGCGTGGAGCCGATCGCGCCGCGCATCCGCATGGGCGGCGACGAGGTCGGCGGCGCGCGCGACCTTCCGGAGGAGCTGCACACCGGGATGCTCCGGGTCGGGTGACACCGCGTGCACGAGGAGCGTGTTGTCGGTCGGCTTGGCCCGCCGGGCAAAGTCGAGGAGCCGGTCGAGGCCCGTCTCGGCGCCTTCCTCTTCGGCGAGGGAGAGTCCGAGGAGCGCTGCGAAATCGCCCGCGCGGTCGACGCGCTTGAGCCGCCCCGCGACGCGACGCGCCGCGTCGAC
>JBAUSZ010000408.1:0-9919 GCA_049581965.1 Thermoanaerobaculia bacterium | reverse complement strand
GGCCGCGATCGCGGCGGCCTGCTCGAGGAGAGCGACCTCCTCGGGCGCTTTCACGAGGCGCATCGCGTGCAGGAGGTCCGTCGGGTCGGCAACCGTCACCGGTCCGCGCTGCGCGTGGCGCGCCTCGCGGCGGAAGCGGGCGAGCATTCCGGCGACGAGGCGGTCGTTCTCCGGGGAGACTCCGAGGGCGTGGTGGAGGACTCGCGCCTTCCGCACGAGGTCGGGAAGCCGTCTTGCGAGCTCGCCGATCGGGTGCGCGCGGTCCGCGCCGAAAGTTCCGGCGGCGCCCTCGGGCCCGGCGCGTCGGCCTTCCCACGTCTCCTTCGCGCGGTCCCTCGGCCGGACGAAGAGCGTGAGCGTCCGCCGGTCGGCATCGAGGACGGCGACGGCCTCGGGCTCGGAGAAGCCCGTCAGGTAGAAGAAATCGGGATCGGGCCGGTACCGGTGGGCAATGTCGTATCCGAAGGCGGCCTCGGGCGCCGCGAAGAGAAGCGCGACCCCCTCGCCCATCGCGTCGAAGAAGCGGGCGCGGCGGCGCGCGAAGACGGACCCGTCGGCCATGCCGCGAGTCTAACCGGCGGGACGTGGGAGGATCGGGCATGGCCTCGCGAATCGTCCCGGCCCTGAGGGCGCGCTACCCCGGGTTCTCGGGCACGCGGCTCAAGCGCGCCGTCCTCGAAGGACAGGTCACGGTGGACGGCGCCGTGGTGAACGACGCGGGTGCGCTCGTCGCGCCCGACGCGGACGTGATCTGGGACCGCGATCGACGGATCGAGCGCCGCGTCGCGACGGCCCTGAAGGTGCTCTACGAGGACGACGACGCCATCGCGGTCACCAAGCCCTCCGGCCTCCTCACGCATCCGACCGAGGCCAAGGAGAAGGACACGCTTCTCTCTCGCGTCTCGGCCTACGTCCAGAAGCGGCACGGGGGAGGCGCCCGCACGTTCGTGTCCGTGGTCCACCGCCTCGACAAGGAGACCTCGGGCATCCTCGTGTTCGCGCGGAGCCGCAGGGGCCTCGTCGGGCTCCAGGCCCAGCTCCGCGCGCACACGATGGACCGGCGCTACCGGGCGGTCGTCGAGGGCGACCTCTCTGGCGACGCGGGCACCTACGACCGGGACCTCGTCGCCGAGCCGGGCGAGCGGCGCCGCGGCGTCGCGAAGGCGGGAGAGCCGGGCATCAAGGCCGTCACGGAGTGGACCGTGATCGAGCGCTTCGGAATCGCGACGCTGGTCGAGGCGCGCCTGAAGACCGGGCGCACGCACCAGATCCGCATCCACTTCGCGAACGCGGGCCACGTCCTCGTCGGCGATTCCGTCTACCGCGACCGCAAGGCGAAGCCGTTTCCCGTTCCGTTCCCGCGCCAGGCCCTGCACGCCGGGCACCTCGGCTTCACGACGCCGGAGGGGAAGAAGGTCTCGCTGGACGCGGACCCCCCGGGCGACTTCCTCAAGCTGCTGGAAGATTTGAGAAAGAAGAAGAGAAGATTTTCTTAGAAAGGTGAGTGGGGCCGAGCCGAGCGAACCGCGTTGCGGTCACTCGGTCGCGCAGCGCCAACACGCCCTTCTAAGAAATCAGCGGGCCCGTGAGGGCCCGCTGCAGAAATTCCGGGCTCTCTTGTCTTTCTACTCGAGGACGACGACGACGACGCGGCGGTTCTTGGAGCGGCCCATCGCCGTCTTGTTGGTCTCGACCGGGGCGGTGTCGCCGTAGGAGATCGTCGACATGCGGCCAAGCGGGAGCTTGTGCTGGCGGGCGAGGTACCGGCGGACCGCCTCGGCGCGCTGCTGGCCGAGCTGGTCGTTGTACTCCGTGCCGCCCGTGTCGTCCGTGTGGCCCTGGATCTCGAGATAGACGCCCTTGTCGAGCGCCTTGACCTTCACGGCGAACTCGTCGAGCGCCGCCTTCGCCTCCTTCGTGAGCTCGAAGGAGTTGATTTTGAAGCGCACGCGGTCCTCGGCGAACGACTGCTGGAAGACGATCTTGCCCTTCGCGAGGACGCCGGCTTCTTGGGCGCGCGCGAGCGCCTCCTTGGCGGACTGGCCAAGCTGCTCGATCTGACGGCCCTGCTCGTCCACCTTGCCCGCGGTCGCCTTCTGGCCCTCCTGGAGCTGCTCGACCTGGGTTTCGACGGACTCGATCTTCTTGTCCGTCTTGGTCTGCGACTCCGCGATCTTCTTGTCGATGTCGCTCGTCGTCGCGCAACCGACGAGTGACAGGCCGATGCCGGCCGCGAAGAGAGAGACGGGGATCTTCATGAGTCCTCCTGTTCCGTATTTCAACCGCCCTTGAGAGGCGGTGGCGTGCCCCGGTAGCCCGCCCGGACGCGGACGGGTCGTGCGGGGCCTGAAAGGCGAAGTGAGATGCGGCGGTAGCGCACGGGACCGGTGCCCGTGGGCGAGAAGCCGAGCAGGTACTGCGTGCGGAGGTCCCGCTCGATGCGGCCGATCGCCGCCGGCAGCTGACCGGGATCGTCGACGATCGAGATCAGGCCTCCCGAAAGGCGCGCGACGTGGCCGAGGATCTCGAGGTTCACGAGCGCCTCCGCCGTGACGCCGGGCTGCGGCGCGACCGGTGTGCCGGGAGAGCGCAGCCCGATCGGATAGACGGGGACGTCGACTCCCGCGAGGAGCACGGCGAGGTCGTCGCGCGAGAGCTCGGACGCGTTGTCGATTCCGTCCGTCAGGAGGACGATCGCGCGCGATCCGTTGCGTCCGAGGAGGGACCGGTCCGGCATCCGTGCGAGGGCGTCGTAGAACGCGGTCCGCCCATGCGGCCGGACGGCGTCCACGGCCGCGAGGAGCCGTGCGGCGTCGGTCGTGAACGGCACCGCTTCGCGCACGGCGCCGCCCGAGAAGACGTAGAGCGAGAAGTCGTCGCCGGGGAGTTTTTGGGAAAGGAGCGCCGCCAGGGCGGCCCTCGCGCCGTCCATCTTCCCGACGAGGCCCATGGAGCCCGAGCCGTCGAGCAGGATCGTGAAGGACACCGGGGCGTCTTCGCTCCGCGCGAAGAGGTCGGTCGCGACGGGCTGGCCGTCGACGAGAAGCGTGACGTCCTTTTCCCTGAGGTTCGGGATCGGCTTGCCCTTCAGGTCCGTGAGGACGAAGGGCACCATTACGTAGCCCACGGACACCGAACTCGTCGTTTTTGCGGGTGTCGAGACCTGCCCCGACACGTCGGCGCCCAGCGCGAGCGCAGGCGCAAGAAGCATCGGAAGGATCGGAAGTTTCTGCATCAAAACGGTTTGCGGCGGCTCGTGCCGACGCACCTCCTGGGAGTGTCGGCGCCTTTTCCGTATTGTAAAAGCAAATGGGCCGCCAGGGCCGGCTCCGAGGCGAGAAAAGTGTGACGTGCGCTACAAGTCTGCGCTCAAAGCAGCTCGGCGGCGGAAAAGAAAAACGTCACCTCGCGGGCCGCGTCCGCGGGGTTCGCGGAGCCGTGTACGGCGTTTCGCTCGATGGAGCGGCCGAACTCCTTGCGGATCGTCCCGGCGTCCGCCTTCGCGGGGTCCGTCGCCCCCATCGTGGCGCGCCAGTGGGCGACGCCGTTGTCGCGCTCGAGAACGGCCACGTAGACGGGTCCCGACGTCATGTAGGCGACGAGAGAGGAAAAGAAGCCCTTGCCCGCGTGCTCGGCGTAGAACGACTCGGCCTCGGCCTTCGAGATGCGGTGACGCCTGAAGGCGACGACGCGGAAGCCCTCGGCCTCGATGCGCGCGAGGATCTTCCCGGCGTTCTTCGATTCGACGGCATCCGGCTTGATGATCGCGAACGTTTTTTCCATGCGGCCGCGGAGTATACGCGGCCGCGAGTGGGGCGCGCCGATTCACGAGCACCGCGGGACCGCCCACGGGAGAACAGTCAAACTGCGGGACATCGCCTCAGCGATTCGCGGGCAGATTCAGCTTTTTCAGCAGCGCCGCGAAGCGCGGATCGTTTCGCACGTTGTCGAAGAGCGGGCTCCACTCGAGATCGCCGCAGCCCGAGTCCCGCTGGGCGTAGGCGCGGTCCAGCCACGCGAAGGCCTCGTTCTTCTCGCCCTTCCAGGCGAACACGCCGGCGATCTGGATCGCCGCGAGGTGCGGGTAACGGGCGATCAGCTCGTCCAGCGCCCGCCTTGACTCCTCGGGGCGCCCGAGCTCGTGCTGGGCGATGGCCTTGCCGGTGAGACGGTAGATGGACCCGGCGCGGTCGAAATCGGAGAGCGCGTCCTGCGGTCTGCCTTCGAGGAGCCGGGTGATGCCGAGGCTGTAGAGGACGGCTTCCGAATCGGGGCTGATCTCGAGCGAGCGGGCAGCGGCTTCCTTTGCCTCCTCGAACCTCCGGCTCGCGCCCAGCTTCCCCGTCATCATGATCCAGGCTTCGGGCAGCACGGGATCGATTTCGATCGCTCTTCTGTCCTCTGCGATCGACTCGGGCAGCCGGCCGAGGGTGGACAGAAGCTCGCCGTACCAGACATGCGTGCTCGCATTGCCGGGATCGAGCGACAAGGCCCTCTGGAGATCCGACCGGGCCCCTTCCCAGTCGAAGGTGAATCCCAGACGCAGAAAGCCCCGGGCCTCGTAGCCCTCGGGCAAATCCGGGTCGAGCGACAACGCCTTGTCGGCCGCGATAAGCGCATTTTGTCGGAGTTCGGCAATCTCCTTGTCGGACGCGGCGGCCGAATCCGACACCCAGAAGTTCGCCATCGCGAGACCCGCCCAGGCCGCGGCGTAACCCGGGTCGAGCGCAACGGCCTTCTGGAACGCCTCCATCGCGCGGCGGCTTCCCGCGCCGCTGCGGCTGCCGTTGAAACGCTTTCCCATGACGTAATGGATGTAGGCTTCGGGATTCGACGTCCGGTGCCGCGACTGCGCCGCGCGCTCCTCCGGAAGGAGCCGGACCTTGAGCGCCGCCACGACCGCTCCCGCAATCTCGTCCTGCAGCGCGAAGATGTCCTTGATCTTCCGGTCGTACGTTTCGGCCCAGATCTGGAAGCCGTCGGCCACGTTCACGAGCCGCGCCGAGACGCGGAACTGGTCGCTCGACCTGCGGACGCTTCCCTCGAGTACCGTCGCCACCTGGAGCTTCTGCCCGATCGAGACGAGGTCGTCGGCTCTTCCCTTGAATGCCGATGAGGACGTGCGTCCGGCCACGCGCAGTCCCTTCACCTTCGTGAGGAGGTCCGCCAACTCCTCCGAGAGCCCGTCCGAGAAGTACTCCTGCTCCTTGTCGCTGCTCAGGTTCGTGAACGGGAGGACGGCGATGGAGGGTCCCGCCGTCGTGGGCGCGGCCGGGCGGGGAGAGCCGCGGCGGAGTGCGAAGACGGCCGCTGCCGTGACGATCGCGAGGGCGCCTGCCCCGAGGGCGGCGAGACGCCACCCCTTCGAGGCGGCCGCCGCGTCCCGCCGGCCGGACTGGCGCGTGGCCGCCGGCCCGGTTGCTTCCGAAAGAGCGAATCCAAGATCGTGCGCTGTTTGAAAGCGGCGCTTCGGGTCCTTCTCGAGACAGCGACGGACGATGTGGCCGAGGGCCGATGGAAGGCTCCCGGGCGCGTTCGACAGCTCCGGCGGGTCCTCCGTCAGGATCGCCGCCATCGTCTCCGCGGCGGAACCCTTCTTGAAGGCCCTGTTTCCCGACAGCATTTCGTGCAGGACGGCCCCGAACGAGAAGAGGTCTGACCGGTGGTCGACGGCGAGCCCCCTGACCTGCTCCGGCGACATGTAGGTCACCGTTCCCAGCACGACACCGGCCTCGGTGTGCTTCGTCGCCGTCCGTGCGCTCGACTCGTCGCCGTCCGTTTCCGGATCAGCCTTCTTTGCGAGACCGAAGTCGAGAATCTTGAGCCGGCCGTCCTCGGTGACGATGAGATTCTCGGGCTTGAGGTCGCGGTGAACGATCCCCTTCTCGTGCGCGGCCGAGAGACCCCGCGCGATCTGGAGCGCGAGATCCGCAGCCTGCTTCGGCGGCATCGGCCCCCCCCTCAGCCGCTCGCGCAGGGTCGCGCCTGCGACGAGCTCCATCGCCAGGAGATGGCGCCCGGAGATCTCCTCGAAGGCATGAATCGCCGCGATGTTCGGGTGGTTGAGCGCGGCGAGCAGCCGCGCCTCCCGCTCGAATCGCCGACTTCTCGCACCGTCGTCGAAGAGCGACTCGGGCAGGACCTTCAGCGCGACTTCACGGTCGAGCTTCGTGTCTCTCGCCCGGTAGACTTCTCCCATTCCTCCCGCTCCGAGCGGCGCGAGGATCTCGTACGAGCCGAGGCGGGTACCGGGTGACAGGGTCATCGGGTCGACGTGCCTGCGAGAATTATCCCCCGCGCGCGAGCACGCCGTTGCACGCGGGCCGGCCGGTTGGTTAGGCTCCGGCCATGAGCAGCCTCTTTGATCCCTCGGGCCGCCAACAGATTCTCGACCGACTCGGGAAGCTCCAGGCCGGCGCGACGCGCCAGTGGGGAAAGATGGACCCGGCGCAGATGTGCGCGCACTGCACGATCGCGATGGAGATGGCCACGGGCGACGCGCCGCGCGAGCAGAAGCTCATCGGGAAGCTCCTCGGCCCGTTCTTCAAGAAGAAGCTCCTCGGCCCCGAGCCCTTCTCGAAAAATTCGCCGACGGACCCGGCCTTCGTCGTGAGCGACACACGCGATTTCGCGAAGGAAAAGGCGCGCCTCCTCGCAGTCGTGAACCGCTTCTGCGACGCGGGCCGCTCCGCCGCGGACGGGCGCATGCACTCCTTCCTCGGCCGCCTGAAGGGCGACGAGTGGGGCGCCATGATGCACAAGCACCTCGACCACCACCTGAGGCAGTTCGGGGTGTAGCTACTTCACCCGCTCTGGCGGCGTCGACGGCATGGCGACGGGCTTCTCTCCGCCGGTGAGCATGAATAAGATCTCGCCCCTACTTCCAAAGTATCCGAAACGGATCCATAATGGATGCAGGAGAGGCCATGGCGACCCTCACCCTGAAGAACGTGCCCGAAGGGCTCGTGGATCAGCTCAAGGAAGAGGCGAAGCAGAACCGGCGGAGCCTCAACCAGGAAGCGCTGTCCCGCCTCGAGGGAAGCGTCGCCCTTCGGAAGCGCTCGGCCGAGGAGACGATCGCCTCGTTGCGCCGCCTCCATCAGAGGCTCTCGTACATGAAACCGGTGAGCGCGTCGTTCATCGACCGCGCGAAGAGGCAGGGACGGCCGTGATCGTCATCGACACGAACCTCATCGTGCAGACCGTCCTGCCGAGTGACGCCCACGCGGTCGCCCTCGAGGTGGCCGCACGGGATCCGGCGTGGGTCGCTCCCAGTCTCTGGCGCTCCGAGTTGCGAAACGTCCTCACGACGTCGATGCGCGTCCGCGGACTGAAGTTGCGGGACGCCGTGGCGGCCTTCGAGGCGGCCGACCAGCTCGTGACGGATTTCGACGTCGACGGATTCGCGGAGGCGTGCCTCGCCCTCGCCGCCAAGGGCCGGATCTCGGGCTACGACGCCGAGTTCGTGTTCGCGGCGGAGCGCCTCGGAAAGCCGCTGGTGAGCTCGGATCGGAGGCTCGCGAAGGCCTTCCCGGGCCGCGTCCTCTCGCCCGAGGAGTTCGTGGCCCGCGGCTGAGTCCGTCAGCGAAAAGGGGCGCCCGAAGGCGCCCCTGAAATTCCCGGTTCGAATCGAAACTACTTGCCGAGCGCCTTCTTCAGCGTCTCGCCCATGAGCGCGGGCGAGTCGGCGACGTGGACGCCGGCCTCCTTCAGCGCCCTGACCTTCTCGCCGGCGGTGCCCTTTCCGCCCGAGATGATCGCACCTGCGTGGCCCATCCGGCGTCCGGGAGGCGCCGTGCGCCCCGCGATGAACGACACGACGGGCTTCCTGAGGTTCGCGCGGATCCAGGCCGCGGCCTCCTCCTCGGCGCTCCCGCCGATCTCGCCGATCATGATGACGGCTTCCGTCTCGGGGTCGTCGCGGAAGAGGGTCAGCGCCTCGATGAAGTTCGTGCCGTTGATCGGGTCGCCGCCGATCCCGATGCAGGTCGACTGCCCGAAGCCGAGCGTCGTCGTCTGGCCGACGGCCTCGTAGGTGAGTGTCCCCGAGCGCGAGACGACGCCGACGAATCCGGCCTTGTGGATGCGCGCGGGCATGATGCCGATCTTGACCTTTGCCGAGGGCCGGATGATCCCGGGACAGTTCGGGCCGATGAGCCGGCTCGCGCCCCTCGCGAGGTACTCCTTCGCCTTGATCATGTCGTTGACCGGCACGCCCTCCGTGATCGCGACGATGAGGGCGACGCCGGCGTCCGACGCCTCCATGATCGCGTCGGCCGCGGCCGGCGGCGGCACGAACACCATCGAGGCGTTCGCGGCCGTCGCCCGGACGGCGGCATGAACGGAGTCGAAGACGGGGATGCCGTCGACTGCCGTGCCGCCCTTGCCCGGCGTGACGCCGGCGACGACCTGCGTGCCGTAGTCGCGGCTGGCGAGCGCGTGAAAGCGGCCCTCGCGGCCCGTGAGACCCTGCACGACGAGGCGCGTGTCCCTGGAGATCCAGCTCGTCATGTCAGGCCGCCTTCCCGAGAGACGCGATGACTTTCTCGGCCGCGTCCTTCATGCCGTCGGCGGGAATGACCGCGAGGCCGGAGCTCTTGAGGATCGCCTTCCCTTCCTCGACGTTCGTACCCTCGAGGCGCACGACGACGGGGACCTTGATGCCGATCTCCTTGACGGCGTTCACGACTCCGGTCGCGATGATGTCGCACCGCATGATGCCGCCGAAGATGTTGATGAGGACGGCCTTCACGTTCGCATCGGACAGGATGATCCGCATCGCGTTCTTGACCTGCTCCTCGTTCGCGCCGCCGCCGACGTCGAGAAAGTTCGCCGGCCTGCCGCCGGCGTACTGGATGATGTCCATGGTCGCCATCGCGAGGCCAGCGCCGTTCACCATGCAGCCGACGTTCCCGTCGAGCTTGATGTAGTTGAGGCCGAACCTGGAGGCCTCGACCTCGAGCGGATCCTCCTCGTCGAGGTCCCGGTACTCGCGGATGTCCGTGTGACGGAAAAGCGCGTTGTCGTCGAAGTTGATCTTCGCGTCGAGCGCGAGGACGTCGCCGCCGACCGTGACGAGGAGCGGGTTGATCTCGGCGAGCGACGCGTCCGTCGCGACGTAGGCCTTCGCGAGCGCGATCAGGAAACCGACGGCCTTCTTGTGCGTTTCGCCCGCGAGGCCGAGGGCGTCGGCGAGCTTGCGCGCCTGGAAGGGCTGGAGGCCCCACGAGGGCTCGAAGGGCTCCTTGACGATCGCCGAGGGGTCCTTGGCCGCGACCTCCTCGATCTCCATGCCGCCCTGCCGGCTGACCATCATGACCGGCTTTCCGATCGCGCGATCGAGGGTGATCCCGAGGTAGAGCTCCTTCGCGATGTCGAGCGCCTCCTCGACGAGGATCTTCTTGACCTTCTGGCCCGCGGGCCCCGTCTGATGCGTTACGAGCTGCATCCCGACGATCTTGCGGGCGAGGGCCTCCGCTTCTTCCGGGCTCTTCGCGAGCTTGACGCCACCGCCCTTGCCGCGGCCTCCGGCGTGGATCTGCGCCTTGATGACGGCGCGCCCGCCGAATTCCTTGGCGATCCGCCCCGCCTCCTCCGGCGAGCGTGTCACGCGCCCGCGGGGCGTGGCGACGCCGAACCCGCGGAGGATTTCCTTGGCCTGGTACTCGTGAATTTTCATGGCGGTCGCGGAGATTAGCAGACGGAGCGGCTCTCGTTTACGCTTCATCGGATTGAAGAGTCTGGGTCTCCCGCGCTCTCCGGTCGGGACGGCGGTGCGTCTCCTCCTCTCCGTCGGCGGCGCCACCTGCTGGGTCTACGCCCTCCCGTCCGCGGGCCTCTGGCCGCTCGCGGCTCTCGCACCGGCGGCGCTCGTCCTCGCGGGCGCGGGCGCGGGCGCCGCGGCGGGGCTCGGCCTCGG
>JBAUSZ010000407.1:0-19606 GCA_049581965.1 Thermoanaerobaculia bacterium | reverse complement strand
AGGCCACGCCGCGGCCCTCGAGAGCCGGCGAGGCGAGGAAGGCGACGTGCGCCCCGAGAGCCGGCGCGCGCAGAGCTGCGACGGCCGCCGCGATCGGAGGCGGCAGCGGCTCGACCTTCGAGACGCGGATGAAGTCGGCAGAGGGAGTCGAAGAGAAAGAGTTCTTAGAAGGTGAAGACTGCGGCGCCTGCGCCCGAACTGGGACGGCGAAGAAGCCGCAGAAGGCAGCCAGGGCCGTGACGAACGGGCGGGTCCAACGGACTGCGCTCATCTCTTCTCTTCTTTCTTCCTCTCAGAGAATCCTCTCTTCGGAGATCCTCAGGCGCGCGAGCCGTTCTTCGACGACGCGCGCGCCGAAGCCCGGCCCTTCCGGCACCTCGATGAACCCCTCGCCATCGAGGACGACCGGCGGCTCGGCGAGGTCCTCGTGGAAGTAGCGGCTCGTCTCCGAGGTGTCCCCCGGGAGCGTGAAACCGTCCAGTGTCTGCAGGTGAATGTTGACCGCGCGCCCGATGCCCGTCTCGTCCATGCCGCCCGACCAGACCGGGACACCACGAGCGGAAGCGTAGTCGAGCATCCGCATCGACTCCAGGAGGCCGCCGACCCGGCCCTGCTTGAGGTTCAGGATCCGGCAGCCGCCCAGCGCGAGGGCCGCGGCGAAGTCGTCGAGAGAGTGGATCGACTCGTCGAGGCAGAGCGGCGTCTTCAGGGACTTCTGGAGGATCGAGTGTTGGTAGAAGTCGCTGTACGAGAGCGGCTGTTCGATCATCGTGAGGCCGAAGGCATCGAGGCGGGCGAGGTGTTCCGCGTCGTCGAGACGGTAGTCGCCGTTCGCGTCCACCATGAGCGGGAGATCCGGGAACCTCTCGCGCACCGCGCGGACGTAGTCCAGATCCTTGCCCTTCTGGATCTTCATCTTGACCCGGTGGTACTTTTTCTCGACCGCTTCCCCCACGGCCGCGACGAGGGCGCCGGGCGAGTCCTGGATCCCGATGCTGATGCCGGACATGATCTTCTTCCGCGGAGCCCCGAGCAGATCGTGGAGAGGGATCTTCTTCTGTTTTGCGATGAGGTCGAGGACCGCGTTCTCGAGCGTGGCGCGGGCCATCTCGTGGCCGCGCACGTGGCGCAGCCGCCGCTCGAGCTCGCCGAGCGTGATGCCTCTCTCGAGGAGCGGGACGAGGAAGTCCTTCAGGATGTGCCGGGCGGTGCCCGTCGTCTCGTACGCGTAGAACGGGTCCGGGTCGGCGACGCACTCGCCCCACGCGGTGAGGCCGCCGGCCTCGAGCCTGAGCAGCAGCGCCTCCTTGGCCGTCCAGACCGCCGTGCTGATCGCGAACGGTTTCACGAACGGCAGCTTCACGAGGACGAGATCGGCGTGGTCGATCGGCGGAATCCCTTCCGCGAGCAGAGCGTCGAGGGCCGCCGTGCTGCGCGTCACGGGTTCGGGACCGGTGGACGGACGACGCGCAGGATCGGCAGGGAGCCGTCCCCGGCGGCGAGCGCCTTGAAGCGCGGGTACTGGTAGAGGCCGTAGAGCTGGGCCGGCTCGAGGACGAGCGCGGCCCTCACGGCGGCTTCGCCTTCGAGCGGGACAAAGAGGCTTCCGACCGCGAGCTCCGTCGTGCGCGCCTCGCCAAGGCGGACGATCTGGCGCCCTTCATAACGGCTGTAAACCTCGTCGAATTCGTTTTCCACGCGGAGGAGCGTCGCCGACTCCACGCCCACGCCGCGGGCCGCGGGAAGTGTCTCGAAGGGAATCCCGTGCTTTTCGAGAAGCGCCCGAAAGGCCTCCGCGGCGGCCGGGATGACGGCGTAGCCGAGAGGCGTCGGGACCGTCTTCTTGACGGCCACCTCGGTCATCATGTTCGCGGTCGGAATCTTCAGGACGCGCCCCGTCGACGCCTCGACGACCGGAAACTCCGTCACGCTCGCCCTCGGGTTGACCCAGAGATAGTTCGTCGGGAGGAACGCGGGGAGCGGTCTCGCCCGGGAGCGTTCGACGGCGGCGAGGTCCTCCTGCCGGTGGCCGTCCCCGGCGATGAAGCGGCGGAAGAGGACGAGGTACGCGTCCACGCGGTTGCCGAGGTCTCCCGGCGGGACGCCGGCGGCCTCGAACGTGGCCGCCTCGATGATGAAGGAAAGGCCGCCGTACATGGCGACTGCGTTCAGGCCGCCGTCGACGTCGGGAGCCGAGTGCCGCTGCTCGCCGTCCGGGGGTACGTCGCCCACCCAGTAGCGAAGAAACGGGTGGCCCGCCTTCTCCTCGGCGCCGGCCGCTTCGTCGACCCAGCGCCGTGCGGCGGCGACGACGTCACGGTCGAGGAGCGGGTTGTTGAGTCCATCCATCGTGATGTCGGGCCACTTCCGCCAGCCCCGCGCGCGCCAGGCCTTCGGGTCGCGGGAAAACTCGTGACAGTCCACGGCCACGTGGGGCCGCACCCGGCGAACCACGCGATAGAGAGCCTGGGTCTCGGGCTGCTCGAGGACCATGTGGTCGCGGTTGAGGTCCGCCCCGGTCGCGTTGCGGCGTGTGCCCGCCTCCGCGCCGTCGGGATTCATCATCGGGAAGATCCAGAGGTCGACGTCGGGCGGCAGCGTCGACGGCTCGCGCGCGATCTCCCGGACGAGGTAGAGCAGGGCGTCCTTGCCGGAGACCTCGTCCCCATGCTGCTGCGCGTAGAAGAGGATCCTCCAGACGGGCTCTTTCCCGGGGGGGGCGGTCGTCACGTGCACGAGATAGATCCCCCGGCCCTGCGCGGTCCTGCCCTCCACGGACAGCCGGACCGGGCCCTTCCCGTCGACGGATTTGAGGAACGTCTCCATCTCGGAATAGGAAATCGTCTTCGCGAGCTTGCGGTGGTCCTCCGGAAGGATTCCGGGCGGCTCCTGCGCGGACAGGGCGGCCGCAAGAAGGAGAGGGGGGACGAGCAGGAGGCGCCGCACCGGAGAGCGCATTTAGAACGGCCCCCAGTGCATGAGCACCGGCGGAACCAGAAGCAGGAACGACAGGACGACGAGCGCCAGCATCAGAGGCAGGAACCAACGGGCCCACGTCTCCCACGGGATCTTCGCCATCCCGAGGACTCCCATCGTGACGGCGGACGTTGGAAGGATCGGGTTGATGAGCTCGCAGAGCTGGTAGGCATACACCATGGTCTGGCGCGTGAGCCCGACGAGGTCGGCGAGCGGCGCCATGATGGGCATGGTGAGCGCGGCCTGGGCCGTACCCGAGTGGATGAAGAAGTTGATGATCGACTGGACGACGAACATCACCTGGGCGGCCACGACGGTGGGCAGCGCGGAGATCAGCCCCGAGCTGACATAGAGGATCGTGTCGAGGATCCGCGCTTCGCGCGCGATGATGAGGAGCGCCCGACCGCAGGCGATGATCAGCGTGACGTTGACCATGTCCCGGGCACCTGCGACGAAACTCGCGGC
The DNA here is from genome assembly GCA_049581965.1 of Thermoanaerobaculia bacterium. Taxonomy (GTDB): domain Bacteria; phylum Acidobacteriota; class Thermoanaerobaculia; order UBA5066; family UBA5066; genus Fen-183. Next base: position 16,165 of record JBAUSZ010000407.1, on the reverse strand, counting down.
GATCTCGCTTGGCTTGAGACCCGCCACGGCTCCCATCAGGAGGCCTATCGCGAGGAAGAGCGCGCCGATTTCCTCGATGAACCACTGAGCCTTCAGGATTCCCCACACGAGCGCGACCATTCCCGCGAGAAAGAGCAGGACGACGAGAACGCGCCGGACGGTCCACGGCTCCGGCGCCGCGCTCGCGGTGATGGAGCTCCGATCACGGGTGAGATCCAGCTCGTACACGGGGCTCGACTCCGGGCGCCGCTTGACCCTCGCGGCGTAGACCATCACCCACGCGACGATCCCGGAGGTCGTGACGAACCAGGTGATCACGCGGTAGCCGAGGCCGGAATAGAGCGGCAGCCCGACGAGCCCCTGCGCGAGGCCGACGGTGAACGGGTTGAAGAACGCCGCGCCGAACCCCGCGGCCGCGCCGAGGAAGGGAATCGAGACGCCGACAATCGAGTCGTACCCGAGCGAGAGCGCGAGCGGGACGCAGATGAGGACGAACGGGATGACTTCCTCGGACATGCCGAAGACCGACCCCGCCAGGGAGAAGACCGTCATGAGCACGGGGATCATCAGCTTCTCGAGCTGAGGTCTCGAGGCGAGAGCCGCGGTGATCTTCCGGATGCCGAGCTCGATGATGCCGGTCGTCTGGATGACGTTGAACGAGCCGCCGATCAGGAGAAGGAACGCGATGATGAGCGAGCCGTCGAGAAAGCCCCTGATCGGAGCAATGAACAGCCACTGCGGGCCGAGGACGACCTTCGCAACCCGCTGGTACGTGCCGGGAATCGTGACCTGCCGGCCCGCCTTCTCGACCGTCTGGTAGGCGCCGGAGGGCACGAGCCACGACAGGACGAGGACGAACACGACGAGGCTCCCGACGATCACGAGCGTGTGGGGCATGCGGAGCCGGCGTTCGTTCGTCGTGGACGCGTTGGTCATCGTCTTCGATCAGAGCGTCGCGAGGAGGTCTGCGAAAAGGACGATGCGGCGCTCCAGCGACCGCAGGTCCAGCCACTCCTCGCGGGTGTGCATCCCGTCGCCGGCCGGACCCAGGCCGTCGACGACAGGAATCCGCCCTGGATCCGCGAGGAAGTTGGGAAAAGAAACGCCGCCCCGATCCTCCTCGATCTCGAGGTGGAACCCGCGCGCCGCCGCGAGCTCGACGACACGCCGCGCCAGGGCCGCTCCGGGGCCGTGCGGGTCGACCGGTGGAATGCTCGCGCCGGGCGTGAACCGTACCGATACGCCGTGCTCGGAGGCCACGCGTTCGGCGAGAGCACCCAGCTCGGTGATGACGGAGGTGCCCTCGGCGGCGGTCAGGTATCGGGCCTCGCCCTCAGCGACCGCGCGGTCGGACACGACGTTGAGCTGACGTGACGTTCCGAGAAGCCCGATGTTCGCGCCCAGAGCGTCGACGAAGTCGGTGGAGCCGGCGACGAGTCGGGCGACGTTGACCGTGCGCCCGGGGCCGGGCGCGGAGAGCCGCTGCGCCCGGAGGCACCAGTCGGCGGCGGCGCCGAGCGCGGACCGGCCCTGCCAGTACGCGAGGCCGGAATGCGCTGCCTTTCCGGTCGTCTCGAGCTTCCACTCGGTGAGGCCGCGCCGGCCCGCGACCAGCGTTTCGCCGTCCGGCCGCGCCATTCCCGGCTCGAGGACGAGGACGGTCCGGGCTCGCTCGCTCCACTTGCGCATGGCCGAGGTGGAAATGGCGCCCTCGGCCTCCTCGTCGGGAACTGCCAGGAGGACGAGGTCTGCGGGGACCTTTCGGCCGTCGGCGGCGAGGGCGTCGAGCGCGCCAACCAGCATCGCGAGGCCGCCCTTCATGTCGAGAGCGCCGGTCGCGTGGAGCCTGTCGGCTTCGAGCTTCGGCTCGCGGGCCGGAAGCACCGTGTCCATGTGGCCGACGAGGAGAAGGTGACCCTGAGCCGCCGACGGACCGCGCGCGAGAAGGACCGGCTGCGACTCACCGCGCGCGTCGCGCTCATCCGTCATCTCGACCTGGAGTCCGTGCCGCTCGAGCTCGCCGGCCAGCCGCGAGGCGACGCGCCGCAGCCCGGCCGCGTTTCCGCTCTCGGAGGAGATCGCGCACAGGTCCACGAGGAGGGAACGAGTTGCGGCGAAGTTGTCTCCTGGGAGTCGCTCCGTGCCTGCGACCATCGATTCTCCAGACGCTCAGGAGTGTAACCTGCGTGATACAGTCGGATGTGTACAAGCAAGAGAGAAGACACCACCATCTCAGGTTTCTCTGGATGGACGTCACGCAGTTCGTGCGCTTGTACGTCCTCCGGCAGCAGGCGACCAGGATGGTCCCGGGTCCGCGACCGGCCGCTCACGAGTCCGGATCCGGCCCGAAATGGGACCCGAGCCTCGCGACCGGGATCGCGCGCGTCGACCGGGAGCACGAGGAACTTCTCGAGGGCATCAGGGACTTCGAAAAAGCCGTCCAGCAGGGCTCGGGCCACCGCAAGGTGGACGAGATCGTGGGGCTGCTCGTTCGCCACGCGGAGGACCACTTCACCCTCGAAGAGTCCTACATGGCTCACATCAAGTACCCGCACCTGCCCGCCCACCGGGAGGATCATGCCCGGCTGCGAACGAGGGTCCGGTACCTTCAGCAGCGGTTCGGGGAATCGGACGAGGCGAAGGCCCTGGAGCTCTCCACCCAGCTCTGCCAGTACCTCCGGAACCACATCCTCAAGGAAGACGCCGCCTACGCCGATTTCGCCCGAAAGGGGTGAATGCCGCGACCGGAGAGTCCGGCTACTGTTTCACCGCCGCATACTGGCTCGTCGTCCCGCGCAGCTTGTCACTCACCGAAATGGTCATGTTCTTGCCGTCGGCAGCCACCGTGATGCGTGCGGTGCTGATCACCTTCCCGTCGCGCTTGTCCGTTTCCTCGATCGTATTCGCGTCCACCTTCTTGATCGACACGCTCGTCGTGCCCGGGTCGCCCTTGTATGGCGCGTCCGTCCCGTCCAGTTTCGCGGCATAGCCCTGGCCGGTCGGAGTACTCATCGTCAGGCGGTCGCCGTCGACCTTGTAGGTGAACAGGAGCCCGTTGTCCGAAACGGAGTCGACCTTCTCGGTGCGCCAGGACCCCGAGATGGCGTGCGCTCCCGCGGGGCCCTTCGCCACACGGGTCGCTTCACCTTTGCCAGTCACCGGATCCGCGTTGGTGGCGCTGCTGTCGGTGAATTCGAACTTCAGCGTGCTGCCGTCCGCGGAGACCGTTGTTCTTGACGTCGCGACGGTCTTCCCGTTCTTCTTGTTCGTTTCCTCGATCGTCCGGTCGTCCACGACCTTGACGCTCACCATGTCGTAGTAGGGATGTCCTGACACTTTGTGGTCCTGCCCGTCCGCTTTGACGACGACCGGTGGGACGCACGTCTTGCAGTGGTACGTCCCGCTCTGCAACAGGTACACATCGGGCTTCGTCGGGAATTTCGCGGTCTTCAGGTCCACCTTCCACGTTCCGTCGAACGCGCTCTGCGCGATTGCGATCCCGGGCATCAAAAAACCGGCGACCAGGAGAAGCCAACGCGAATGTTTCACTGCCTGTCCTCCAATTCGGTATCGGCCGGAATCGCCGACCGTCGTCCGTGATGCGCGCAACCTATAGCGGCCGATATCCGGCGTCAACCCAGCGTCAGCCCCCGGCGCGCCTCCCCGGTCTCCCCACGCCGTTGCGACACTTTCTTGGGACGCGAAGACCCGCGCCCGCGCCCGTCAGTCCCCGAGAATCTCCTTCGTGTACCAGTCGACGAAGGGGCTCGACACGAGGAAGGGCCGCGCTCGTCTGACGAGCGTCCGGGCGCTCGCGATGCTGCCCGTCTCGCGGAGGGCGACCGCGGCATAGAACATGTAGGCCTCCTCGCCGTCCGCGAAGGGTTCGAGAAGGACCGTCTGGGCGTTGCACTCCCCCCAGTCCTTCAGGAGGGCCGCGGCCTCGAGGAGCGCCTTTCGCGCGTCGCGGTTCTTCGGGTCCGACTCGACGAGGCCTGCCAGAATTTTCCGGGCGTCGGCGGCCTTGCCGCCTCTCACGAGAGAGCGCGCGTCCGCGAGCCGCTTGTCCGGCGACGCACGAGGCGTCGGCGCCGGCTCGTCCGCACGCAGCGGGAGGGGGACGGCGGCGGTCACGAGGAGAACGGCCGGAACGACGAGCAGCAGCCGCGTCCTCATCGCAACGCCTCCGGGGATCGCCGCCTCATCGGACCTTCTCTTTTTCCGGAAGGTCCTGGACCACGCCGTCCGGAACGCCCTTTGCCTTCAGCCGCTCGCGGAGTGCCGTCGCCTCGGCCGCCGACCCCACCTCGCCGACGACGACGCGGTACCAAACGCCCTTCCCTCCGAGGTCGACCCGGAGAACGCGAGCCGGCAGGGACAGTCGCGCGCCCCACTCTGCGGCGTCGGCCTCCGCGGTCGTGCGCCTGCGAAACGAGCTGACGTGGACGCCGAACGCGTGCCCCGGGGCCAGGGACGCCTTCGGCGTTGCCTTCGGGACAGGGAGGGCGGTGGGTGCCGGGGCGGCAACCGGCACGACCTTCGGGAGAGCCGCGGGGCGAGCGGGAGCGGCAACCGGCGTGGCCGTCGGATGCGGTTCAACGGGTGCGGCCGTCGGGCGCGGCGTCGGCGTCGCGGCCGCGCGAACCGTCGGAGCGACCTCAGGAAGCGGAGTCGGCCCGTCGATCCGCTCGACGATCGACGGAGGCGGCGGCCCCCCGTCCGGGACGGCCGAGGGCGAGGGCGTCGACGCGACGGCCTGCGCGAGGATCAGGATCGCGAGCAAAGGGGACACCTCGATCACGATTCTGGGTTCCGCGCCCCTCGAAGGCAAGAACCCGCGAGGTCGTCGCGCCCCCCCGCGTCCGGCTGGCATACCATCCGCGAACCTTTCGAGCCATGCCCTCACGACGACCGTTCTTCAGCGCCGGCGACCTGAACGCGTTCTTCGCGCTCATGTTCGACAACGTCGCGAACCTCGTCATCCTCGCCACGATCCTCGTCGGCGCCTTCCACTTCCCCCGGGAGATCGTGCTCGAGCGCATGGTGCCGGGCACCGCCGTCGGAGTCCTCCTCGGGGATCTCGTCTACGCGTTCCTCGCCCGCCGTCTCGCCCGCCGGACCGGCCGCGACGACGTGACCGCGATGCCGCTGGGCCTCAACGCCCCGAGCGTCTTCGGAATGTCCTTCGCCGTCCTGGGGCCAGCCTACCTCGCGACGGGAGACGCGGTCCTCTCCTGGAAGATGGGCATGGCCGTGACGGTTCTCGTCGGCCTCATCAAGACGGCCCTCGCGACGTGCGGCAACGCCGTCCGCTCCGCCCTTCCGCGGGCGGCCCTTCTCGGCTCGATCGGGGGAGCGGGGATCGCTCTCATCGGCCTCCTTCCCCTGCTCAAGATCTTCGCCGACCCCATCGTGGGCTTCGTGGGGCTCGGCGTCATCCTGATCACGCTCTTCGGCCGGGTGCGGCTGCCGGGAGGCCTGCCGGGAGCGTTCATCTCGGTGATCGCCGCGGGCGCGGTCTCGTGGGCGCTCTCCGCCGCCGGCCTTCACAGCCCGCTGCTGGCGCCGGCCGTCCACGAAGCGGCGCCCCTCCACCTTTCCGTCCCGTGGCCGAGCCTCGCGTTCGTGGGCGGGCTGTCCCTCGCGTGGGTCTATCTGCCGATCGCCCTTCCGTTCGCGCTCGCGACGATCGTCGGAGGAATCGACAACACCGAGAGCGCGGCAGCCGCGGGCGACGAATACGACACGCGCGCGATCCTCGCGACGGAGGGGCTCTGCACGGTGGCGGCCGGGCTCTGCGGCGGCGTCGTCGAGTCGACGCCGTACATCGGCCACCCGGCCTACAAGAAGATGGGAGCGGGCGCGGGCTATGCCGTGGCGACGGGGCTCTTCGTCGGGCTCGGCGGAATCCTCGGATACCTGCCCGTGCTCGTCGACTGGATTCCCGCCGCGGCGGTCGCGCCGATCCTCATCTACATCGGCATCGAGGTCCTGGCGCAGGCGTTCACGGCGACCCCGTCGCGCCATGCGGCCGCCGCCGCGATCGCGACGCTGCCGTCTCTCGCGTTCGTCGCGGCGCTCGAGGCGAGGGCGCTCCTGCCACCGGGCGCCGCCCTGCCCGGCGGTGAAACGGGCGAGACGCTGCGCGCGCTGACGCTGCTCGGGAACGGCTTCATCATCGCCGCCCTCATCTGGGGAGCCGCGACCGCGGATCTCATCGACCGGCGCTTCTTCCGGAGCGCGCTCGCATTCTTCGCGGCGGCTGTCCTCTGCCTCTTCGGCGTGATCCACTCCTCGACACCGACCAGCACGCTTTTCCTGCCCTGGCGCGCCGGCTCCCCTGTTCCGTTTCACTTCGCCGCGGCCTACGCCCTCCTCGGCCTCATCGTTCTCCTCGCGGCGCGCGGGGGCGAGGAGGAACTCCCGACCCCCTGAGAGGCGACGGGCCTCTCGCCGACGCGACTACCGCCTCCGTTTCGGAGAAAGGCGTCTCCCTTTTTCTCGGGCAGCTTTCTTCATCGCCGCCGCGGCCTTACGGGCATCCTCTTCGCCGCCGAAGCCGAAGACGGCCGAGAACTTCCGGCCAATGACCTGCGCGACGAGGAAGTGGATGTCGACGCCGGCATCCGCGACCGCGCGCGCCAGCTCGTGACCGAGGCCCGCCCGGTCGTCGCCTTCGACGAGGAGCGTCGGGATGGACGAAGTGGCGAGGCCGACCGCCGTCGCCGACGTTTCGGCCTTCTTGCCCGAGACCGGGAACAGCTCCAGGACGGCCGTGCGCCCCTCCGGGCCGGGGACGTGGTAGCCCATGACGATGCGGAGATCGTTCCCGCCCTCGGCGAACGGGGCGAGGACGCCGGCGAGAAGGCCGGGGCGGTCGGCGGTCTGGGTCCTCCAGAGGGTGATGGACCTGATGGTGATGGACATGGCGGCTCCTTTTTGCGAGGGACTCTCTCGCTAACGTAGGAACCGGCTCTCGTGAAATCAAGGTGGCCACGGAGTCGTCGATGCACCGCAATCGGCGCGATAGACTTCCATCCATGATCAGCCCGACGATGCAGGACGCCCTGAACGCTCAGATCAGTTCCGAGCAGTACTCGGCCCAGCTCTACCTCGCCATGAGCGCGCACTGCGCCGGAAAGAGCTTCAAGGGGTTTGCCCACTGGCTCAGGATCCAGGCGTTCGAGGAGACGGCCCACGCGGCCAAGCTGATCCAGTTCCTCCTGGACCGCGCCGGCCGCCTGCAGCTTCGCCCGATTCCGGCGCCGCCGGCCGAGTTCGGGACGGTCATCGAGGTTTTCGAGAAGACCCTGGAGCACGAGAAAGCGGTCACCGCCAAGATTTCCGCCCTCTTCGACCTCGCCCGCAGGGAGGGGGACTACGCCAGCGAGATCACCCTCCAGTGGTACGTCACCGAACAGGTGGAAGAAGAGGCGAACATCAGCGAGATCGTCGACCAACTTCACGCGGTGGGAGTCGCGGGCGGCGCCATCTGGTACCTCGATTCCAAGATGGGCAAGCGCACGCAATCCTGACCGCCCCGTCCCGCGTGATCCGGCTGTCGGAGAATGCAGGGATGGGAGGACTGAATCTCGAGGTGGTCCTTTCGCGCTGGCGCGCGACACGGGCCGCGACGCGGCGCTTCTTCGACGAGACGCTGACGCGAGGCGCCTACGAGGTGCGCCCGATCGCCCTGCGCCATCCCTTCGTCTTTTACGAGGGCCATCTGGCCGCGTTCGGCGTGAACACGCTCCTCAAGCGAGCGCTGGGCCGGCCGGGAATCGACGCGGCGCTCGAGCGCCTCTTCGAGCGGGGAATCGACCCGCCCGCCGAGGGTGGCGCGCAGCCGGAAGGGCGCTGGCCCTCGCGCGAGGAAGTGGCCGCGTACGTCCGGCGCGCCGACGCCGCCGTCGAGGAGGCCCTCGCCTCGGGAGCACTCGCGGGCGAGGCCTTGCGGGAGGCCGTCTTCACGGTGCTCGAGCACGAGCTCATGCATCAGGAGACCCTCCGGTACATGCTCCACCGCCTCCCGTACGCGGAAAAGCGCGCTCCCGCGACGTGGCCGGCGCACGAGTCGTCCGGTCCGCGGCTCCAGGCGCCGGCCGTTCGGATCCCCGCGGGCGTCGCGACGCTCGGCGCGGGCCGGGGCGAGATTCCGTTCGGCTGGGACAACGAGTTTCCGCGGGTTTGCCGGTCCGTCCCGGCCTTCACGATCGACGCGGCGCCCGTCACGAACGAGGAGTTCCTCGACTTCGTCGAGGCCGGCGGCTACGCGGATCCGTCCCTCTGGCAGCCCGGCGACGCGCAGTGGCTCGCGCAAAGCGGCCTCAGGCATCCGTCCTTCTGGCGGAAAGAGGGCGGCGACTGGTTCTGGATCGGGCAGTTCGACGTCGTGCCCCTGCCGCCGGCGTGGCCCGTCTGGGTGAGCCACGCCGAGGCGTCGGCCTATGCGCGATGGAAAAAGGGGCGCCTTCCGACGGAGGCCGAGTTCCACCGCGCGGCGTTCGGGACACCGGAGGGTCGAGAACGCGCGTTCCCATGGGGAGAGCCGGCGCCTTCGGCCGTGCACGGGAACTTCGGCGGCGAACGCGACGACCCCGTGCCTACCGGTTCGAGGCCCGGAGGGGCGAGCGCCTGGGGCGTGCACGATCTCGTCGGGAACGGATGGGAGTGGACGTCGACGCCGTTCACGGGATTCGAAGGCTTCTTGCCCATGGCGTCTTACCCCCGTTACTCGGCCGACTTCTTCGACGGGCGCCACTTCGTCCTCAAGGGCGCATCCCCGGCCACGCCCGTTCCGCTCGTCCGTCGGACGTTCCGGAACTTTTTCCAGGCGCGCTACGCGCACGTCTACGCGAAGTTCCGGTGCGTGCGGCCGTGAGCCTCGCGCGGGACGTGAAAGCCGGGTTCGCCCGAAGGCCGCGCTCGCTGCCGCCGAAGTACTTCTACGACGCGCTCGGCTCGCGGCTCTTCGAAGCGATCGGAGAGCTTCCGTGGTACCGGATCACCCGGGCCGAGACGCGGCTCCTTCGCCGGGCGGCCCCAACGGTCGCACGCTCGCTCGCGGGGCCCGTCCGCGTCGTCGAGCTGGGCTCGGGCAGCGGCGAGAAGCTCGCCCTCGTCGTCACGGCCCTCCGCGCACGCCGAAAAACCACAAGCGTCCACGTCGTGGACCTCTCGGCGGCCGCGCTCGCCGCCTCGCTCGAGCGTCTCGCGAAAATTCCCGGCGCGAGAGCCCGGGGCCACCACGCAACCTACGAAGAAGGCCTCCGCGAGGCGATGCGCCCGCCGCGCAGGAGTGGGGAGTGTCTCGTCCTTTTCCTCGGGTCGAACATCGGAAACTTCGACCCTCTCGAGGCGGAGCGTCTGCTCGTCGCCGTCCGCCGGCGGCTGCGGCCGGGCGACGCGCTCCTCCTCGGGACCGACCTCGTGAAGAGAGAGAGCGCGCTCCTCGAGGCCTACGACGACCCCCTCGGCCTGACGGCCGTCTTCAACCTCAACGTTCTCCTCCGCCTGAATCGCGAGCTCGGCGCCGACTTCAACCTCGCGGCCTGGGACCACCGCGCCGTGTGGAACCCCCGCGCGCGGCGCGTCGAGATGCACCTCGTGAGCGCCGTGAGCCAGCGGGTCGCGATTCCCCGTGCGGGCGTCGTGGCCGACTTCGCGGCCGGCGAGACGATCTTCACGGAGAGTTCGTACAAGTACGAAACTCCGGACGTCGATCGTCTAACCGCGGCCGCCGGCTTTCGCCGCGAGCGTCGGTGGATCGACGGGGACGCGGCATTTGCTCTGACACTTTGCCGTGCCGTCGGCTCCATTTGATTCGGCGAGCCCGAATGTCGGCGACCTAGAATCGCAAACGAGATGAGCGTTCACTTCGAGTCGGACGGGCCGGTCGCGGTCGTCACGATCGATCGGCCGGAGGCCCGAAACGCGGTCGACCGCCCGACCGCGACGGCGCTGGTGGACGCGTTCCGCCGGTTCGAGGAAAACGACGCGCTTGCGGTCGCCGTCCTCACCGGCGCCTCCGGGACCTTCTGCGCCGGGGCCGACCTCAAGGCGTTCGGCACCGAGCGACAGAACCTGATCGACGGGAGCGGAATTGCCCCGATGGGGCCGACCTGGATGCGGCTCGGAAAGCCCGTGATCGCCGCCGTCGAAGGGCACGCCGTCGCAGGAGGCCTCGAGCTCGCGATCTGGTGCGATCTCCGTGTCGCGGCGCGGAACGCGGTCTTCGGCGTCTTCTGTCGCCGCTTCGGAGTCCCCTTGATCGACGGCGGCACCGTCCGTCTTCCTCGCCTCATCGGCGTCAGCCACGCGCTCGACCTCATCCTGACCGGCCGGGCCGTGGGCGCCGAGGAGGCCCACCGGATCGGCCTCGTCAACCGCCTCGTCGAGCCTGGTCAGGCGCTCGCGCACGCCGTCGAGGAAGCCCGCGCTCTCGCAAGGCTTCCCCAGAGATGTCTGCGCTCCGACCGGCTCTCGGTCTACGAACAGATGGACCTTCCGATCGCCGAAGCGCTCCGCGCGGAGATCGAACGAGGCCGAAAGGTGATCGCCTCCGGGGAGGCGGCGGCGGGTGCGTCCCGCTTTGCGTCGGGAGAGGGGCGCCACGGCCAGACGCGCCGAACGTCCGTTTGAGACGGGTCTTCATGCGGCTCTTCGGCGCGAGGCCCTTCGCAGCGGCGGGCCGCCTCCTCAAATCCGCGGCGTCAGTCCGATCCCCGCGACCTCGAGCCAGTCGAACCAGACCGGGTGGTTCGACCGGTACCACTCCAGCACCTTCCGGATGGTCTCCTGCTTCTCGCGCGGGACGACTTTATCGTCGAGACGGTCGAAGTGGACCCGGATCGTGTCTCCGTCGTGCTCGAGGGCCTGGGAGAACATCGTCTGCAGCTCGTTGCGGATCCGGCCCGAGTCGGAGATCTTCACCGGGCGCGTCGTGTGGTCCACGCCCGACATGAAGCGGACGAGGAGCGGGCTGAAGACGTGGCGCGCCCTCTCGAGCGGCTCCATGAGCCGGAAGGTGAAGGCGATGCGGCTCGAGGCCTGGTGCGCCGCGAGACTCGTGCTCACCCGGTAGACACCATCGGCGACGCGTGTGACGCCGGCCGTTCCGGTGTACGGGTCGTCGCAGATGTAGCCGGTGCTTGCCAGCACCCGCCAGCCCTTCTGGGGGATGAAGTCGTCGGGCCTGAGCACGGGCCGGCCGGTCGGGACGTTGGAGGCTCTCGCCTCGCGGATCGCCGCCGCGTACGAGACGACCCGGCCCCCCTCGACGTCCCGCCCCCCCAGCGCCTCGCCGACCCTCTGCGCGAAATCGGGACTGTCGGGGTCGAGCTGCATGAGCCTCCCCTCGACGTCGCAAGGAAGCTCGAAGCTGGGCGAGAAGAGCGTCATCGAAGCGTCGACGTCGAGAACCTCGGCGAGGCTGGCCGCTTGCATCGCCTCGGCCGTGGCGGCGTAGCCGTCGCAGAGGAAAACATGCGTGTCTCTCGAGGCGTCCGCCCAGCTCCCGATGAGGAACGTCGGCGCATACGTCCCCGAGTCGGTGAAGACCTCGAAGCCCGACGGGGCCTTCCAGCCCTCCTCGACGAGGTGGACGCCCAGAGCCTTCCACTCCTCCCACAGTTTTCCGAGCCGCCCCACGCGGCTCTTTCCCCGGAGCGTCCAGACGTGAATGTTTCCGCGGCGAAGGCCGGGATACGCCGATTCGATCGCCTGGACCACCCGCGCACGCGGCGTCCGGTAGTCGAGCAGCAGCGAGGCCCGGTCGGCCGCCTCGGCCACGCGCCGCGGCACGGTCAGGCAACCCATGTAGGACTCGTACGGGCGCGCCAGGACGAGGGGCGAGTCGAAGAGGTGACAGACCGACATCGGCCCCGTCTCCTTTCCCTCGGCGAAGCGCGACGTGTTCTCGAGCGTGTCGACGGCGGCGCCCCAGATCGTGATCCCCCGCTTCTGAAGCCAGCTGTAGAACTGGTCGAACGTGTGCCCCGGCTCGTTCAGCAGCCGGCGGACCCTTCGATCCACGACGCGCGCCACCTCGGGGCGGGCGTAGACGCGGCCGAAACCCAGGAGCGGGTTGGCCCCCATCTCCGGGGTCTCTCCCGCCTTTGGCATCAGCCCCTCGCCGAGGGAGACCATGATCGCGTGGTTTTCGGGAAGGGTGCGCGTCAGGTGCCAAAGCCCTTCGCTCATCACGTAAGCGCTGATCGCGTCCGCCGACTTCTTCACCTGGTTCAGCGTCGCCTTGTCCGTGCCGGACCCTTCGCCGAAGCCGCCGAAGAGACGCGTCCCGAGCGCCGTGGCCGCGGAGGTCATTGCAAGGCATCGGGCGATGCCGCGGGGCGTGAACGCGTGCCCCGAGACCGGCTCGGGCTGGGCCCGCTCCACCTCCACGTCCTCGAGCCACAGGTGGAAGCGGAGAAGCACCGGCCGGGTGTCGAAGGCCCATTGGGCGACGAGGTTGCGCTTTTCGATGGGTATCATGCTTTCCCTCGAGGGCAACGTTTGGGTGGCCTTGCCTTGTCGCATCTCCGAGCGTCTGTCCATCATGCTCCTCAAACGGTCTCGAGGTAGGTATGCACCACGCCGACCGTGCCGGAGCCCTCGCCGACCGCCGCCGCGACGCGCTTGCCCGAGCCGGCGCGCGCGTCGCCGGCGGCGAAGATCCCCGGAACGCTGGTCTCGAACGGGAGGGGATCCCGATCGAGCGTCCAGCCGCGAGGCCGGTGGCCTGCGACCGACAGGTCGCGGCCGGTCACGACGTAGCCTTTCTCGTCGAGCTCGACGAGGCCGTCGAGCATTTCGGTCCGGGGCTTCGCGCCGATGAAAATGAACAACGCTGCGGCGTCGAGCTCGCGCTCCTCCCCTTCCGCGGCGTGGCGGACGACGACTTTCTCCAGGCAACCGGCGCCGCGGACCGCGGCGACCTCGGCCCGCGTCACGACCTCGATGTTCGGCGTCGCCGTGATCCGGTCGATCAGGTACCGCGACATCGAGTCGTCCAGAGACGCGCCGCGGACGAGCATCGTGACGCGGCGGGCGTATCGCGAGAAAAAGAGAGCCCCCTGACCGGCCGAGTTCCCCGCACCCACGATGCAGACGTCCCGGCCGCGGTAGGTCGCCGCTTCGGTCATGGCCGCGCCGTAATAGACGCCGATGCCGAGGAGAGGCTCGACGCCGGGCACCTCGAGCATCCGCACGGACACTCCCATGGCGAGGACGACCGCCTTGCAGGCCAGGTCGGTCCCGTCGGCCAGCCGGACGACGCGGTACGGGTCCTCGCGGCGCACGGCGACCGCCTCCTGCGCGATCACCTCGGCGCCGAAGCGGCGCGCCTGGGTGGCGGCGCGGCGGGCGAGATCGGCCCCGGAGACGCCCGACGGGAACCCGAGGTAGTTCTCGATCCTCGAGCTGGTGCCGGCCTGGCCCCCGGGCGCGCTCTGTTCGACGAGCACCGTACGCAGCCCTTCCGAGGCGCCGTAGACCGCCGCCGCGAGCCCCGCCGGCCCGCCGCCGACGATCACGAGGTCGTAGAAAGGCAGGAGAGCCCGCGTCTGCATCCCGACCTTCTCCGCCAGCTCGAGGTTGGTCGGGGCCACGAGGCGGCTGCCGTCCGGGAAGAAGACGACGGGCAGCCGCGTCGCGTCCCCAATCGAGCGGATCAACTCTCGCGTCGGCGGGTCCTGGTCGACGTCGATCCACTGGTAGGGGACGTGATTGCTCGACAGGAATTCCTTGACCGCGTAGCTCCGTGGCGAGGACCGCGCTCCGGCGACCCGAATGCCCTCGTACGGGAGCCGCACGTGTGCCGTCCAGTCCGACAGCAGGTCGTCGAGGACCGGGTAGAGGCGCTCGGCGGGAGGATCCCAGGGCTTCAGCAGGTAATGATCCAGCCCGACGTCGTTGATGCCCGAGATCGCCGCCTGGGTGTCGGCGTACGCCGTGAGCAGGACCCGTCGCGACTCCGGGTGGAACTTGATCGCCTCGCGCAGCAGCTCCGTGCCCGACATGCCGGGCATCCGCTCGTCGACGAGGAAGAGGGCGATGGGCGTGCCGCGCTCCTTGAGCTGTCGGGCGGCTTCGAGCGCCTCGCTGCCGGAGAGGGCCTTCAGGATGCGGTAATCGTTCCGGTAGTGCTGCTTGAGATCGCGTTCGACGGCGCCGAGCACCTCGGGGTCGTCGTCGACCGCCAGGATCACCGGCTTGGCCACGTCAGCCCTTTCCTGCGTCGAGAGGCAGCGTCACGCGGAACTCGGTGTGCCCGGGGCGGGAGTCGACTTCGATCTCTCCCTGGTGCTTGCGAACGATGCGACGCGCGATGTCGAGGCCGAGGCCGGTGCCCTGGCCCACCGGCTTCGTCGTGAAGAAGGGATCGAAAATCCGCTCGCGGATTTCCGGGGGCAGCCCCGGCCCGTCGTCGACGACGCGCACGACGACGGATTGACCCTGACGGCCCACGGCGACGGCGACGTGGCCTCTGGCCGCGTCCAGCGCGTTGTCGACGAGGTTCGCCCACACCTGGTTGAGCTCGCCCCCGAATCCTGGGACGCGCGGCAGGTCGGCCGGGGCGTCGAGGCTCACGCTCACGGACTTCCCGCGGGCCTTCGCGTTGAGCACGGCGAGGGTGTCGGCCAGCCCCTGGCCGACGTCGACGGGCTTCGGCATCGTCGCCTGGTCCATGTACGTGAAGCCCTTGACCGCCGCGACGAGGCTGTGGATCTTGGACGCGGACGCCTCGATCTCCGACGCCAGCCGGTACGTCGCGCAGCCGGCCACGAGCCACGGGAGGGCCGCCCGCAGAGCCTCGCCGTCGAGCGCGCTCGCGACCTCGTCGAGAGCGTCGAGCGTGATCGCGGACTCCGCCAGGGCTTCCGCGGCGGTGACGTCGGCATCATGGCGCTCCAGCCAGTCGGCAAGGGCGTCTTCTCGATCCGCGTGCTCGACGGGCGAGCGCCCGAACGTCGCGCCGGCCGCGGCGAGGCATTGCCCCCGTGCTCTGTCCACGGCGGCCTGCTGGGTCTCGGACAGTCCCGCGGCGCCCAGCGCGCGGGACGCGGCTTCGAGCTCCGACAGCCCGAGCCGGAGTCCCTTGGCGCTCCGGGCGACCGCCGAGGCGGGGTTGTTCAGCTCGTGTGCGAGCCCCGCCGCGAGCTTGCCGAGGGAGGACATCTTTTCTTCGTGAAGGTCGCTCGACGTGAACTGGCGGGCGCGGTCGACCATGGCGTGTACGAGGATCGCGGTGAGGGCGCCGCAGTCGCGGATCAGCGCCGGGATCTCCTCGCGGGGGATTACGAAGACCTCGCTCGACGCCTCGGCCTTGACGTCCCCCAGCGGCACGGAGAGGCGCGAGTAGGGCAGGATCCCCGTCACGTCGCCCGCACGCCACTCCATGACCTTGTGAGGCCCCGCGCCCCGGTCGACGTAGATCGTGAGGTGGCCGGACAGGACGATGTAGAGGCCCAGCACCTGTTGGCCCTTCGGCGCGACGACGCCTCCGGCCTCGAACTTTTCGAGGCGGCCGCGGGCCGCGAGCCAGGCGAGTTCGCCGCGGGGCGCGCCCGCGAGCAGCCGGTGCGCGGCCAGACGCTCTTGAATCGGATCGTCCAATGTTGTCGACCTGAGCGGAACGTTATACCTCCCGCCGGCCTGGGCGGCCGGCGAGGCGTTGAAACCCAGTCTCAGTTCCAGACGTATACTCCCCCCGTCCTCGCTGGAGGGTCCCGAGGGTCCAATCAGGACCCACCATGCGGGCGGCCTGTCCACGGATCCGGAGGTGGTTTTCCATGAAGAAGCGGATGGCTCTGATGTTGTTCGTCCTGGCCGCCTTCCTTGCGGCCGTCGGCACCCTGAAATTCCGCCAGGTCCGGGCCGCCATCGCCCAGAACGCCTCCTTCCTGCCGCCTCCGGAAGCGGTCACGACGACCGTCACCCGCGAGGTGCCGTGGCCCGCCAACCTGACCGCCATCGGCACCGCGGCGGCGGTCCACGGCGTCACGGTGAGCGCGGATCTCCCGGGTGTCGTCGACGAAATCGCGTTCGAATCCGGCCGCCGGGTCGCCGAGGGGACGGTCCTCGCGAGGCTCGACTCGCGGCAGGAGCGCGCGCAGCTGGCCGCCGCCCAGTCGCAGCTCGAGCTGGCCCGCCTCAACCTCGAGCG
>JBAUSZ010000406.1:0-7403 GCA_049581965.1 Thermoanaerobaculia bacterium | reverse complement strand
CCCCGAGGGGTGCGGCCCCGGAGGCGTGCCGACGGCGAGGACGTCGCCCTTCCGGAGCCGGCGGCCCTGGAAGCCCCCGAAGCGCGCGGATACGCACGTCGACCGGCTCCCGAGCACCTTCGGGACGTCGATTCCCCCCGACACGGCGACGACCGCACGCACGGCGCCGGGTCCCGCCGTCAGCGCGAGCGTGCGTCCGTCGTCGAGAGGGAGGACCTCGCCCGGCGCGGGCCCGAAGGCTCCGCCGACGACCGCCAGATCGAGGTCGCCGACCGCCTTGAGGACAGGGCCCGAGAGCGTGATCTCGAGCGCCGCCGCGTCGGAAGGATTGCCGACGAGACGGTTCGCCACGCGGAGCGCCTCCTCGTCGAGAGCGCCCGCCGCCGGCACGCCCCACGCGCCCCAGCCCGGGCGTCCGAGGTCCTGCACCGTCGTCAGGAGGCCCGGCTCGACGATGAGAAGGCCCCGCGTCACAGGGCGAACCTCACCGTGTCGCCCGGAGAAAAGAGAAACGGCGGGTCGCCGCGCAGATCGAAAAGCCGGTGCGACGTCGTGCCGAGGAGGTTCCAGCCACCGGGAGACGCGCCGGGGTAGACCCCGACGTACGGTCCCGCGAGCGCGATGCTGCCCGCCGGCACCCCGGCCCGCGGGCTCGGGCGGCGCGGAAGGTGGAACGCGCGCGGCAGGCCGTAGAGGTACGCGAAGCCCGGCTGGAAGCCGAGGAATCCGACCGTGAACGTCAGGTCCGTGAACGCCCGCAGGAAGGCCTCGGGCGAAAGGCCGCAGCGCGACGCGATCTCGTCGCGGTCCGCCCCGTCCGGCGCGAAACGGATCTCGTGCGCGCGCGGCGACGCCCCGGGAGGCGCGGCGGGTGGCTGGGCCTCCAGAGTCGCCAGAAGGGAGGCATCGAACGGGGGCCCGCCGAGAACGAGCACCGTGCGCGCCGCCGGCACCGCGTCGAAGAGGCCGGCCGCCCCGGAGGCCCGGAGCGCCGCCGCCACCGCGCGGGCCTTCGCGTTCGCCTCCCTCTCGTCGCCGCTCCACTCGAGGAGCCACGCACGCTCTCCCACCTGTCTCACGCCGTCCTCCTGCGGAGAAGATAGACCGGAACGCCGAGGAGGACGAAGCCGTACCCGGGCCACGTCGTTCGCGGGCTCGCGACGGCGAGAACGGCGACGACGCCCGCGGCCATGAGAAGGAAGAGGCCGGTCGTGACGGGGTGGCCGCTCGTGCGGTACGGGCGCACGGCGCCGGGCCGCGTGCGTCTCAGGACCGGTACCGCGGCGACGAGGAGGACGAGGACGACGAACTCCACGGACACGACGTACCGAAGCAGCTCCGAGTACGTTCCCGACAGGACGAGGACGGACGCCCATCCGGCCTGCAGGAGAAGGGCGGTGCCCGGGACGCCCGCCGCGTTCAGTCGCGCCGCCCCGCCGGGCAGGAACCCGTCCCGCGCGAGAGCCCACACGACGCGGGAGCCGGAGAGCACGAGACCGTTCGCGCAGCCGAACGTCGAGACGAGGATCGCCGCCGCCATCGCGGTCCCGCCCGCGCCCGGTAGAAGCCGCTCCGCCGCGGCCGTTCCGACGCGGCTCTCGGGCGCGCGCGAGATGCCGTCCCAGCCGAGAAGGTTCAGGTAGGAGACGTTCGCGAGGACGTAGAGGCCGGCCACGAGGGCGCAGCCGGCGAGGAGCGCGACGGGAAACGTGCGGCCCGGGTCCTTCACCTCGGCGCCCGGAAACGTGACGTTCGTCCAGGCCGACTGCGAGAACGCGGGCCCGACGAGCGCGAGGACGAATGCGGCCACCAGGGCCGACCCTTGAGGAATCGTGCCACCCCCATCCCCGGTCCCGGCGCCGCGCCCGCCGGCGAAGACGAGGCCGCCGAGCGTGATCGCGGCGAGCGCGGCGACCTTAAGAACGGTGAGGAAGTTCTGCAGGCGCGTCCCGGCCTTCAGTCCCGCCGCGTTCGTCGCCGTGAGGACGGCGACCGCGAGGACCGCCGCGCCCTTGGCGGCCCAGCCCGTCACGGACGGCGCGAGGACGCCGAGGAACTTCGAGAACGCGACGCAGACGGCCGCGATCGTCCCCGTCTGGACGACGAGCGCCATCGTCCAGCCGTAGAGGAACCCCGCCATGGGGCCGTAGGCCTCGCGAAAGAAGACGTAGGGTCCGCCCGCCTCGGGGAACATCGTTGCGAGTTCGGCGCACGCGAGGGCCGCGAGGAGCGTGAGCGCGCCCGCCGCCGCCCATACGGCGAGGAGGCGGCCGCCCGTCCCGACGAGCCGAGCGGATTCGGCCGAGACGATGAAGATTCCCGAACCGATCATCGATCCGACGACGAGCATGGTCGCGTCGAAGCGGCCGATGAGACGGCGGGGAGCGGCGGTGGGCACGAGCATGCGCGGGCCCACGTTACCGCAGCGGGCCGCGAGGCCGAGGCGGTCAGGGTAGCGGCACGAACTCCACCTCGAGGCCGTCGGCCGACGCCGCCGTGACTCGGACGAGGCGCGAGACTTTCGCCCCTCCGGCCGCATTCGACATCACGGCCCGGCCGGTCGGCGAGTCGAGGCCGTTCCAGATCGCGTCACCGATCGCCTGCCGGGTCCCCGGGTCCGAAAGCGCATCCTTCACGCGCTGCTCGAGGCCCGGGATCCCCTTGTTCGGCAGGCCGTTCTTGAGGAGGGCATAGACGAGCCCGCACACGTCGAAGATCTGGACGTTGCACCCGCCCTCGATCCGCGCCGTGAACGTGACGCCGTCGACGACGACGTCGGGTTTCGGCCCGGCACCCGCCTTGAAGTGGAGCGCGACCTCGAGCTTCGCGTCGTTCAGGGACATGCTCGGCGAGACTCCCGCGCCCTCGTGTTCGCCCTTGATCGCCTCGGCGTCGTTCGCGAACGCGATCCCGAGGTGGTAGTGCGCGGCGTCGTGCCTGAAGGTCACTCCCGACGAGTCGACGTCCTTCACGTAGTAGAGGATCCGGCCGAACGGGTCCGGCGGGTCGAGCCGGATTTCCTCGATCGCGATCGGAAACGTCCCGCCCCCGGCCGCAGGCCCGAACTTCACCCATGCGTCGCCGCGTTTCAGGTAGCTCTTCCCAACCTTCGCGCCGTAGTTGTTCAGGTGAACGGTCGTTCCCGCCAGCGCGGCCCTCACGAACGTGGTGATCGTGGACGTGGGCACGACGACGCGGCGGGTCGGGGTGACGTACGTAAAGGCGACCGTCTGCTGCCAGGCCGCATCGGTGGGCTGAACGTCCCGGTAGCCGGGTTCCCAGTGCCCCTCCGGGCATCCCGCAATGCGCTTCGGAGAGAGGGAAAAGCGCCCTCCGTAAGCGAGGCTCGTCCGATACTGGCCCGCGGCGACCGAAGGCACCTCGAGGGTCCATTCCGGCGTCGATCCGTCGTAGGACGATGTCGGCCCCGCGACGCCCACAGGCAGGGTCGGGCCGACTGCCGTGCAGACCCCAGCGTTCAGCACAATCGTCTGCTCGAATCGCGTCCGGCAGACGTGAAGTTGCCGCGCCGTCCCGGGATATGCCTCGCCCGTCTCGCTCCGGATCTCGAACGCGATCGGCGCCGCCTCGTCCGGCGCGTGGAGAAAGCCCGTCCGCCCCGGGTAGAGGTCGACGTCGATCCGGCCGTTCGTCCAGGACGCGATGGTCGCCGAAATCCGAAGCCCGCCGAGAGTGAACGCCACGCTCCGGCCGCCTTGCGACGCTCCGAGGTTCAGGCCGTGAACCGTGAACCGGATCGGCTCGGGCGCGCGCCATCGAAGGCACTCCGGCGCAATCGAGCTCACCGCCGGGCGGCTGGACATGTCCGCCCGGGCCTTCGCGAGGTCCTGCGCGCTGACGCCCTGGGCGTCGACTGCAGCCGCGGCGGCGAGGGAGGCCGCCGCGAGGAATGCCCGGAGCGTGTGGTGGCTGTTCATGGCCGTCCTCCCGGCTACCAACCTACGGCCGCGACGGGCCCGAAATCCAGGGCCCGGCATGGCTCCGGGCCGCCAAAGGCTGGCACCGGGGCGACAGACCCCGCCCGCGGGGCGGAAATGAGACGAGAATCACTCTCGATGGCTCGCGCCGACCTCCGCCTCCCCGCGAACGTCCCCGGCGACCTCTACGTCGACTCGACCTGCATCGACTGCGCGACGTGCCGGCGGATGCAGCCCGACGTCTTCGCGCAGGGCGACGGCCATTCCTTCGTGGCCCGCCAGCCGGTGACCCCCGGCGAGGAGGCGCGCGCCCTCCAGGCCCTCGTCGCCTGCCCAACGGGCTCCATCGGGACCCGCGGCCGGGCGGACGCGACACGGCGCGCGTTGGCGTCGTTTCCCGAGGCGATCGGCGGCGGCGTCTCCTTCTGCGGGTACACGTCCGAAAAGTCGTTCGGGGCGTGGAGCTGGCTGATCCGGCGCGACGCGGGCAACGTCCTCGTCGACGCGCCCCGCGCGGCGGCGCCACTCCTCGCACGCATCGCCGAGATGGGCGGCGTCTCGACGATGTTCCTGACGCACCGCGACGACGTCGCGGACCACGCGGCGATCCGCAAGCGCTTCGGCTGCACGCGCGTGATCCACGCGCGCGACGCCGCGGCCCTCGGCGAAAAGGCCGAGCGCCTCCTCGTGGGGGACGAGGCCGTGAGCATCGGCGAGGATCTCCTCGCGATCCCGACACCCGGACACACGCGTGGCCACGCGGTCCTCCTCTGGAAGGATGTCCTCTTCACGGGCGACCACCTCGCTTGGTCGGTGCGGCGCGGGCACCTCGTCGCCTTCCGGGACGCGAACTGGTACTCGTGGCCCGAGACGATCCGCTCGATGGAGAAGCTCCTCCTCTTCGACTTCACACGCGTCCTCCCCGGGCACGGCGCGGCGTTCACCGCCGGCTCCCCCGCCGCGATGCGCCGCGAGCTGGAGACGTGCATCGCGTGGATGAAGACGCGCTGAGGCCGGCCTAGCGCTCCTGCATCGCGAGCCGGGCCGTCGCGAAGGACTCGAAGAGCCTCGCTCCGTCCGTTCCCCCGAGCACGGCATCGGAGGCGCGCTCGGGGTGCGGCATGAGGCCGACGACGTTGCCCTCGAGGTTGCAGATCCCGGCGACGTCGTCGAGCGACCCGTTCGGGTTCGCGTCCGCGCCGCGGCTTCCGTCCGGCCGGACATAGCGGAAGACGATCTGGTCGCGCGCGGCCATCTCGGCGAGGACGCCCGGGCTTGCGGTCCAGTTGCCGTCGCCATGGGCGATCGGCATGCGGAGCACGTCTCCCTTGTTGATCGCCAGCGTGAAGGGCGTGCGCTTGGACTCGACGCGCAGCCAGACGTCGCGGCACGCGAAGCGCAACCCGGCGTTGCGCAGCATGGCGCCCGGGAGAAGACCGGCCTCACAGAGGATCTGGAAGCCGTTGCAGATGCCGAGGACCGCTCCCCCCTTCGCCGCGAACGCCGCGACGGAATCCATCACCGGTGAGAAGCGCGCCATCGCGCCGCTCCTGAGGTAGTCGCCGTAGGAGAAGCCCCCGGGGAGGATCACGAGGTCCGGATCGCCGAGCGCACGCTCGTCGTGCCGGACCATCTTCACGTGAGCGCCGAGCGTCGTACGTGCCGCGAACGCGGCGTCCTCGTCGCAGTTGCTGCCGGGAAAGACGACGACGGCGACGCGGGCCGTGGACGCTCCTTTCACCGGGCGCCTCCGGCACTCGCCGCCGCCTCGAGGGCGACTTCGAAATCCTCGATGACGGGATTCGCGAGAAGCTGCCTCGCCATCTGCGAGCCGACGTCGCGGGCATGCGAGGCGTCGGCCGTATCGACCTCGAGCCGGAACAGCTTCCCGGCGCGCACGTCCGAGACGGCGTCATATCCGAGGCGGTGGAGGGCCTGGGCGATCGCCTTTCCCTGGGGGTCGAGGACACCGTTCTTGAGCATCACCTTCACGAGGACCGTCATGCCGCCTCCTATGAGACCGTATTCCATTCCGTCGGGACGTCGTGCCGCGCGACCGCGAGCGCGGCCGAGGCCCCGATCGCCGCGAGCGCCTCTCGGAACACGCGCTCGGCGAGGGGGTAGGTGTTGTTGTGCCGCGAGACGTGCAACGCCGTGACGGCGCGAGTTCGCGGGCCGACGAGGGACTTCAGGCCCTCCGCGGCCGCGTCGTTCGAAAGGTGCCCGACGTCCGAGAGGATGCGCCGCTTGAGGACCGGCGGGTACGGCCCCGAGCGGAGGAGATCCTCGTCGTGGTTCGCCTCGAGGCCGAGGACCTCGCAGTCGAGCAGGGCGTCGAGGACGGCCCGCGAGAGGTGGCCCAGGTCCGTGACCATCCCGACGCGCCGCCCCGCCGCGTCCGCGAAGACGTAGCAGACGGACTCCACTCCGTCGTGCGGCGTCGACGTGACACGCACGTGGAGGTCGCCGAGAACGAGGTCGCGACCCCCGCGCACGGTTCTCACGTCCGCGAAGAGCGGGCCCGGGAACCCGGCCGCCGCCGCGGTGCCTTCCGTCGAATAGACGGGCAGCCCTGCTTTGCGCGCGAGGGCGAGCGCGCCGTGAACGTGGTCCGCATGCTCGTGCGTCAGGAAGACGGCGGCGACGTCCTCGAGAGCGACGCCGCGCGCAGCGAGGCGCCGCTTTGTCTCGCGCAGGGAGAGGCCGGCGTCCAAGAGGACGGCCGTCTTCCCGCAGCGCACGACGGCGCAGTTGCCCGAGGAGCCAGAGCCCAGGAACGCGATCGAGAGCGTGCTCACGAGCCCGTGCTCCCGAATCCGCCTTCCCCGCGGGCGCTTCCCTCGAGGCGATCGGCGCGCGCGAAGAGAGCGCGCGCGACGGGCGCGACGACGAGTTGCGCGATCCTTTCGCCCCGCGCGATCGTCACGGGCTCGCTCCCGAGGTTCACGACGATCACCCCGACCTCGCCGCGGTAGTCCGCATCGATCGTCCCGACGCCGTTGGCGAGGGCGAGGCCCTTCTTGAGGGCGAGTCCCGACCGCGCACGCACCTGTGCTTCGAATCCGCGGGGGACCTCGAGCGTCAGGCCCGTCGGAACGAGGGCGCGTCCTCCCGGCGGGACGACGAGCGGCTCGGCCACCGCCGCGCGCAGGTCCGCGCCGGCCGCGCCGGGCGACGCGTAGAGAGGCGGCGCGAGGTCCCGAAATTCCTCGGCCACCGTGAAGCGCACGCGTACTTCCTCGCCGGGCCTCACGCGGCGAGCTCCCCGGCGAAGGCGTCTGCGAGAGAACGGGCCGCGCCTTGCGCCTTCGCCTCGGGGAGCGGCCCGGCGACGCCGAGCCCCAGGCGCCGCGCGTCGCCCCAGAACAGGCGTGCGGCAGCGTCGACGCCCTCCGCCGTGACCTTCGCGACGTCCGCGAGGTATTCCTCCATCGGGTACGGCCGGCCGCGCGAGAGCCACGCACG
>JBAUSZ010000405.1:0-3203 GCA_049581965.1 Thermoanaerobaculia bacterium | reverse complement strand
GCTATACGCCTCAAGAGATCCACGCGGCGTACCACGTGCCGGGCGACCCGGCCTCGGGCGGCCGCGGCGAGCGCATCGCGATCCTCGAATTCGGCGGTGGCTTCTCGAGCACCGACTTCGCCGCCTTCTGCGCGGCCTACGGACTCCCGGCGACCGACGTCACGGAGGTCTCCGTTTCGGGCGCGAAGAACGACTACCGGGGCCGGACCGGCGACGCCGACGTCGAGGTCGCGCTCGACATGGACTGGGTGCGCGCGACGGCACCCGATGCCGAGCTCGACCTGTGGTGGGCGCCGAACGTCGATACCGGCTGGGTCGACTTCCTGACGGCCCTCGTCGACGCACCGGAGGCGAGGCGCCCGGGCGTCGTCTCGATCTCGTGGGGGATGCCCGAGGACGGCTTCTCGACGTCGCGCCGGTACGACCAGACGCGCCAGCTCTTCCAGGCCTGTGCGCTTCTCGGGATCACGTTCGTCTGCGCCTCGGGCGACGCGGGCGCCGCGGACGAGCTGCCCGACGACGCGTGGTACGACGCCCAGCGGCACGTCGACTTCCCGAGCGTCGTCCCCGAGGTCACGTCCGTGGGCGGTACGAAGCTCGTACCCGAAGGCCGCGGGTTCACCGAATCGGCCTGGAACGACGGAGCGGGACACGGCGCCTCGGGTGGGGGCTTCTCCCGGTTCATCGCGGTACCCGACTGGCAGAAGCCCTCGCTCTCCGGCCGCAAGGGCGTGACCGGCCGGGGCGTCCCCGACGTGGCGGCGGTGGCCTCGCCGGACCCCGGCCTCTCGATTTTCGCCCGCGGAAAATGGATGGCGGCGGGAGGCACGAGCGTTGCGGCGCCGATCTGGGCGGGCTACCTCGCGCGAGCGAACGCGGCCCGCCGCGCGGTCGGAAGGCCTCGCCTCGGCGCCGCGAACGCGGCGCTCTACGGGGCGGCCCGCGGGGCGGCAGCGCCGTTTCGCGACGTCGTGCGCGGCGACAACGGCTACGCCGGCGTCGCGGGCTTCTCTGCGGCGAAGGGCTGGGACCCCGTCACCGGTCTCGGGGCGCCGGATGTCGCGCGCCTCGCCTCGTCACTGCTCCGCTGAGGAGGGCGCATGTTCATCGGCCACGCCGCCGTGGGGTTCGCGAGCAAGGCCGGCGCCCCGCGTGCGTCGCTCGGCTGGCTCTTCGCGGCCCCGTTCCTCCTCGACCTCCTCTGGCCCGTGTTCCTCCTCCTCGGCATCGAGAAGGCCTCGATCGAGCGGGGGCCGAATCCGTTCCTCAACTTCTCCTTCGACTCGTATCCGTGGTCGCACAGCCTCGCGATGGCGATCGTCTGGGCGCTGCTCTACGGCGCGCTCGCGCACTTCTTCACGAGCAGCGCGACGGTGGGTGGCGTCGCGGCCCTCGGCGTCGTGAGCCACTGGATCTGCGACGCGATCGTGCACCGGCCCGACCTCCCGCTCTGGCCGGGGAGCTCGATCTTCGTCGGGATGGGCCTCTGGAGCTCCGTGACGGGAACGCTCGCCGTCGAGGTCCCGATGTTCGCGGCCGGCGTCTGGCTCTACACGCGCGCGACGCGACCGAAGGATGCCGTGGGCCGCTGGGCTCTCGGCTCGCTCGTCGCGCTCCTCCTCGTTCTCTACGCGGGCGCGGCGTTCGGACCGCCGCCGCCCAACATGACGGCTGCGGCGATCGGGACGCTCGCGCTGCTGATCCTCGTCCCGTGGGCCATCTGGATCGACCGCCACCGCGAGGCGGACATGGAGGACGAGACCCCGTAGGAGGCGCCCGCCTATTTTCCGGCGGGCGCGGGGGCCGGTGGCCGGGTCGGGGCGGCGGCGCCACAGGGCGCCTTGAGGACGTAGAGGACCCTGAACCGGTTGTTGTCTTTCCGCGACTCCGCGACGACCGAGTCGTCGTCGAGCGCGAGCTCGATCGAGTGGCTTCCGACCGGGAGGTAGGGCGACGTCGTGATGCTCTTCGTCTCGCGGGCCGCCAGCGAAAGCGCAAAGCTCGTCGCGACGACTCCGGCGCCGTCCACCCGGAGACGGTTCGTGAACGGCGGGCTCGTGGCGGCGCCCCCGAGGTTCGTCATGTCGTACGTCGCGTGGAAGGCACAGGCCTGGCCCCCCGACTGCACGGCGTCGGCGCCCTTCAGGTCGGCCGGCGCCGCGTTGCCCCAGGGAATCAGGACGGACCCGATCCGAAGCCCTCCGCGGCTCGTCACGTCGGGCTTGTCGGGGCCGGGTCCGGCCGCGCGGGTCCCGAGCATCGCGGCCGCGGCGACGGCGGCCGTCGCGAGCTCGATCGTCCGGCGCTTCATGGAGTCCCCATGCGGGACAAGATGCACCGGTCGGGGCGTCCACCGCAACGTTCGCGCATGGTCCAGGAGCGTTGATCGCATGACCAGGAGCGCCACGGGGGCTTCTGGCGCTCCTGGTCCATGCCTTACCGGCGGTGGGCGCCGCGGTCCACGCCCCGGTCCGCTAGACTCTTCGGATCCTTCGCCGGCGCCTCGTCCTGGTTTTCGTCGCGGGTCTCGCGGCCGTCGCCACGGCCGCCGGGGAGAAGCTGCGGCTCCCGTTTCTCGAGCGACCCTCGCCCGTGGACGGCAATCTCGGACCATGGGCCTCCGTCCCGCCGGTGAGGTTCTCGGTCGGCGCGGTGCCCGCGACCCTCCGGCTCGCGTGGGACGAGACGGCGCTCCGGTTGCTCTGCGAGGTGGGCGACGCCACGCCCGTCATGCTCGGGCGCCAGGACGAGGACCCGGATCTCGGCCGGAAGTCCGACTCGGTCGAGCTCTTTCTCGACGTCCACGGCGAGGCGACGCCGCGAATGGACACGAACGACTACCAGTTCACGATCGCGCGCGACGGCCGCCGCACGACGTTCAAGGGCTCGGCCGCGCTCTCGGGCACCGTCCGTCCGGAGCCCGAGGCCGACGCGGCGCCGCAGCCGAAGGACTGGGGAATGAACGTTCCGATCGAGGTCGCGGTCGCCGATGGGCCCGAGGCCGGACCGGAGAAAAAGCCGGGCTATCGCGTCGAGGTCGCGGTGCCTTGGGGGGCCGTCGGGGGCAAGCCGGCTGCCGGCGCGACGTTCGGCATCTCGGCCGCGGTGAACGATCTCTGGATGCGCGGGGGGGACCCGGTGCCGCTCCGCGTCTCCGCGGACTTCCGCGAGCGCGGGTCGTTCGAGTCGCCCGCCCTGTGGGC
>JBAUSZ010000404.1:0-10004 GCA_049581965.1 Thermoanaerobaculia bacterium | reverse complement strand
CCGCCAGACGAGGCCGGTGACGAGCGCGACGGCCGCGCCGAGCGCGATCCAGAATTTCGCCGGGATCGCGGGCAGCCGTATTCCCTTGTCGGCCTTCGGGGCGAGCTGCTCGGGTTTCTGGTCCTTTGGGAGACGCGACGCAACGGTCAGCTCGACCGTGGGAGGGCGCACGTCGAGACGGCGACCGGAAGAAGACTCTTCGAATGTGTAGTGAGGGCCGGGCACGTGCACGGTTCCCGCCACGAATGGGAACAGCGCCACGGTCTGTTGCCACTCGAAGAGATCTCTCGCCGTGCTCTTCGTGATTCTGGGAGGCGCGGGATTCTCGAACTCGAGCACCGCGCCGCCCGGCGGCCTCGCACCCTCGTCGGGCGCCGGGGTCACGAGAGCGTCGAGCGTGAGCGTCGCGCCGACGGGGAGTTTCGCCGTGTACGTCACGACGACGCGATCACCGACGGAAACGGACGTCTTGTCGGCAGAAGCGGAGAAAGACAAAGACAAAGGCAAAGAGGAAGAGTTCTTAGAAGGGGAAGAGAGAGGCGCCCCGGGTGCTGCATCGGCGGTTCCTGCAGGCGGGCGCTCTTGACCATTCGAAGAAATTGCGCCGAAGCCCGACGCCATCAGGAAGGTCGTGAGAGTCAGCGTCGCGGTGCGCGACGGAGCAAGGAGAGTCCTCCTCATCGCCCCGCCGCCTTGCGCTTCTCGCGCTCCTTGAAGAAGCGCACGAGCGGGATCTCGTAGGGCGCGTCCGTCCGCAGCGGGATCGAGTCGATGCCCGAAGCGCGGAAAAGCGCCGCCGGCTCCGGCAGCCCGGCGGGCCGCATGCCCCACGCCTTGCGGAAGGCGGGGTCCGACGCGTCGAAGACCCGCGCCTCGCCCGTCTCGGCGTCACGCAGGCGCACGAGCCCGGAAGGTGGGATCTCGCGCTCGCGCGGATCCGCTACGGGAATCGCAACGACGTCGTGCCGCTTGTGGAGCGCCCGGATCGCCTTCTCGTAACCGGCAGCCAGGAAATCCGAGAGGACGAAGACGACCGACCGCTGCTTGAGCAGCCCCGCGGCGCTGCGGATCGCGAGCGCGAGGTCCGTTCCCGAGCCGCCGGCCTCGAGCGAGAGCGCGTCGCGCGTGATCGCGAGAGCGTGGTCGACTCCCTTCCGCGG
The DNA here is from genome assembly GCA_049581965.1 of Thermoanaerobaculia bacterium. Lineage (GTDB taxonomy): Bacteria > Acidobacteriota > Thermoanaerobaculia > UBA5066 > UBA5066 > Fen-183. The sequence continues at coordinate 8,844 of JBAUSZ010000404.1, read as the reverse complement.
CGGGTGGAAACGCTCGAGGCGGTCCGTGAAGAGGAGGGCTCCGACGCGGTCGTTGTTCTTGACGGCGGCGAAGGACAGGAGTGCCGCGATCTCGGCCATGAGCTCGCGCTTCGTGAGGTACTGCGAGCCGAAGCCCTGCGACGCCGACAGGTCGAGAAGGAGAAGCACCGTCAGGTCGCGTTCCTCGACGAACTTCTTGACGTGCGGGACGCCGGTTCGCGCCGTCACGTTCCAGTCGATCGTCCGCACGTCGTCGCCGGGCACGTATTCACGCACCTCGGAGAACTCCATTCCGCGGCCCCGGAACACGGAGTGGTACTCCCCGCCCACGCCCGCTTCGACCAGCCGGTTCGTGCGGATTCGGATGCGGTGCAGCTTGCGGACGATCTCGCGGGGCAGCATGGGGGTGCGCGGGGCTACAGCCCGCTGGGCGCGAGACCCTCCACGGCGTGTGGCGCGCCGTGGGTCACGGGACCTCCACCCGCTCGAGAATTCTGCGCACGACCTGGTCGCTGGTGACGTTCTCGGCCTCCGCCTCGTACGAGAGGAGGACACGGTGCCGGAGGACGTCGGGTGCGACGTCCTTCACGTCCTCGGGGACGACGTAACCTCGGCCCGCGAGGAACGCCCGGCCGCGCGCCGCGCCAAGCAGCGCGAGCGTCGCTCGTGGCGAAGCGCCGTAGGACACGAAATCGGCGAGGTCGGGCAGGCCGTAGGCCTTCGGTTCGCGTGTGGCGGCGACGAGCTCGACGAGATAGCCCTTGATGCGCTCGTCCGCGTAGATTCCGCGCACGAGCCCGCGAAGCTCGCGAATCTTCTCGGGCGTCAGGACCGGGCGCACGTCCGCCGAGGCCGCGGCTTCGGTCGTATCGCCCATGCGCTCGAGGATCTGGCGCTCCTCGACCTTTGTCGGATATCCGACCTTGAGCTTCATGAGAAAGCGGTCGACCTGCGCTTCGGGCAGGGGGTACGTGCCCTCCTGCTCGATCGGGTTTTGCGTCGCGAGGACGAGGAAGGGGTCGGGAAGCGGCGTGGTCGTGTCGCCGACCGTGACCTGGCGCTCCTGCATCGCCTCGAGCAGGGCGGACTGGACCTTTGCGGGGGCCCGGTTGATCTCGTCGGCGAGGACGACGTGCGCGAAGATCGGCCCGCGGCGCGCGACGAACTCCTGAGTTTTCGGGTTGAACACGAGCGTTCCGACGAGGTCGGCCGGAAGGAGATCGGGGGTGAACTGGACACGCGAAAAGGAGGCGTCGAGACCCCGCGCGAGCGTTCTGACCGCAAGAGTCTTCGCAAGGCCGGGCACGCCTTCGAGGAGAAGGTGCCCGTCTGCGAGGAGGCCGATCACGAGACGCTCGACGAGCGCGCTCTGGCCGACGATCACCTTGCGGATCTCGGTCAGCAGAGCGCCGACGTGGAGAGACTTCTCGCGGATGCGTTCGGTGAGCGCGGCCGGGTCGAGGCCCGGGGCGGTGGGGGGCATTCCGGTCATGCTCGGCGTCGTCATCGCTTCGTTTCCGTTCCCTTCTGGCGGTCTCGGCCTTTTCCGGGCGGGCGCCGGAAAGGCATCACGGGGCCCGGATCTCTCTGTGAGCAAGGGAGATGCCGGGCGGGACAGGCCCTTCGGGGCGGGTGCCTCCGACGAAGGGAGGATAGCGCGGCCGAGGCTATCCTCCGGGGAATGAGGGGGTCACGCCTGCTCCTGGCCGCGTGCGCGCTGCTCGCGGGGGTGGCGCTCTGCGCGGGGCCCGGCGCGGCGGCGACGAAGAAGCGCAAGAGGGCACTCACGCCCACGGCGACCCCGACGGCCACTCCGCCTTCGGCGACGCCGACCCCCGGACCCGAACTGAAGAAGGCGGCCGGCACCTGCCTGCGCTACGAGGCCGGCGCCTACATCATGCTCTCGGAGGTGGGCCGTCCGGGCCGGGCATTCCTGATCGATTCCGGTACGGACGTCGTGGCCCGTCCCCGCCGCGGCGCGCGCCTGAGAATTCTCTACATCGACGCGCCGGAAGGCCCGGTCGCACGCAAGATCATGCCGGGGCCGGCGGAGGAGAAGCCCTAGTTCAGGTGCGGCTCGAACTTCTTCTCGAGCGAGGCCTGGGGCGACACGCCGACCACGCGCTCGACGATCTGCCCGCCCTTGAAGAGCATGAGCGTCGGGATCGACATGATCCCGTAGCGCTCGGCGACGGAGGGCACGTCGTCGACATTCAGCTTCGCGACCGTGACCTTGTCACCCCACTTCGAAGCGAGCGACTCGACGATGGGAGCCACCTGGCGGCAAGGACCGCACCAGACGGCCCAGAAGTCCACGAGCACGGGTTTGCTGCTCTTGAGGACGGAAGATTCGAACGAGCCTTCGTTGAGCTCGAGGACGTTTGCGGCCATGTGAATGGTTCCTTTCTCTGGGTACGGGCGCGATGCGCGGGTGCGTCTCGTCGATGGTAGGGTCTGGGTCGTGAGAGCGTCAAGCGCGGGTTGGGCGCGGCCTCCCCGGGGTCAGCACTTCCTCCTCAACGCGGGAACGATCCGAAAAATTCTCGACGCGCTGGGAGCAGCCGAGGGCGATACGGTCGTCGAGGTCGGACCCGGGCGCGGCGCGCTGACGCGGCCCCTCCTCGACCGCGGCGTCCGCGTTCTCGCCTTCGAGGTCGACCCGCCGTTGGCCGCGCGCCTCTCGGCCGAGCTCTCCGAGCGTGCCCTGTTCGTCGAGACCCAGGACGCGCTGCGGGCCGATGTCGGCGCGGCGCTCGACCGGATCGGAACGGTGCCGCCGGTGCCGCTCGTCGGCAACCTGCCGTACGAGACGGCGACGCCGATGGTCCGCGCGTTCGTGAGGCGCCCGGAGCTTTTCACGCGCCTTGTCGTCATGGTCCAGAAGGAGGTCGCGGATCGCATCGTCTCCCCGCCCGGGGGCGACGCGTACGGCTTTCTGACGCTCGACGTCGGCGCACACGCCTCGGCGCGGAAGCTCTTCGACGTGTCGCGCGGGGAGTTTTCGCCGCCTCCGAAGGTCACGTCGAGCGTCGTGGAGCTCGTCCCGCGCGCGGCGTCGGCGGACACCGACGCGGCGCTTCGAGTTGCGTCGGCGGGGTTCACGCTGCGCCGCAAGACTCTCGTCAACGCCCTGACGCCCCTCTGGGGTCGTGAACGCGCCGCGGGCGCCGTCGCCGAGGCGGGATTGCCGCCGACCGCGCGCGCCGAGACGCTCGGCCTCGACGTCTTCCGGCGACTCTCCGTCTCTCTGGGAGCTCCGTTGCGCTAAAATTCGTCGATGTCCGTGTCCGTCGGCCAGGCGGTGCTGTTGGGCGCCGTCCAGGGCCTGACCGAGTTCCTGCCGGTCTCGTCGACGGCCCACCTCGCGCTCGCGCAGCGCTTCCTGCCGGGGTTCGCGCAGCCGGGAATTCTCTTCGACGTCCTGCTCCACGTCGGGACGCTCGCAGCGGTCGTGCTCTACCTGCGCGAACGCCTCGCCGGGATCTTCGGTGGCCTCGTCTCGTCCGATTCCGGCGCGCGCCGCGCGGCGTGGAAGCTGGCGGGACTGCTGCTTCTCGCCGTCTCGCTCACGGGCGCCGTCGCGATGCCGCTCAAGGACGTCGCGGTTTCCGGGATGACGGAATTCCGTCGAATGGGGGCCGCGCTTTGCGCGACATCGGTGCTGCTCTTGGTGGCGCAGCGCGTCGGACGGCGCCGCGGCGAGGGCGGTCTCACGCTCGAAGAAATTCGCCCGCGCGAGGCGTTCGCCGTGGGCGCCTGTCAGGCCCTTTCGGCGGTCTTCCACGGACTTTCGCGCTCGGGGAACACAATCTCCGTGGGCCTCTTCTCGGGTCTTTCGCGCCGCGCTGCGGCGGAGTTCTCGTTCCTTCTCTCGATCCCGACGATCCTCGCCGCCGCCGCCGTCGAGAACCTGCACGCTTACCGCCATCACACGGGTCCACTCTCCGACGGCTCTTCGTTGCCGGCCTATCTCGTCGGGATGGCCGTCTCGGCAGTGGTCGGGTACTTCGCAGTCGGATTCCTCCTGAAGGTCGTGGTCGCGATGCGCCTCACGCCGTTCATCGTCTACTGCGCCGTCCTCGGAGTCGTGCTCGTCGTCTTCGGCGCGCGGCTCGAGGCGGGGCCGGCGTCCGCCGTCGCGGTCGCGGCCGGAGCCCTCTGATGGTCGCCGCTCGGGTTGCCGAGCCGCCCAGCGCCCTCGTCCGCCGCCGCGACGAGTTCCTCGGGATCCTCCTGGCGGCTGCCGGTCTCCTGCTCGCCGCGGCATTGGTCTCCTACCACCCCAGCGACCCCTCGCTCTTCTCGGCGGTCAACGACTCGGGCCTGAGGCCCCGAAATTGGGCGGGCCGCGTCGGCGCCTCCTTCGCGGACGGGAGCGTCCAGTTCTTCGGCCTCGCGGCCTTCGTCGTTCCGCTGACGCTCCTCGCCCTCGGCTGGTCGCGCTTCAGGAGCAAGCCGTTCGCGTCCGGGTGGACCAGGGCGCTCGGCCTCGTCCTCGTCGTCCTCGCGCTCGCCCCGCTCGCGCACCTCCTGTTCGGCAAGCCGCAGGCGTTCGGCGGCGGGCTCGACGCGGGCGGGTTCGTTGGAGACGTCCTCGGGTCGGCTCTCGTCTCGGCGCTCAACCCGCCGGGGGCCGCGATCCTCCTCGTGGCCGGCCTCCTCGTCGGTCTCCTCCTCGCGGCGTCCCTCTCGCTCGGCGAAGGCGTTTCCGGCGCGTCGCTGCGCTTGTCGGGAGTTTGGCGCGGCTTCGTCCTCGAGCGGCAGAGGCGCCGGGAGCTCGCGAACCGCGAACGGCAGCGCCGCGAAGTCGTCAAGAAACACCTCGAACGGGCGCGCGACGAGGCGGCCATGCCGCCCGAGAGGCGGCCCGAGCCCGAGGCCGAGATCGTCTACATCCCGTCGGTTGCGACGCTGCGCGTGAAGGAGAAGACCGGGCCCGGGAAGTTCTCGATCCGCAAGGCGACACCCGACGAGAGGGCGCCAAGGCCCGTCGCACGGCCCGCCCAGATGGCGAAGAAGGCCGACCTTCCGCAGCGCGTGCTGCCGTTCCCGAAGTCTCGCGACGCGTCCGGCTGGGTGTTTCCGCCCGAGAAGCTCCTGCGCGCGGCGCCGAAGCGCGACCGCGAGCGCGACCGCGAGGAGTACCGGCAGACGATGGAGCTCATCGCGGCCAAGTGCCTCGAGTTCGGCGTCGAGGGCGCCGTCGACGCCTACACGCCGGGGCCCGTCGTCACGACCTACGAGTTCAAGCCCTCGGCCGGCGTCAAGGTGTCGCAGGTCGCGTCCCTCGAGAACGACCTCGCGCTCGCGCTCGCGGCCGAGAAGGTCCGCATCGAGCGGATGCCGGGGCGCGCCGCGATCGGAATCGAGGTTCCGAACCGAAACCGCGATCTCATCGCGCTCCGCGAGGTCGTCGAGAGCGAGCGGTTCCGCCGCTCCCCGTCCCTCCTGACGATCGCCCTGGGGATCGACGTGCACGGCGAGCCCATCGTCGCGGACCTCGCGCGCATGCCGCACCTGCTCGTCGCGGGCCAGACGGGCGCCGGCAAGAGTGTCGGTATCACGGGGATGATCACGTCGATCCTCTTCAAGGCGCGACCGGACGAGGTCAAGTTCATCTTCGTGGATCCGAAGATGAACGACATGAAGGACTACGAAGACCTCCCGCACCTCCTCGTCCCGGTCATCACGGACCCGAAGAGGGCGTCGAACGCGCTCAAGTGGGCCGTCGAGGAGATGGAGGGTCGGTACAAGTTGCTCTCCGAGTGGCCCGGCGTGCGGAACATCGAGCAGTACAACGCGGCGATCCGCGACCCGAAGGCGCTCGCGGAGGTTCGCGAAAAAATCGGCGAGCGGCTCAAGGCCGACGAGTCAGGCGCGATCTCGCCGATGCCGTACATCGTGATCGTGATCGACGAGCTCGCCGACCTCATGATGACGGCCCCGCGCGAGATCGAGGAGTCCGTCGCGCGTCTCGCGCAGAAGGCGCGCGCGGTCGGCGTTCACCTCGTCCTCGCGACGCAGCGCCCGTCGGTCGACGTCATCACGGGCACGATCAAGGCGAACCTCCCCTGCCGGATCGCGTACACGACCCGGACCAAGATCGACTCGAGGACGATCCTGGACGCCATCGGCGCCGAGGCCCTCCTCGGGGCGGGCGACATGCTCTTCCTCGCGGCGGGCACGTCCTATCTCCAGCGCGTGCACGGCGGATTCATCGGCGGCGACGAGACGAAGGAGATCTGCCGCTTCCTCAAGAAGCAGGGGAGGCCGATCTACGACGAGAGCGTCACTCAGGACCGGGAAGCGCAGGCTTCGGCGCTCGGCGCGCGCGCGGGCTCGGACGACGTCGATCCCATGTTCGACGAGGCGGCGCGCCTCGTCGTGCGCGAGCGGATGGCGTCCATTTCGTTCCTGCAGCGGCGGCTCGAGATCGGCTTCTCCCGCGCGGGCAAGCTCATCGACATGATGCAGCGCGACGGGATCGTGGGTCCGCCGGCGGGGGGCAGCAAGAGCCGCGAGATCCTGGTTCCCACGGACTATTTCGAGGAAATAGACCGGAACAGAAGGAGCTGACCCGCGCGGGCTGCGCCCGCACCGAACAGTGCGGGTCAGCCGGCTGGCGCGCTCGGGGGAACCCGGTCGGGGTTCCCCCGCGCCCCCTCCGCGGCGGAGGGGATCCGAGCGCCGTTACTTCTTCGCGCCGAGGATCGCGTCCTTGGCGGCCTTGGCGACGCGGAACTTCACGACGCGCTTCGCCGGGATCTTGATCACCTCGCCCGTCGCCGGGTTGCGCCCCATCCGGGCCTTCCGGTTCACGAGCACGAGCTTGCCGACGCCGGGGAACGTGAAGGTGTTCTTCGCCTGCTTGTAGGCGAGGCCCGCGAGCTCCTCGAGGAAGAGCGCCGCGTTCTTCTTCGTGAGCCCGGTCTTCTCGGCCATGTGCTCGGCGATTTGCGATTTCGTCATTCCAGCCATGTGATTCCGTCCTTTCTCTGTCCATCGTTCCCGCGAGGGAATGCCGGGATTCTAGAGGGAAAACCGAGTTTCGTGTCTATACACTCTGCCCGTGCGCATCGTTTTTTTCGGCTCGCCCGTTTTCGCCGTCCCGACGCTCGAGGCGCTCCGCGGCGCCGGCCACGAGATCCCCCTCGTCGTCTCGCAGCCGGGAAAGCCGGTCGGCCGGAGGGCCGAGGTGACCGACCCCCCGGTCGCCTCCCGCGCGAAGTCGCTGGGAATGCAGGTTTTCCAGCCTCCGACGCTCAGGGAAGACGCGGCCGTCGCCCGCCTCGCCCAGGTGCGCGCCGAGGTCTTCGTCGTCGCCGCCTACGGGAAGATCCTCGCGCAGCGGGTGCTCGACCTGCCTCGTCACGGCTGTTTGAACGTCCACGGCTCGCTGCTCCCGCGCTGGCGGGGGGCATCTCCGGTCCAGGCGGCGATTCTCGCCGGGGACGAGAAGACGGGCGTCTCGATCATGAAGATGGATCCGGGGATGGATACCGGACCCGTCTACACGATGCGTGAGACGAAGATCGGGGGAGACGAAGATTCTGCTTCCCTGGGCGCGAGGCTCGCCGAAATGGGAGCTTCCGCGCTTGTCGAGACGTTGTATTTCTTGGAAGGTGAATATCCGTCGCGGATCGCGCCGCCGGGGCCCCGCGGCACGGCCGGTGCCGAGGCGGGGCCCTTGGACGCGCCTTCCGAGAAAATCTCTCTTCCTCCGGTTCCCCAGGACGGCTCCCTCGCCACCTATTGCCCGAAGATCACCCGAGAGAACGCGCGGGTGGACTGGACGCGCCCGGCGGACGAGCTCGTCCGTCGCAGTCGCGCCTTCACCCCCTGGCCCGGTCTCTTTACTCTTCGAAGAAATACGCGCTTGAAGCTGTCCGGCCTGCGGGCTGCCAGGAACGGACCGTGGGTGCGCGAGGGAGCAGAAGGACCCTCTCCGGGCACCCTCCTCGAAGCCGGAGCCCGCGTCGTCGTCGCCTGCGGCGACGGCGCCGTCGCGATCGCGACGCTGCAGCTCGAGGGTCGGCGGGCGCTCCCGGCGGCCGACTTCGTCCGCGGCGAACGCGCGTTAGCCGGCGAAGTCTGGGGCGGATGACCGAACCCCCGAAGTCCGTGCGCGAGATCGCGCTCGGCATTCTCCTGCGTGTCGCCCGGGGCGCGCACGCGGCACCCCTTCTCGACGCGCGCGGCCGGGACCTCGACCCGCGGGACCGGGACTTCCTGCGAGCCCTCGTCAAGAAGACCCTTCGCGGCGCGATCCGCCTCGACCACGTCCTGCAGCGCCATCTCCGTCGGCCGGCCCCGTCGCTCGATCCTCCGGTCCTCGCCGCGCTGCGTCTGGGGGCCGCGCAGCTCCTGCTCATGGACCGTGTGCCCCCGCACGCGGCCGTGGGCGAAACGGTGGCGGCCGTCCGCACCCTCGCGCCGCACGCGGCGGGTCTCGTGAACGCCGTCCTCAGGCGGGTCTCGGAAAAGGAGCAGAGGCCCGGGGCGGTCGTCCTGCCGGAGGGCGCGGATCCGGCCTCCCGCCTCGCACTCGAGACCTCCCATCCCGAGTGGCTCGTGCGTCGCTGGACGGCCGCGTTCGGCGTGACGACGGCAAGGGCCGCGCTCGAGGCCGACGACGCCGACACGCCAACCGATCTCCTCGCGGACCCACGGGCGGGCTCCGTGGACGAGATTCTCGCCTCGCTCGCGGCCGGCGGCGTCGCCGCCATCCGCTCGGCGTGGGCACCCCTCGCCCTGACGGTCACGGAGGGCAACGCGGCCGTGCATCCGCTCGTCTCGGGCGGCGCCCTCGCCGTGGTGGACGTCGCGGCGCAGGCGCTCGTGTCC
>JBAUSZ010000403.1:0-3878 GCA_049581965.1 Thermoanaerobaculia bacterium | reverse complement strand
ATTCTCGCCCTGCCGCTCCTGCCGGCCGAGGGCCCCCGCGCCGCCGACAGTGCCGCCGCCGCGGCTGCCGCGATCCTCGCGTGCACGCTTCTGTACGACCTCGGGCACGGCTCGCGCCGGACGCGCGCTTTCGTCTTCGCCGCTGCGAGCGTCCTCGCGCTCGCCGCCCTCGCGGAGGCGGCCCAGCGCCACGCGATTCTCCTCGCGCGGACGGTCGTCCCTCCGTTCGGCGCCGGGTTCCTCCTCTTCACGCTCCTCCTTCTGCCCACGGTCGTGGACGAGGAGCGCCGGCTCCTCGCGCGGGCCACGACGGATCCCCTGACGGGGCTCCTGAACCGCGCCGCATTCCGGGAGCGGGCCCGCGCCGAGATCGCCCGCGCGGAGCGGACGGGCCGCTTTCTCTCCGTCGCGATGCTCGACCTCGACCACTTCAAGGCCTTCAACGACGCTCACGGGCACCCGGCCGGCGATTCCGCCCTCGCGGCGGTTGCAGGCGCGATCACACGGACGATTCGCGCGATCGACCTCGCGGGGCGCTACGGCGGCGAGGAATTCGTCCTCCTCCTCGTCGAGGCGGACGCCGTGTCGGCCGTGCGGGCCCTCGAGCGCCTCCGCAAGGCCGTCGCGGCGTTGGAACCGCCCCGCGTGGCTGGCCCCATCACGATTTCCGCCGGGATCGCCGTCCACACGTCGCCGTTCGAGCGCACGACGCTCGAGGGGCTCGTCGCGCGAGCCGACGCGACGCTCTACGCGGCCAAGGAGGCCGGCCGCGACCGCGTGATGGTCGAGGCCGTCCGGCGCGCCGCCGAAGCCTCCGAAGTCGTCTATCGCTGAACGGGCGCGAGCACGCTGCGCAGGCGCTTCAGCGCCTCCTCGAGACGCTCGAGCGACGTCGCGAAGGAAATTCGGATGCATCGGTCCTCGCCGAACGCCGCGCCCGGCGTCACGGCGACGGCGACCGACCGGAGGAGGGCCTTGGCGAAGGAGTTCGAATCCGCCACGGCGATCCCGCCGATCGCCCGGCCGTAGTGCGCCGACACGTCCGGAAAGGCGTAGAACGCGCCGCCGGGCCGCGCGCACGAAACGCCCGGAAGCGCGTCGAGGGCGGGAATCAGGAATTCCCGCCGCCGGGCGTATTCCCCGAGCATCGCGTCGATCGCCCGGGAGGCCTCCGCAGGCTGATTGAGAGCCGCGAACGCCGCTTTTTGGGCGATCGAGCAGACGTTCGAGGTCGCGTGGCTCACGATCCGGCCCATGACGTCGATGAGGGGCTTCGCCGCCAGGGCGTACCCGACGCGCCAGCCCGTCATCGCGTACGTCTTGCTGAGGGTGCCGGCGACGAGGACGGTCTGGGGGAACTCGGCGGCGAACGCGGCGGCCGAGACGTGCCGGCCCTCGAAGACGAAACGGTCGTAGCACTCGTCGAAGAGGACCACCCAGCCGCGCTGCGCGGCGAGCCGCACGACGGACTCCACTTCTTCGGGGTCCATGACGGCGCCCGTCGGATTGTTCGGCGTGTTCACGATGACGCCCCGCGTCGCGCTCGTCGAGGCGGCCTCGACGTCGCGCGCCGTGAGCTTGAACCCCCGGGCGGACGAAGTCGGGACGGTGACGGAGCGCGCCCCGGAGAGCGTCACCATCTCCGGAAAGGAGACCCAGTAGGGTGACGGGATGAGGACGTCGTCGCCCTCCTGGAACAGGGCCAGGATGGCCGTGTGGAGCGCCTGCTTGCCGCCGGCCGTCACGATGACCTCGCCGGGCCCCCAGGGCGCCTTCCATTCACGGACATAGCGCTCCGCGATGGCCGCGCGGAGCTCGGGCGTGCCGGCGGCGTCCGTGTAGCGGGTGAAGTCCGCCGCGATCGCCCGGGCCGCGGCGTCCTTGACGAACTGGGGCGTCGGAAAATCGGGCTCGCCGGGACCGAGGTCGACGACGTCCACGCCCTGCGCGCGGAGAGCGGCGGCGGCCTTCATGACTTCGAGCGTCGCCGAGCCGGCGACGCGGGACGCACGTGAGGCGAATCTCATGACGCTTTCAGAACCCTCCACGCGGCGCCGACGGCCCGCGGTTTGCGTCGCCCGAGCGCGATCATGACGATCTCCACCCCGCACCACGCGGCGTAGACGCCGATCATGACCCCGCGCGTCGACGGCACGGCGAACTGCACGAACCAGAAGACGAACAGGACCCCCGCCTCGAGAGCCCTCAGGTCGAGGTTCACGAGGAGAAGCCAGCCGAGAAAGCTCTGCAGGAGCGTCAGGAGGATCTCCAGGCGCTGGTGTTCGTCGAAGACGATCGCCGACGGCGAACCCCTCGACAAGGAATAGATCACGGGAATCAGAGCCGACAGGATGGACCACTGGTTGATCGTGGACGACACGAGGTTCATGACGGCCATCGGCGCCTTCGTGATCTGGCGCGCCCAGTTGAAGGCCGACAGCTTCTCGGGGAACTCCGAGAGGAACGGCGCGACCCACTGGACGAAGACGAACGGCGCGACCCCCGCCGCGATCGCGAGCGCGAGCATCGACTCGACGAAGGCGTGCGCGGACACGAGCAGGAGGAGACCCCCGAGTACGAAGATGCCGGCGATCGCCCATCCGCGCCGGCCCGGGCCCAGGCCCAGCGCCCAGCGCGAGACCGCCGGGAGGTCCTCGATCTCCTCGACGTCACCCTCGCGCGGCGGCACGCGAAGGAGGGCGCCGAGGTACGCGAAATAGCAGAGGGCGAGGATCCCGGCGTCCCAGAGTCCGAGCGTGCCCTTCCACCAGATCACGGCGAACCACACAAGGGGCGGGAGGAGGCCCATGACCTCCAGGGCGTGCTCGTCGTCGAACTCGATCGCGACCCAGGCATCGCGCTTGCCCGTCCGTCGGGCGAAGTGCGCCGCGACGAAATACACGAGCGGCCAGCCGAGCCCGACGAGGAGGCGGATCGAGCCCGTGAAGTTCGCGATCGCGAGGTGGACCTTCGCGGGATCCTTCCCCGCTTCCCACGCGATCACCGCTTCGACGGCGAACTCCGGGAGCGTCTGCAGCCACGCGAGGATCGCGAGCGCCAGGCCTTGCGACACCAGAAACTGCGCCGCTTCGGCGCCCCAGGCGACGAGGAAGGCCGAGAAGAGGACGGATGGGAAGGTCCAGAGAGCCGTGAGGGGCGACGCCTTGGCGGCGATCGCCGCGCCCGCGGCGGGCAGGCCTTCCTTCATCGACCGGATTTAAGCACGGCGCGGGCTAGACTTCCGCCGCATGCCCCGGATCGACTCCCCGTCCAACCCGCGCATCGCCGCGGCCGCGCGCGCGGTCGCCGCAGGCGACCGCATGCTCCTCGAGGGGAAGCGGATGGTGGAGGACGCGCTCGACGCCGGGATCGCCGTGGAGGAAGTGTTCGTTCAGGACGGGATGTCCGAGGAGAACGAAGACTTTCTGAGAAGGGTGAGAGGGGAAGGGGCGGCGGGAACGCCCGGCGCCATGCCTGGTGCGTCGCGTGGGCGCGCTCGATGGCGGCCGGCAGCCGTCACCCTCGTTTCTCCCCGCATCCTGAAGCGCCTTTCGGATCTTCCCTCGACGCGCGGCGTCGCGGCCCTCGCACCGCCCCCGCACCGCGCCCTGACCTCGCTCTCCCCTCTTTCACCTTCGAAGAAACCGTCCTTTTCGAACGCCTCCCGACAGGCCGCCGCTTCACATGCGCGAGGGTCCGAAACAGAAGATTCGCTCGTCGTCCTCCTCGACGACGTCCAGGATCCCGCGAACGTCGGCGCGATCGTCCGCTGTGCCGAGGCCTTCGGCGTCGCCGCCGCGCTCCTCACGCCCGGCTGTGCGTGGCCGTTCTCGCCGCGCGCGCTGCGCGCGTCGGCAGGCAGCGCGTTCCGTCTGCCG
>JBAUSZ010000402.1:0-11748 GCA_049581965.1 Thermoanaerobaculia bacterium | reverse complement strand
GCACGCGGCCGCGCGCGTGCCGTGGCGCCAGCGCCGCGACAGCCGCCGGCGCATGAGGCTCACGTAGATGCCCGCGAGCGCCCGCGAGGACCGCCGCCCCGTTCTCTCGCGCATCGACCTGGCCCTGCGGATCACCTGGGCGATCCTCGGCCTCCTCGCAGGCGTCTACTGGGTGCACCAGGTTCTCCGGGGCGAGGACTACGAGCGCCAGGCCGAGAACAACCGGCTCCGCAAGGTGCCCGTCACGGCGCCGCGCGGCTTGATCCTGGACCGCAATGGCGCGATCCTCGCGGAGAACGAGCCCTCCTTCACGCTCCTCCTCTACCGGCGCGAGACGAAGGACCTGGACGCCTCGCTCCGCTTCATCGCGGACCTTCTCAATCGACCTTTCGACGACCTCAGGCGGCGCGTCGAGCGTGACCGCTCCTACTACGACTTCGTGCCCGTCGTTCTCCAGGAGAACCTCACGGTGTCCGAGGTCGGCGCCGTGCAGGCGCGCGCCCTCGAGCATCCCGAGCTCGTCGTCCAGAAAACGGAGCGTCGCGTCTACACGCTCGGAACGATAGCCGCCCACCTCCTCGGCCAGCTCGGCGAGGCGACGGCCGAGCAGGTCGCCGCACGCACACGGGCGCATCCCGGCGACGCCTCGATCCCGCGCCCCGGCGAGGCGATCGGGCAGCAAGGCGTCGAGGCCATTTACCAGGACCTCCTCGCGGGCGTCTCCGGCTCGCGCTCCTACGTGATCGACTCCTTCGGCCGCGAGGTCGGCGAGTCCGGCCACGTGGACCCGCTGCCCGGGAACACCCTGCGGCTCACGGTCGACGCGGGCCTCCAGCGCCTCGCGGAGGACTACTTCGCCGAGAAGGTCGGGTCGGCCGTGGCGCTCGACCCGAAGACGGGCGAGATCCTCGCCTTGGTTTCGGCACCCGCGTACGACCCGAACCTCTTCACGCGGCGCGTCACGCGCACCGAGTGGGAGGAGATCCTCACGGATCCGAACCGTCCACTCAACAACCGGGCCCTCCAGAACGTCTACTCACCGGGATCGACCTGGAAGCCCTTCATGGCCTACGCGATTCTCAAGCACGGGATCGACCCGAAAGAGCGCGTCTTCTGCCCCGGCGGCCTCACGTTCTACGGGCGCCCTTTCCGCTGCCATGGCAAGCACGGGTTCGTGGACCTCACGACGGCTCTTCAGGTCTCGTGCGACTCGTACTTCTACACGATGGGTAAGCGTCTCGGGATCGACGCGATCGCCGCGACGGGGCGGCTCTTCGGCTTCGGCCGGCCCACGGGGATCGACCTCGCGCACGAAAAGAGCGGGATCGTGCCTTCGACGGAGTGGAGCCTCGCCGTGCGCAAGCATCCCTGGTACGCGGGCGAGACGATCTCCGTGGCGATCGGGCAGGGTCCCGTGCTCGTCTCGGCGCTCCAGCTCGCACGAGCGATGTGCGGGATCGCGAACGCCGACGGGGCGCTCCCGACGCCTCATCTCTTCCACATCGGCGAGAACGTGCGCACGGGCGAGCGTTTCGTGTACCGGCCCGCCGTCAAGGAGTCCGTGCCGTGGTCCGGCCTCCCGCACGAAATCGTCCTCGACGGACTCTGGCGCGTCGTGAACGCACCGGGCGGCACGGCGTACGGCTCGCGCGTCGCGGGGCTGGACCTCTGCGGCAAGACGGGCTCCGTTCAGGTCGTCGGCCAGAAAGAAGCGAGGAAGGGGCACCTCCTCCCGGAGCAGCTGCGGGACCACGGCTGGTTCGTCGGCTTCGCCCCGAAGGACGACCCGCTGATCGTCGTGGCCGTCTTCGCCGAACACGGCGAGCACGGGGCGAGCGCGGCCGCGCCACTCGCGGCGAAGATGGCCGACTACTGGGTCGCGAAACGGCGCGGGACTCCTCCGCCGGTGCTCGCGCAGGCGGGGCCGCCACACGCACGGACGGCGGACTGAGTGTCGCGCCTCGCCGAGGTCCTGCCGAGACGGATCGACCTTCGTCTTCTGCTCCTCGCCACGCTTCTCACGGTCGTCGGCATCGTGATGGTCGTCTCGACGACGGCGGGCTCGCCGCGCGCCGATCTCGCCGGCAAGCAGGTTTTCTTCGCGGTCCTCGGCCTCATCGCGGCAGGCCTCTTCCTCGCGGTCGACTACCGGATCCTCTTGCAGTACTCCCCCGGTCTCTATGGACTGACGCTTGTCGTTCTCCTCTGGCTGCCGATCTTCGGAAGGAAGATCGCGGGCGCGAAGTCGTGGATCAAGATCGGCGGCGGATTCCAGGTCCAGCCGTCGGAGTTCGCACGGATCTCGATCGCGCTTCTCCTCGCATGGATTCTCGAGAACGACGACCGGCCCATTCTCAAGACGCGTACGCTCCTCGAGCTCACGGCGGCCGTCGGCGTCCCTGTTCTCCTCGTCCTCGCGCAGCCCGATCTCGGCGTCGCACTCACCTACCTTCCGTTCCTCGTGGCGGCGTTCTTCTTCGGCGGCCTCAAGGGCCGTTGGTGGGCGACGCTCATCGTCGCCGGGATGCTCGCGATCGGCGGCTCGTGGTTCCTCCTGAAGGACTACCAGAAAGACCGGATCCGGACGTTTCTCGACCCGAACCTCGCGGCGCGCGGCGCCGGATACCAGGTGCGGCAGGCCCGCATCGCGATCGGCTCCGGCGGCATCCTCGGAAAGGGCTGGAAACAGGGGACGCAGAGCCGGCTCGGCTTCCTGCCCGTCAGGCACACGGACTTCATCTTCGCCGCACTCGCCGAGGAGTGGGGGTTCGTGGGCGTCGCGGCCCTTCTCGCTGCCTACGGATTCCTGATCGCGCGGGCGCTCGCGATCGCACGGGACGCGCGCGATCGGGGCGGCTCGATGCTCGTTCTCCTTCTCGGCGTGAACATCGCGGCCCAGTTCCTCGTGAACGTCGCGATGAACGTCGGCGTTCTTCCGACGACGGGCATCACCCTGCCCTTCCTGTCGTACGGAGGCTCCTCGCTCGTCGCGACGTGGTGCATGCTCGGCCTCATCCTCTCCGTCGCGTACCGCCGGTACGTGAACGTCTGAGCACTTCCTCCGCGTACACTCCCCTCGTGCTGAAGGAACTGCTCGTCTCGGCCTCCGACCGGGAGACCCGCATCGCCGTCCTCGAGGAGGGGCGTGTCGCCGAGGTCCAGGTCGAGCGCCGCAAGCAGCGCGGAACGGTCGGAAACATCTACAAGGGCCGGGTGACGCGCGTCCTGCCCGGCATGCAGTCCGCCTTCGTGGATGTGGGCCTCGAGAAGGATGCGTTTCTCTACGTGGCCGACGTCGGCGAGGAGGTCGATGATTTCGACGCGTTCGGTTCCGGCGGCGCCGCGGAAGCGATCTCGGCGGTCGCGGCGTTGGGCGCGGCGGAGCCTGCGTCCCCGCCGGCGACGCCGAACGGCTCGGCAGTGCCCGACGAGAGTCTGCCAAGGCCCGTTCTCCCATCCATCGACGAGCTTCTCCGCGAAGGCCAGGAGCTCGTCGTGCAGGTCACGAAGGACCAGATCGCGCACAAGGGCGTGCGCGTGACGACGCACGTGACGTTCCCCGGGCGCACGCTCGTCTACATGCCGACGATCGACCACGTCGGCGTCTCCCGACGCATCGAGAACGAGGAGGAGCGGGGCCGGCTCAAGGACATCCTCACTTCCCTCAAGAAGGGGCCCGGCGGCTACATCGTCCGCACGGCGGGCGAAGGACGCGCGCCCGAGGAGTTCGCGGCGGACCGCCGCTACCTGACGAAGCTCTGGGAGCAGATCCGCAAGAAGGGCGAGCGCTCGGGCGCACCGTCGCTCCTGCACCGCGACCTCGACCTCACGCTCCGCGCGGCGCGCGACGTTTTCGGGTCGGACTTCGCGACGCTGTGGGTGGACGACGACGAGGAATACCAACGGGTCGTCGAGTTCCTCGACCAGGTCCAGCCGTCGCTCGTCTCGAAGGTGAAGCTCTACCGCAAGTCGACGCCCCTCTTCGAGGAATACGGCGTCGAGACCGAGATCGAGAATGCCCTCAAGTCGAAGGTCTGGCTGAAGTCCGGTGGGTACATCGTGATCAACCAGACCGAGGCGCTCGTCGCGATCGACGTGAACACGGGAAAGTTCGTCGGAAAAAAGCGCCTCGAGGAGACGGTCGTGAAGACCAACCTCGAGGCCGTCCAGGAGATCGTCCGGCAGATCCGGCTCCGCGACCTCGGCGGCCTCCTCGTCGTGGACTTCATCGACATGGAGGAAGAGGGCCACCGCCTGGAGCTCGTGCAGGCGCTGGAGGCCGAGCTCAGGAAGGACCGCTCGAAGAACCGGATGCTCCCCGTGTCCGAGTTCGGGCTCGTCGAGATCACGCGCAAGCGCCAGCGCCAGAGCCTCGAGCGGGCCCTCACGATGCCCTGCCCCTACTGCGCGGGTTCGGGCCGCACGAAGAGCGTCCCGACGATCGTCCTCGAGATCCGGCGCGAGATCGCCAAGCGCGTCGAGGAGGGCGAGGCGCATTCGCTCATGCTCCGCGTCCACCCGGAGGTCTACCGCTCGCTCGTCGGCGAGGAGCGCCGGCTCGTCGAGGAGCTCGAGGAGCGGATCGGGATGCCGATCCACGTCCAGAGCGACGAGCACCTCCACCACGAGCGCTTCGACATCGTCCTCGAGGCCTGAGAGCCTTCGTCCTCTCGATGCGCCGTTTCGGCGCACGACGGCTGGCACGGAGTGTGCGAATGCCCGTCGGCGCACTTCCAACCTCCTGCCGGCCGCCCGCGTGGGCGGCCCTTTTTTTGGCGGGTCCCCGCCTAGACTCCGCCCGTGCCCGCCGAGCCTCTCTTCACGCGCCGCTTCTTCGTGATGTGCGCCTTCACGTTCACGGTCTTCCTCTCTCTTTTCCAGCTCCTTCCGACCGCGCCCTTCCGAATCCTCGCCCTGGGCGGCACGACGACCGCCGCCGGCCTCTTTCTCGGCCTCCTCACGTACGCGTCCGCGCTCTCGGCCCCGCTCACGGGCGCGCTCGCCGACCGCGTCGGGCGGCGACGCATGCTCCTCGCCGCGAGCCTCGGGATCGCGGCCTTCTCGGTGGCGTACGCCTTCGCGCCGCGCTGGGAGATCCTCGTCGCCCTCGTCTTTGTTCACGGCTTCTTCTGGTCGGGCCTCCTCTCGGCTTCGGCGGCGTACATGACCGGGGTCATCCCGCCGGAGCGGCGCGCCGAGGGAATCAGCTACTGGGGGATGGCGACGGTCCTCGCAACCGCGTTCGCCCCGGCGCTCGGCCTTGCCGTGTACGCGCTCGGCTGGAAGGCCCTCTGTGCCTCGGTCGGCACCCTGAATCTCGCGATGGCCGCGATCGCGTGGAACCTCGAGGCCGACCCTCCGCGCCCCGCTGCGCGCGGTCCCTTCTTCTCACGCAGCCTCGTCGAGTGGCGCGTCCTCGCCCCGTCACTCGCGCTCTTTCTCTGCAGCTTCGGCTACGGCGGCGTCACGAGTTTCGTCGCCATGTGGACCGGAAAGAACGGCCTCGCGCCGAAGGGCCTGTTCTTCACGGTCTTTTCCCTCACGGTCCTCGTGCTGAGGCCGCTCCTCGGCCGCCACGCCGATCGCGCGGGGACCCGCCGTGTTCTCCTTCCCCTGCTCGCGCTCACCGCCGCGTCCTTCGCGGTCCTCGCCGTCGCCACGACGCGGCCGCTCGTCGCGCTCGCGGCCTTCCTCTTCGGCGCGGGGTTCGGGAACGTCTACCCGGTCTTCGCCGCGCACGTGATGCGCCACGTGGCGCCGGAGCGGCGCGGGGCCGCGTTCGGCGCCATCATCGCCGCCTTCGACGTCGGGATCGGGACGGGCTCGATCGCGCTCGGAGCCGTCATCGGGCGGTTCGGATTTCCAGCGGCCTACGCGGCCGCCGCGGCCCTCGCGCTCCTCTCGATGCCCGCGTTCGTTCTTCTGGACCGGCGGGCGTTTCCGCCCGAAGGTGCGATATCCTCGGGGGCATGAAGAGTCCACGCTTCTCCCGCTTCGCCTGGAAGGAGTTCCTGCGCGGGCCGCTCGGGACGCCGACCGTCCTCGCGCGCGGCATTCGCCCGGTCGGGCGCCTCCTGCCCATCCGCGCCGCGGCCCTCAGGACGTGGGGGCGGATCACGGCGCTGCCCGTTCCGACGCCCGTGAAGAAGGCGCTTTACCGCGCTCTCTACGTGCTTCCACTCGGGCCGGGTGACCCCGCGACGCTCGGCAGGGTCGTCCGGCGGCACCGCGAGTTCTTCCTCGCGCGCGCCGCGCGCGCCTGACGCGCGAACCGCCGTCCTTTTTCCGCCGGATCAGTTCGACACGGTTCCGGCCCGGGCGGTCGGACTGTCCCCGCGCAGCATCAGGTGCCCGCCGCGGAGCGCGGCGCCGCGCAGGGTCACGGCGAGCGCCTCGCCGAGGTCGTCCACCGGGTGCACCCGCACGGCGTCGCGGACCTCCACCGGCAGGTCCGCGAGATCTGGCTCGTTGTCCTTCGGGATCACGATCGTCCGGATGCCGGCCCGGACGGCGCCGAGAACCTTCTCCTTGAGCCCGCCGATCGGGAGCACGCGGCCCGAGAGCGTCACCTCACCGGTCATCGCGATGTCGTGGCGGGCCGGCACCTTCGCGAGGGCCGATACGATCGCCGTCGCCATCGCGATGCCGGCCGACGGTCCGTCCTTCGGGATCGCGCCCGCAGGCACGTGGATGTGGAGGTCCCGCTCGAAGGCCTCGTCGGGGATGCCGAGAAGCGCCGCGTGCGAGCGGGCGTACGTCCACGCGGCGCGCGCCGACTCCTTCATGACGTCGCCGAGCTGGCCCGTCAGGACGACCTCGCCTTTGCCCTTCATGAGCATCGCCTCGATGAACATGATGTCGCCGCCGGCCGGCGTGTAGTACATGCCGGTCGCGAGGCCGACCTGGTCCGTGACGATCTTCTTCTCGGGGTGGACCCGCTTCTTGCCGAGGAGCGGGAAGACGTCCGCGGCGTCGACCATGACGGAGGCGACGTCGCCGGCCGCGATCTTCCGCGCGACCTTCCGCGCGAGCTTTCCGAGCTCGCGCTCGAGCTGGCGGACGCCCGCCTCGCGCGTGTAGCTCGTGACGATCTCCGAGATTGCGCCGTCCGTGATCGCGATCTCGGCGGGCGTGAGCCCGTTCTCGGAGAGCTGGCGCGGGACGAGGTACTGCCGCGCGATCGCGAGTTTTTCCTTCTCCGTGTAGCCCGCGAACTCGACGACCTCGAGGCGGTCGAGGAGCGGGCCCGGGATCCCCTGGAGAAAATTTGCGGTCGCGATGAAGAGGACCTCGGAAAGGTCGAACGGGACCCCGAGGTAGTGATCCGTGAACGTGTCGTTCTGCGCCGGGTCGAGGACCTCGAGGAGGGCGCTCGCGGGGTCGCCCTGGAACGACACGCCGAGCTTGTCGATCTCGTCGAGGAGAAACACCGGGTTCTTCGTCCCCGCCTGCTTGAGGCCCTGGACGATGCGGCCCGGCATCGCTCCGACGTACGTGCGCCGGTGGCCGCGGATGTCGGCCTCGTCCCGTGCTCCCCCGAGAGAGATCCGGACGTACTTGCGGCCCATCGCGCGGGCGATCGACTTCGCGATCGAGGTCTTCCCGACGCCCGGGGGGCCGACGAAAAGGAGGATCCGTCCCTTGCCGGAGGAGGGGTCCTTCTTCGCCGCCGGCTCGGCGCCTTCGGCCGGCGGCGCCGCTGCGGCACTCTCGGCCCTCGCGCGCATCTGGCGCACCGCGAGGAACTCGAGGATGCGGTCCTTCACGTCCGAGAGGGCGTAGTGGTCCTCGTCGAGGATGCGGGCCGCCTCCTTCACGTCGAGCTTGTCCTCGCTGCGCGCGCCCCAGGGCAGCTCCGCGACATTCTCGAGGAACGTGCGGATGACCTGTGACTCCATGGACTCGCGGCCGATGCGCTCGAGACGCCCGAGCTCGCGGTCGACTTCCTTGCGCACGTCCTCGGGAAGCGGGTGCGCCGCGAGCTTCTTCTTGAGCTCCTCGAGATCGGCGGCGTCCTTGCCCTCACCCTCGCCGAGCTCCTTCTGGATCGCGCGGAGCTGCTCGCGCAGGAGCATCTCGCGCTGGCGGTCGCCGATCTGCTCCTTGACCTTCGACTGGATGTCCTCCTGCGCCGAGAGAACGCCGATCTGCCGCTGTACGTGGACGAGGACGCGGCGGAGACGGTCCTCGATCGAGAGCGTCTCGAGGAGCTGCTGGCGCTCCGCCGGTGGGATGTCGATGTAGCCTGCAACGAGGTCCGCGAGCCGTCCCGGCTCCTCGGCTTGCTCGAGAAACTGCTGAACCGCTTCCTCGGGGAGGCCCATCTTCTCGCCCAGTTCGGCGGCGCGCTCGCGCGCCTCCTTGTGGAGAGCGACGAAGACGGGGTCGGCCGGGTCGGGCGATGGCATCTCCGCCGCGGTCACGACGATGGCCTCGAGCATGCCGCCTTTCTTCTCGAGAATGCGCATCGCGATCCCGCGCCGCCGGCCCTCGAGGACGAGCCGCATCCCGCCGAGGCCGCGCTGGACCGAGCTCACCGCCGCGATCGTGCCGATCGTGTAGAGGCCCTCCGGCGTCACGCGCTCGACGTCCGTGCGCTGCGCGACCGCGAAAACGAGCGCATCGGGCTGGCGTGTGGCCTGGTCGATCGCGCGGAGCGTGCCCGCGCGGCCGGCGGAGATCGGAAAGCTCACGCCGGGGAAAAGGACCGCGTTGCGGAGCGGGAGAACAGGCAGAGTCAGGGTTTCCGTCATGGTGAGGCAAACGCCCCCTGCGCACAGGCTATTCCCCAATCTGAGTCGGCTCAACGCAGATGGTCAGAAGATGATTTCTCAGAGAGGGTTATGAGGCTCCGCAGATCGACACCCACTCGCGCAAGCGGGCGGCGCCTGGTCTCCGCCCTCTTCACCTTCCAAGAAATCTTCTTAGGATGTCGACGCCGCGCAGCGCGGCGTCGGGCGGGACGGCCGTGTAGCAGAGCCTCACGTGCGTCGGGTACGGGCCGAAGCTCGGGCCGGGTGCGAGGAAGAGGCCTTCGTCCGCGACGTCCTCCAGAAGACCCATGAGCCCGCGAGTGTCCAGGGCGTCGGCGACGTCGACGAACAGGAACGTCCCGCCCTCCGGCGCGGGGACGCCCAGGCGTCGCGCGGCCTCGCGGCCGGTCGCGGCGTACTCGGCGCGGGCTTCCGCCACCCACGCGTCGCCGCCGCCTGCGAGGATCCGGAGCGCGGCATGCTGCGACGCCGTCGGCGCGGAGTAGATCGTGTGCGCGCCGATCTTCACGATTTCCACGAGCGCCGCCTCGGGCCCGACGAGCCATCCACAGCGCGCGCCCGCGAGTCCCCACGCCTTCGAGAGGGAGTGCGCCGCGACCGTGCGCTCGGGGGCCGCGGCGTACGCGGGACGGTGAACGCCAGCGTACGCATACAACTCGTAGACCTCGTCCGCGAGGAGCCAGAGACTCGCCTCCCGCGCGAAGCCGGCGAGCGCGTCGACCGTCTCCTCGGGCAAGACGCGTCCGGTCGGGTTGCTCGGCGTGTTGAGGTAGAGCGCGGCCGTCCTCACGGTCGCGTGCGCACGTACGGCGGCGACGGCCGCGGCCGGCGAAAGGTCTCCGAGAAAGAGAGGAACCTCGACAGGCGTCGCGCCCGCGAGATGCACGTGTCCCTCGATGAGCGGCCAACGCGGGCCCAGGAGAAGGACCTCCTCTCCCGGCGCGACGAGCGCCGCGACGGCGGCCATGAGTCCCGCCGTCGCGCCGCCCGTCACGAGGACGTTCGAGCGGGAGACGGGCCGTCCGGTGTCCTCTGTGGTGCGCGCGGCGATCGCGTCCCGCAGCTCCGGCAGGCCCCAGACGTCCGTGTACCGATTGATTCCCGGAAGACCGGCCGGAAGCTCCTCGGGCCGGCAGCCCGCGGGCGCCTCGCGCCAGGTGTCGCCCACGTGGAGCGGGAAGACCTCGCCCCGGTGCGTGGCCATCCGGCCGAGGAGACTCGAGTAGGGGCTTCCGCGGAGGGCGGCTGCGGCAGGGGAAATTCCCGGCGGGCGGGGCATCGTCGCGATCCTAGCCCGTGACGGCCCAAGGCCTTTCGGCCGTCCCGCCCAACGATCGTCAGGGCGAGGAAACCTGCGCGAATAATCACTGGAGACGAAGGAAATATTGCGACGGCACGTCCCAGCGGTTCCCCTTTTCGAAGCCGCTAGGCTGTTTCAACTGACGCGATAGGCCTCTTGTTTGCAAGACTTAGCCGTCAAAATTCAACCTCCTTGGTGGTCAGCGGCGAGGAGCTCCACCGAGCACCGAGCCGGGCATGTCGATTGCTGAACAACTGCCGGTTGCACGGCCATGCCACGTCAGCCCCGTTTGTCTGGGGGTGGAAGATGGACAGTTCGGCGACGAAACGGAATCTCCGTGTCCGGTCCTCGGTCGAGGCTTTCGACGTCCTTCGGGCCTGCGGCAATTCGAAGATCTCTCACGCGGAACTCCTGAGGTACGCGGTGAAGAGCGACCACGAGCCCCACCCGCGTGTCGTGCGCGAGGTCCATCAGGCTCTTCTCGAGGCGAACGCCGCGCAGCCAAGGCCAACGCCCTCCACACTTTCGAGAATCTCGGGAATCTTCTCGCGGAGCGCGCTGCGCCCCTCTCCGATCGACGACATCGTCCGCCGCTTCGAGCAGGCGTTCGTCAAGCCCGGCTGACCCGACCGGCGGGGACAGGTGGCACGCCGCGACGGGGAGAGTGTGGTGCGCCCGAGGCGATTCGAACGCCTGGCCTTCAGATCCGGAGTCTGACGCTCTATCCAGCTGAGCTACGGGCGCAAGCGCGGCACTTCGAAAGAGATGGGGTGGAAGACGGGGGTCGAACCCGCGACATTCGGAACCACAATCCGACGCTCTACCGACTGAGCTACTCCCACCGCCCGATCGGACCGCGGAGGATACCAGATCGCCGCGGCCGGCGGCCCCTACCGACGCCCGCCGGATGCCACCCTCGCGGCCGTCCGTTCGAGCTGCGAAAGGTGCCGGAGCTCGTGCTTTCCGAGGAAGACGAGCCACTCGTACATGTTCAGCGCGCCGAGGATCGGGTGCGGCGCGGCGACCTCCGCGAGGGCCCAGCCGTCCAGCTCCGCGATCGCCGCCGTCAGCGTCTCGCGCGAGCGCACGAGGGCGGCGAGCGCCGTGTCGCGCTCCAGCGCTTCGCGCGGCACGACGAAATCCGGCGCCGTCCAGGGCGTCTCGACCCTCTCGATCGGGCGCCCGTCGAGTAGGTGGAGCACCGGCTCCTCCGACGTCTCGCGGGGGAGGCCCGACTCCCGTGCGCGGCGGACGCTCTTTTCGACCAGCTTCGCGACCCCCGGCTCGACGAGCGCGAGGTGCGTCAGGATCTCGTCGACGCTCCATCCGCCGCCCGGAGGCCGGCGCGCGGAGTTCTCCGGCGCGACGGCGCGCGCCGCGGAGACGACGCGGGAGCGACTGTCTTCGAGGAACGAGGCGATTCCGGCGAGGCGAGGGTGCATGGGCGGCATTCTCGGGCGGAGGGCCGCCATGGGAAAGGCCCAAATCGACCAAGGAATGCGGAGGCCGCCTCCCGAGGCGGCGGCCCCCGTGGAATCGTCAGATGCTCAGATCGCGAGGACGCCGGTCCGCAGCAGGTACGCGAACGTCTTGCGCTGCTCCTCGTCGAGGAGCGCATGGACGCGTTCGAGAGCCTTCGCCTGCACGCCGGCCAGCCGCTCGGCGGCCGCGACG
>JBAUSZ010000401.1:0-22022 GCA_049581965.1 Thermoanaerobaculia bacterium | reverse complement strand
ACCCACATCTTCGGGCATCCGGGCGGCGCCGCGCTGCCGCTCTACGACGCGCTGCACGACGCCCCGATCCGCCATTTCCTCATGCGGCACGAGCAGGGCGCCGCGCACGCGGCCCAGGGCTACGCGCGCGCGACGGGGCGTCCCGGCGTGTGCCTCGCGACCTCCGGTCCGGGCGCGACGAACCTCGTGACCGGCCTGACGGACGCGATGATGGACTCGACGCCCGTCGTCGCCCTCACGGCGCAGGTCGCGACGTCGCTGCTCGGCCGCGACGGCTTCCAGGAAGCGGACATCGTCGGGATGACGCAGGCCGTCACGAAGCACAACTGGCTCGTCCTCGACCCGGAAGACGTGCCCGGCACGCTCCGCCAGGCCTTCCGCGTCGCGACGTCGGGGCGGCCGGGGCCCGTTCTCGTGGACGTGCCGCGCGACGTCCTGCAGGGCGAGACGACGTGGGAAGGGCCGGCCCCCGAGCCCGCGCAAGCCCCGCGCCGCGCCGACGCCGTGTCCCTGCGCCGCGCCGCCTTCGCGATCTCCAACGCGCGCCGCCCGGTTCTTTACGTGGGAGGCGGCGTCGTCTCCTCGGGCGCCTCTCCCGAGGTCCGGCGCCTCGCGACGAAGACGCGCATTCCGGTCACGACGACGCTCATGGGCAAGGGAGCCTTCCCCGAGACGAACCCGCTCTCCCTCGGGATGCTCGGAATGCACGGCACCGCGTACGCGAACTGGGCGATGCACGAGAGCGACCTCATCGTCGCGCTGGGAGCTCGCTTCGACGACCGCATCACGGGCAAGCTCTCGACCTTCGCGCCGCACGCGAAGGTCGTCCACCTCGACGTCGACCCCGTCGAGATCGGGAAGGTCCGCAAGGCCGACTTCCCGCTGCACGGCGACGCGAAGACCGTGCTCCGCCAGCTCCTCCCGCTCGTCGGGGCGCCCCACACGAACGGTTGGCATGCGCGGATCGCGGAGTGGAAGGAGAAGGCGCCGCTCCGTTACGAGCAATCCGGCGACGTCATCCTCCCGCAGTTCGCAATCGAGACGCTCTGGAAGATGACGCGGGGCCGTCGTCCGATCGTCACGACGGACGTCGGCCAGCACCAGATGTGGGCCGCTCAGTTCTGGAAGTGCGACGAGCCGAACGTCTTCATCACCTCGGGCGGCCTCGGGACGATGGGCTTCGGCCTCCCGGCCGCGATCGGCGCGCAGTGCGGGATGCCGGACCGCCTCGTGATCAACCTGAACGGCGACGGCAGCTTCCAGCAGACGATGCAGGCGATGGCGACGGCCGTCGAGGAACGCCTGCCGATCAAGGTCGTCATCCTCGACAACCAGAACCTCGGAATGGTTCGGCAGTGGCAGGACCTCTTCTACGACCGCCGCTTCTTCGCGGTCGAGCTGAAGAACCCCGACTTCGCGAAGCTGGCCGAGGCCTTCGGCGCAGCGGCGTTCCGCGTGAACCGTCCCGAGGAGCTCGTGCCCGCCTACGAGTCCGCGCTGGCGGTGGAAGACCGCCCGGCCCTCGTGCACGTGCGGACGAGTCCCGACGAGAACTGCTACCCGATGTGGCCCGCGGGCCAGTCCATCGACGCGATGGTGGTCTCGGACCCGCGGCAGAAGAAGAGCTGAGGAGGATCGTCATGCAACAGCGCACCTTCGAGATCAAGGCGAAAGATGCTCCCGGGCTTATGGCGCGGGTCGAGACGATCCTGCGGCGCCAGCGCATTACGATTCGGAGTTTTTCCTTCGAAGGTGGTGTGGGCGGCGGGCCCGCCTGCATCGAGCTCGTCATCGACGCGGACGAGGAGCGCTCGAGTCTCGTCGAACGTCAGCTCATGCGACTTCACGACGTGACGGAAGTCGCCCGGATGAACGGGACGCCGGCCTTCGCGCAGACCGAATTCACACTCGAAGAAAGAACTGCTTGAGAGAAGAGAAGACAAAGACTGCTTAGAAGGTCCCGAGCAGGCCGCACGGAGCGATCCAACGCTGCGGCGCGCCCTCTTTACCTTCTAAGAAGAAATACACCGAAACGAAAACCGAACCGGCTTACACGACGAGGACCAAAACATGGCGACAATCTGGTACGACAAGGACGCCGACATTTCCCGCCTCAAGGGCCGGACGGTCGCGATCATCGGGTACGGCAGCCAAGGGCATGCACATGCCCTCAACCTCCGCGACAGCGGGGTGAGCGTCGTCGTGGGCCTCCACGCGACGTCCAAATCGGCCGCGAAGGCGAAGGCGGATGGCCTCGCGGTGCTCTCGCCGGCCGACGCCGCGCAGCGAGCGGACATCGTGATGATCCTGACGCCCGACACGGGCCAGAAGAGGCTCTGGGACGAGTCGATCGCGCCGCACATGAAGGCCGGGAAGACCGTCATGTTCGCGCACGGTTTCAACATCCGCTTCGGCCAGATCGTCCCGCCCCAGGACGTGGACGTCTCGATGGTCGCGCCGAAGTCGCCGGGCCACCGGGTCCGGGAGCTCTACCAGGAGGGCGCCGGCACGCCCGCGCTCCTCGCGGTCGAGCAGAATGCGAGCGGTCACGCGCGCGAGGACGCGCTCGCCTACGCGAAGGCCCTCGGGACGACGCGGGCCGGAGTCCTCGAGACGACGTTCGCCGAGGAGACCGAGACGGACCTCTTCGGCGAGCAGGCCGTGCTCTGCGGCGGCACGTCCGCCCTCGTGAAGGCTGGATTTCAGACGCTCGTCGAGGCCGGCTACCAGCCGGAGGTCGCGTACTTCGAGTGCCTCCACGAGCTCAAGCTCATCGTCGACCTCATGTACCGCGGAGGACTGAACTACATGCGCTACTCGATCAGCGACACGGCCGAGCACGGCGACTACACGGCCGGCCCGCGAATCGTGACGGAGGCGACCCGCCGGGAGATGAAGAAGATTCTCGAGGAGATCCAGGACGGGGTCTACGCGGAGAAGTGGATCGAGGAAAACCGCGCGGGTCGCCCGAACTTCGAGGCGACACGCGAGGCCGAGCGGAACCAGCTCCTCGAAAAGGTCGGCGCGGAGCTTCGCGAGAAGATGCCGTTCCTCCAGCCGGTCGTCGTCGGCAAGGTGGCCTGACCATGGAGGGCAACGGCAGGCCGCGCATCGCGATCTTCGACACGACGCTCCGCGACGGCGAGCAGGCCCCGGGCTTCTCGATGCGGGAGGCCGAGAAAGTGCGCCTCGCGACGAAGCTCGACGAGCTCGGCGTCGACGTCCTCGAAGCCGGCTTCCCGATCGCCTCGGAGGACGACTACTCCGGTGTGCGGGCCGTCGCGAAGGCCGTCCGCCGGCCCGTCGTCGCGGCCCTCGCCCGCGCGGTGGACGCGGACGTGGACCGCGCGCTCCAGGCCCTCGACGGCTGCGCGCGCCCGCGCCTCCACACGTTCATCGCGACCTCGGACCTGCACCTCGCCCACAAGCTCCACATGTCCCGCGGCCAGGCCCTCGAGGCGGCGGGCCGCGCCGTTTCTCGCGCGCGTCGCACCGTGGACGACGTCGAGTTCTCCGCGGAGGATGCGACCCGCAGCGACGTCGATTTTCTCGTCGCCCTCGTGACGGCCGTGATCCAGGCCGGCGCGACGACCGTGAACCTCCCGGACACCGTCGGCTACGCCACGCCCGACGAGATCTACCGTTTCTTCTCCACGATCCGCGCGCGCGTGCCGGGCTCCGACCGCGTCGTGTTCTCGGCGCACTGCCACAACGACCTCGGCCTTGCCGTCGCGAACAGCCTTGCGGCGATCGAGGGCGGCTGCCGCCAGATCGAGTGCACGGTGAACGGGATCGGCGAGCGCGCGGGCAACGCCTCGCTCGAGGAGATCGTCATGACGCTTCGCGTGCGGCCCGACAAGCTCCCGTTCACGACCGGGATCGTGGCGGGCGAGCTCTTCGCGGCGAGCCAGCTCCTGACGGAGATCACGGGCGAGGCCGTCCAGGCGAACAAGGCGATCGTCGGCCGGAACGCCTTCGCCCACGAGGCCGGCATCCACCAGGACGGCATCCTGAAAGATCGCCGGACCTACGAGATCATGCGCCCGGAGGACGTGGGGGTCCCGCGCACGACGATGGTCCTCGGCAAGCATTCCGGCCGACATGCGCTCAAGGCCCGCTGCGAGGCCCTGGGCATCCTCCCGGCCCGCCAGGAGCTCGACGACCTCTACCGGCGGATGATCGCGCTGGCGGATCGCAAGAAGGTGGTTCACGACCGCGACCTCGTGGCTCTCTGGGCCGCCCTCAACCGTGCGAATGCGGCGCGCCCCGCACGCGCTCTCGCCCACGCCGCCCGCCCGGACTCGTCCGCGCTCAGGGCCGAGGACGGGCCGGTCGCCGAGGAAGTCGGCTACGGTTACGGGGTCTGATGGGAAAGCGCGCGCGCATCGCGGTCCTGCCGGGCGACGGCATCGGCCCGGAGGTGACGGCGGGAGCCGTGGCCGTCCTGAAGGCGGTCGAGGCGCGCTTCGGCCACACCTTCGTCCTGTCCGAGTGGCTTCTCGGGGCGCGCGCCCTGCGCGAGAAGGGAACGCCGCTTCCCGAGGACACGCTCGCCGCGTGCCGCGACGCCGACGCGTGCCTCATGGGCGCCGTCGGGGACCCGGCGTACGATCTCTCGCCGTTCGACGAGCGCCCGGAATACGGGCTTCTCCGGCTCCGCAAGGCCCTCGGCGTCTACGCGAACATCCGTCCCGCGCGGTTGTACCGGTCCCTCGCCGACGCCGGGCCGCTCAAGCCGGAGATCGCGCGCGGTCTGGACCTGGTCGTCGTGCGCGAGCTGACGGGCGGCCTGTACTTCGGAACGCCACGTGCCGTGGATCTGGTGGCAGGGACGGCCGTGAACACGCTGCCGTACACGCGGCCCGAGATCGAGCGGATCGCCGAGGTCGCCTTCCGCCTCGCGAAGACGCGGCGGAACAAGGTGACGTCGGTCGACAAGTCCAACGTCCTCGAGACGTCCCGGCTCTGGCGCGCCGTCACGACCGAGGTCGGCAGGCGCCACCCGGACGTGACGCTCGAGCACCAGCTCGTGGATTCCTGCGCGATGAATCTCGTCCTTTTCCCGTCGGCGTTCGACGTCCTCGTGACGGAGAACCTCTTCGGCGACATCCTGTCGGACGAGGTTGGCGCGCTCGTCGGCTCGCTGGGACTGCTGCCCTCGGCGAGCCTCGGCGACGGGCCCGGACTCTTCGAGCCGGTCCACGGCTCGGCGCCCCAGATCGCCGGGCGCGACCTCGCGAACCCCATCGGAGCGATCGCGACGGCCGCCATGCTCCTCGGGGACGGCCTCGGCCTCCACGAGGAAGCCGGCGCCGTGCACCGCGCGATCGAGGCCGCACTCGAGAAGGGCGCGCGGACCGCGGATCTCGCGGCGGCCGGGACGCGCGCCCTCGGCACGCGCGAGATGGCGCGTGCGATCGCCGACGAAATCTCCGCGGGCGCGGCAGTGAGGGTGTG
This sequence comes from Thermoanaerobaculia bacterium, assembly GCA_049581965.1. GTDB lineage: Bacteria > Acidobacteriota > Thermoanaerobaculia > UBA5066 > UBA5066 > Fen-183. The sequence continues at coordinate 16,565 of JBAUSZ010000401.1, read as the reverse complement.
ATGGGAATGGAGTCGAAGTGGATCTGGAAGGACGGCGCGTTCGTGCGTTTCGAGGACGCGACACTGCACTTTCTGACGCCCGGGCTGCACTACGGGATCGGTGTGTTCGAAGGCATCCGCTGCTACGAGACGAAGAGCGGTCCCGCGGTGTTCCGCCTCGCCGAGCACATCCGTCGGTTCCGCCTGTCGGCCAAGGCCCTCGGCTTCGACACGTTGCCGTTCTCCGAGGAGGAGCTCGTCGAGGCGACGAAAGAAACGGTCGCGAAGAACGGGTTCACCGAGTGCTACATCCGCCCGATGCTCTGGCTCGACGGGGGCGGCTGGAACCTGAACCTGGACGGCGGGAAGCCGTCGATCGGCATCGCGGCATGGGAGTGGAAAGACTACCTGGGCCCCTCCGCACTCGAGAAGGGCGTGCGCGCGAACGTCTCGTCGTACACGCGCCACCACCCGAACGTCTCGATGACGAAGGCGAAGATCAGCGGAAACTACGTGAACAGCTTTCTCGCCAAGACCGAGTCCGTGCGCCTCGGGTTCGACGAGGCGATCATGCTCGACCCCGAGGGCTATGTCGCCGAGTGCACGGGTGCGAACCTCTTCGTCGTCAAGGACGGCCGCATCGTGACGACGCCGTCGGCGCCGATTCTCGAGGGGATCACGCGCGATACGCTCGTGACGCTCGCGGAGGAGCTCGGCCACGAGGTCGTCGAGCGGGCGATCTCGCGCGACCAGCTCTACATGGCGGACGAGGTTCTGGTCTGCGGAACGGCCGCCGAGTGCGTCGCGCTCCGCGAGATCGACTTTCGGACGATCGGCGCGGGCGTCGCCGGCCCCGTCACGCGGGCGCTCCAGAAGGCGTACCACGCCGCCGTGCGCGGCGCGCACCCGAGGGCGAAGGAGTGGTGCTCCTGGGTCCGCGAAGGCCGGCGTTATCCCGCCCCGGTCCGCCTCGTCCGCGGGCGGCGCCGCTGACGACCCGGTCGGACCCGTGAGGCGCGCCTCCCGCACGGGCGGGGAGTATCTCGAGCGCATCCTCACGGCGCGTGTCTACGACGTCGCGGTGGAGACGCCTCTCGACCCCGCGCCGCTCCTCTCCCGTCGTACGGGGCACACCGTGCTCCTCAAGCGCGAGGACCTGCAGCCCGTCCACTCCTTCAAGCTGCGTGGCGCGTACAACCGGATGTCGCGCCTGTCTCCGGCGGCCCTGAGGCGCGGCGTCATCGCGGCGTCGGCCGGCAACCATGCGCAGGGCGTCGCCCTCGCGGCGAAGCACCTCGGATGCCCTGCGACGATCGTCATGCCCGTCACGACGCCGCGCATCAAGGTGGACGCCGTGAGGAGCCGGGGCGCGCGCGTCGTTCTGACGGGCGACTCGTACGACGAAGCGTGCGCTCATGCGCGGCGGATGGCGCGCGCCGAGAAGCGGACGTTCGTCCACCCGTACGACGACCCGGACGTCATCGCGGGGCAGGGCACGATCGGCATGGAGATCCTCCGGCAGCATCCGGGCGGCGTGGACGCGATCTTCGTTGCGATCGGGGGCGGCGGACTCGCCGCCGGTGTCGCGGCGTACGTGAAGCGGATCAGCCCGGGGACGCAGATCGTTGGCGTCGAGCCCGTGGACTCGGACGCGATGGCACGCTCGCTGAAGGCGGGCCGCCGCGTGCGCCTCGAGCACGTCGGCCTCTTCGCGGACGGCGTCGCCGTGAAGCAGGTCGGGAAGGAGACCTTCCGCCTCTGCCGCGACCTCCTCGACGAGGTCGTCCGCGTGGACGCCGACGCGATCTGCGGGGCAATCAAGGACGTCTTCGAAGAGACGCGGTCGATCCTCGAGCCGGCGGGCGCCCTTTCCGTCGCGGGCCTCAAGGCGTGGGCGGAGAGGCGGAGGACGAGAGGCAAGACGCTCGTCGCGGTCGCGTGCGGCGCGAACATGAACTTCGACCGGCTGCGCCACGTCGCCGAGCGGGCCGAGCTCGGCGAGCGGCGCGAGGCGATCCTCGCCGTCACGATTCCGGAGCGGCCCGGATCGTTCCGGGAGTTCTGCGCCGTCGTGGGCCGGCGCAACATCACGGAATTCAACTATCGCTACGCCGACGCGCGGGACGCGCACGTCTTCGTGGGCGTCGAGGTCGAGAAGCCCGGCCAGACACAGGCGCTCCTCGCGGTCCTGCGAAAGAAGGGCCTGCCCGCGCTCGACCTCTCCGACAACGAGATGGCCAAGCTTCACGTCCGCCACCTCGTGGGCGGCCGCGCGCCCGCCGCGCACGACGAGCGGCTCTTCCGGTTCGAGTTCCCTGAGCGGCCGGGCGCGCTCCTGAACTTCCTCGACCACCTGAGGAGCGACTGGAACATCAGCCTCTTCCACTATCGCAACCACGGGGCCGATTACGGGCGGGTCCTCGCCGGGATCCAGGTTCCGAAGAAGGACGACGCGAAGTTCCGTCGCTTTCTCGCCGAGCTGGGTTACCGCCACCAGGACGAGACGAAGAACCCGGCGTACCGGCTGTTTCTGCTCTGAGCCGGACCCTGGCTCCCCATTCCTCGCGAACAGCGTTCTCTGTCTTGAGAACGGAGACTCAACGCGTCGAAGCCGGTCTCTCCGGCGTTCACTGGAAATAACCGGAGACGTCGAGCACCACATGAACCGTCGGGGACCCGGCCCCCCAGAGCGTCACGAGGTTCGATCCGTCGGACGGCAGGGAGACGAGGCTGGACACAGCTCGCGTCTGCCCAGTCTGGAAGGTCAAGAGGCTGATGTCGGGGGGACCTGAAGGCCGGCCCGCCGCGAGGCGCAGGTCGCCCGGTGCCGTCGGCGCCGTCACCGTGACATTCACGACCACGGACTGTGCGGCGAACGGAATCCCGCAGGAGCCCGCCAGGAAAACCCCGTAACCGAAATCGAGCCGTAGCGTCACGGGATTCGGCGACGGAAGCCGCGTGTCTAGAAGTCGACATGGCGGAACCGCGTTGAAAAGCAGCCCTGCCGCCGAGGAGACGACCATGACCTGCCGCGACGCCTCAGGGTGAAGGCAGCCAGCCGCGTCGGTTTCGGAGACCGAAAGGGACAGCGGCCCGGAAACTCCCGCCGTGAACCGGATCCGAGACGTCCCCTGCCCGGACTCTATCGTGCCGTTCGAGATCGACCAGGAGTAGGTACTGCCCGGCCGTTCCGTCGCGGAAGCGGTGAGGCCCGGGCTTCCCACAAGAGCTCTCTCCGGAGCCGCAAGTGAAGGAGCGAGCAGTACGGGACCTGGCTCGAGGATGACGGCGCCTTCCGCCAGGCAGGAACCGGTGCGGACCGTCACGCCGTAGGTCGTACGCTGCTCAGGCCTCACGACGATCGTCGGAGTCGTCTCTCCCCCGGGCAGCCACTCGTAGGCGTCGTACGAGCCGATGACGGAGAGCACGCGGTCCGGACCCTGACACGCCGGGCTCGTCGCGACGTGGATCGTCGCGACGGAAGCCGCGGCTAGCACTCGGACGGTCACCTCGCGAGTCGTCGTTCGACCGGTCCCGTCGGTGATGCGGACGATCACCGGAAACTCCCCGACGTCCGAGGTCGTGCCGGAGAGCACTCCGTCCGATCCGAGCGTGAGGCCCGAAGGGAGTGTCCCCGAGAGGAGGTTCCACTGGATCGGAGGTGTTCCGTTGTCAGCCTGGAAACCGAACGAAAACGGGCGGCCGCAAAAGACGACGCGGGGTGACGAGGCTGCCGGCGAGATCGTCAGACCGTCCGAGTACCTTCCCACGAGGGTGGCCTTTTCGAGATCCGTAGGCGCGGCGACGAAGACAGGGTCGCCCTCCACGGTTTCGAGCGCGGCGAGCGAGGAGGCATGCGGCCGGTGAAGCGGGGCCCATAGGGGAAGGCCTGCCGTTACGTCCAGCTTGTGAAGAGTGAGCGCCCAGTCGAAGAGGGAGTCGTCGAATGACGTCGCGGCGAGGAGGACGTTTCCATCCCCCCCGAAGCAGACGAACTGTGCGACGGTGGCCGAGTTCCACACGGCGGCGCCCGTGTTCGCGTCGAGTTTGAACGTCCCGCCTCCCGTCACGACGACGTTCCCTGAAGCGTCCAGGGCCATATCGGAGTTTCCTCCGTAGAATCCGGAGTTCGCCGACGTCCACGGTCCCCACGACAAAGCCCCGCTCGAGCCGCTGAGTTTCGTCACGGTCTGGAATGGCGCCGGTCCCGCCGAATTCGTTCCCGAGACGAGGACGTTTCCGCCCGCGTCGAGCAGGACCTTCACGGCATGGTCGATCGAATCCCCGCCCGACGTGACGACTGAGGGCCCCCACGCGAGGGAACCACTCGCGCCGCTGACTTTGACGACCGCCATCGACCGTCCGGTCTCGCCCGCGACTACGAGATCCCCGGTCGCGCCGATGACCCCGTCTTCCGGAATCCCGACGGCGTTTGGGCCGAAATTCGCGGGCCCCCAGAGCGTCGCGCCGGTGCCGCCCGCGAGCTTCCAGCCGGTAAGGTTCGCTCCCGAGGCAACGCCGACGAACAGGACGTCTCCGCCCGGGCCGGGTATGGCCAGTGGGAATGCGATACCTCCGAAGGAACGCGTCCACCGAAAAGCGCCGGTGAGCCCGTTCAGCATCACGACCGATGAACCCGTGCCGTTCCAGCGGGCGACGACGGCATCGCCCAGCGAGGTCGCGCGGACCTTGGGATACGTCGCGCCGGCGTTCGGAAGGCCGAGGCCGACAGGCCCCCACAGGATTCGTCCCGACCGTCCCTCCAGCTTGGTCACCAGTGCATCGCCGTCCCACGACTGGTCGGCGGCCACGAAGATGTTGCCGGCCGCGTCGGTGTCCGCCGACGACGGAATGCCCGACCCGTTGGCGCCGCCCCAGAAGAACGTCGGGCCCCAGAGGGTCGTCCCGGTCGCACGGTCGTAAGCACGCACGATCATCGCCGCGCCGGAATTGACGCTTCCGGCGACGACGACGGCGCCAGTCGAATCCAGTTCGAGCGCGCCGAGCTCGTCGTAGGAATTGTCCGGCCCTCCCATCTCGACAGGGCCCCACAGGAGGGCTCCCGTGTTCACATCGAACGCGGCCGTGCCGATGTCGGTTGGATAGAGGCCCGCGCGAGGAATCTTCGCCGAGACGAAGACGTTGCCCGTCGCGTCCACCCGGAGCCTCGCGTCCGACGCGTATGCCGCCGGAAACTGAACGGGCCCCCATCGACGTTCACCACTCGAACCGTCGTACTTGACGAGAAGCGTTTGAGGGCTCGACGGAGTCGCCTCCATGGCGATCACGACGTCCCCTCGCGCATCGCAGATGACACCCTTCGGGGCGGCGGCCGTCTCGAGAATCGGGCCCCAGAGGAGAGTTCCCAAAGACCCACCGAGCTTCAACGTGCCCGTCATTCCCCCGTACTTGCCGGTGACGACGACGTCGCCGTTTCCACCCACGGCCGCGTCGACGAGCGAATCCGTGAACGTCCTCCCAAGGGTGACCGGCCCCCATCGGATCAGCCCGGTAGACGGGTCGAGCTGGGTGACCGCGAGCTTCCTGTACGTCACGGGATCGTCCTGTGTCATCGCCAGGAAGACCCGCCCGACGCCGTCGGTTCTGAGCAGGATCGGCTCCGAGCCGGACGACTCGGCAAGGAGACTCGGTCCCCAGAGCAGGGAACCCGTCAGCCCGTCCAGCTTGTAGACGGCGGCAGAGAACGCGTTTGGTTTTCCCGAGCGCGCGGCTATCAGAACGTCGCCACGCGGATCCAGGACGACGGACGCCGGATCGGCGAAGCCCGCGACCGGAGCGTCGACGACGAAGGGCGTAGCCCAGAGCGTTGCGCCCGTCGTTCCGTCGAACCTCATGACGGAGAAGCCGGCCGATCGATCGAAGGGCGTCGTGACGACGAAGTTTCCAAAGGCGTCGATTGCGCTCGGGTCCCCGCGTCCGGATTGGAGGGTGACGGTCGAGAGGGCCTGGCCGGACGCGGAATACCGCAGGGCGCTCACCGCGGCGCCGTCCGGACCGAGGGCCATCAGAGAGCCGTCCGCGAGGGCACGGACGTTTCGGGCAATCCGGGAGGGATAACCCTGTGGAGCAGGCTTGAGGACGCGGGTCTCCCAGACCTTCTCGGGCACTCCGGCAACGGCGGGCCGAATCCACGTCAGAGTCAGCCAGAGAAACAGCAGACCCTTCCGAACCCGAGACTTCAAGGCGTCTCTCTCCGCGGCTCGGTCGAGTCTAGCCTAGACGTGTGCATGCCACGATCCGGCGCGCAAGGCGCCTAGCCTCCAGCTACACAACCCCAGCAAGATCCTCATGCCAAAGAAGCTGCGACGGCCGAGCACGAAATCAGTCTCGCCGCCGCGTTGGCCGCGAGCCCACTTCAGGTTCGCGGGGAGGAGACTGGCTCGTCACACCGCCTTCTGAACGGTCTCCCACCGGATCTCGGATCCCCACGTCGAGTGGGGGATCGCGAAGACGAGGAGGGTCGTGGCGGCGGCGGAGAGGATCTCGACGCGGGCGTTGTAGCCGGGGCGCTGGACGAGGACGGCCGCGGCCCAGAAGAACCCTGCGACGAGCGTCTTGTTGTCCGTGAGGTCCCAGCCGAAGGGCACGCCCGTCCAGTACGCGCCGAACGCGGCCTTCTGGACGATCGGCCCGAGGACGAACCCGCCGACCGCGATGAGCGCGAGGGTCGCGAGGGCCAGGGAGCGAGTCGGCGCGCCCGCGAGGGCGGCGAGGCCCGCGGCCGTCGACAGGAGCATCGCGAGGAACATGCAGGCGACGTGAGGGACGAGGGCCGCCGCCGGGACGTCGCCCTTGAAGCGCGTCACGGCCGGGCGCGGCGGAAAGACGGCCGTCCGGGCTCCCTTCGCGAGGCGCACCTGGTACTCGAGCTTGCCGGCTGGCGACTGGTAGGGAAGGGCCGCGATGAGATCGCTCTCCCAACGCATCATGGGAACGACCGTCCACGCGTCGCTCGTCGGGTAACGGCGGAAGGCGACGGCGCCCGTGACGGCCGCGTCCGAAGCGGCGACGCGGACGGGCTGGTCGCCCCAACCGCCGTGCGTGCGGGTCAGTCTGAGCTCGATCGAAGTCCCGCCGAGTGAAACACTCCCGGTCACCGGGACCGTGGGACCGGAGCGGCGCTGCCAGAGGGCGGAGGCGAGAGTGATCGCGAGCGCGACGGCGAACCGGAACGCGGGCGTCTTCACGCTCCCGCCCGTCGCGAACGAGGCACCGTAACCCTTTCCATCGGGTCCAGATTCTGCGTGGGAATTCTCAACGCATCCGCTTGATCTTGGGCTCCGTGCGCGGGGCGCGGGACTTCAGGACCTTGCGCTCGGGATGCGTCGGCCGGTCGACGCCGTGGCCCAGGACCTCGAGCAGGTCGGACGTCGTCACGATGCCGACGAGGCGGGGAGTCCGGCCGGGTTGGACGACGGGGAGACAGTTGATGCTGCGGCCCCGCATGAGGTTCGCCGCCTGGCGGACGGGCATTTCGGGGTCGGCGGTGACGACGTGCGGCGACATGACGTCCGCGACGCGCCGGTTCCGGCGGAATTCTTCCTCGGCCGGGGCTCCGAGGTCGTGCGAGGACACGATCCCCACGAGAGCGGCTCCCTCGTTGCGGACGACGAGGTGGTGGACGTTCAGGGCTTTCATCGTCGTGTATGCGGTTTCCGCGCTCTGGTCGGCCGCGATCGTCCTCACGTGCGGGGTCATCACGTCCTGTACGCGCATGGACCCTCCTTGGCGGCGCGATGTCCGCGCCCGCTTCCACGGGGAAGGTGGGTCCCTGCGGCCGCCCGCGCATGGCGCAGATGAATCAGGGAGGTCTCAGACCGAGAGCGCCGAGACCGCTCGCGCGACGACCGCGAAGTGGCAGACGGCCGCCGCGATCACGAGGGCGTGAAAGATCTCGTGGTACCCGAAGACGCGCGGGAACGGGTTCGGGCGGCGAAGGGCATAGACGGCGGCGCCGAGGCTGTAGACGACGCCTCCCACGGCGAGGAGCGCGACGGAGCCCGTCCCGAGCGCGGCCTTGAGCGCCGGCAGGAGCGGGAGGGCGGCCCAGCCGAGGAGAACGCAGACCGCCGCCACGAGTGCCTTCGGCGCCTTCACCCATGCGACCGAGAGGACGATCCCCGCGATCGCCCCGGCCCAGACGACGCCGAGGAAGATCCAGCCCGTGCGGCTGCCGAGGAGGAAGCTGAAGGGCGTGTACGTCCCGGCGATCAGGAGGAAGATCGCGGAGTGGTCGAGCCGGCGCCAGACCGCGCGGACCTTCTCCGTCCAGTTCTTGCGGTGGTAGGTCGCGCTGACGGCGAAGAGGGCGACGAGGGAGATCCCGTAGACGAGGGCGCCCGCGCGGGCGCGCACCCCGGAGGCGCGGAAGACGAGGATCCCTCCCGCCACGGCCGCGACGAACGCGGCGACCTCGTGGAGGACGCCCCGGAGGAGGGGCTTGGGCGCGTCCGGTGTTTCGGCGCGAGGCGTCGTCACGAATTTCATCCTACGCCGCCGTTTTGTGGAAGCGCGAGACGGCGAGGCCGATGATCGCGAGCGTGTAGACGGTGAGGAGGAGAGTCGGCTGCCACAGCTCGCCGAGGCCCGCACCGCGAAGGACGATTCCGCGCACGACCTGGATGAAGTACTTCGCGGGAATCACGTAGGTGATGTACTGGAAGAACTTCGGCATGCCGTCGATCGGGAAGACGTAGCCCGACAGGAAGACGAACGGGAGGAGAAAGAAGAACGACATCTGCATCGCCTGCATTTGCGTCTTCGCGAGCGTCGAGAGGAGCATCCCGAGGCCGAGGACGGCCGCGATGAACATGAGCCCGACGAGGTACAGCTCGAGGACGCTCCCCGCGATCGGTACCTGGAACAGGAAGCGCATGAGGACGATGATGAGCGTCAGCTGGAAGACGCCGATCACGACGAAGGGCGCGATCTTGCCCAGGATGAGCTCGACACGCGTCACGGGCGTGACCTGGAGCTGCTCGAGGGTCCCGCGCTCCCTCTCGCGGACGATCGCCATGGCCGTGAACTGGATGAGCGTGAACGTGAGGAGGATCGCGATGAGGCCCGGGATGATGAACGTCGCGGTCCTCAGGTCGGGGTTGTACCAGGGTCTCACGCGCAGGTCGACGGGCGGCCCCGATTGCTTCCAGCCGGCCTTCGCGGCGAGCGTCTGAAGCGAGAGCTGACTCGAGATCCCGCCCGCGATCGCCATCGCCTGGCTCGCCGTCGTCGTGTCGGAGGCGTTCACGACGAGGAGGGCCTTCGCGCTCGCGCCGCGGCGCCGGTCCTTGCCGTAGTCGTGATCGATCAGGAGGCCGACCGAGGCATGGCCCGCGTCGACCTCGTAGCGCAGCGCGGCCTCGGAGTCGACGGTCTTCACGATGTCGAAGTACTCGCTCGCCGTCATCTTCGCCACGAGCTCACGGCTGTCGTACGACTTGTCCTCGTCGAGGACGACCGTCTTCAGGTGCTTGACGTCGTAGTTGATCGCGTACCCGAAGATCATCGTCTGCAGGATTGGGACCATCACGATCATTCGCAGCGTGATCGTGTCGCGGCGCAGCTGGAGGAACTCCTTGTGGACGAGGGCGAGGAGACGCTGCATCGGTCCTCCCTAGGCCGCCGCCGTGTGCGCCTGCGGGGCGGCGCTGCGGGCGAGCGACACGAACACGTCCTCGAGGGACGGCGGGGCGGACACCGGCGTCCCGAACCGGCCGAGGAGACGCGCGGCGGCCGCCGTCGCGCCTTCGCGCGCGACGGCGCGCAGGCGCAGCCCGAAGAGGTAGGCGTCCTCGAGGCTGGGATCGCCGGACACGGACGCGAGTGCCGCGAAGGGCTCGGATCGGAGCGGCACTTCGAGGAGCCGGTCGTCGAGCGACGCCTTCAGTTCGGGCGGACTGCCCGAGGCGATGAGCTTTCCGTCGAGGATGAAGGCGAGCTGGTTGCATTGCTCGGCCTCGTCCATGTAGTGCGTCGTCACGAGGACGGTCATCTGCCGGACCGCCGCGAGCTCGTAGATGAGGTCCCAGAAGAGACGGCGGCCCTTGGGGTCGACGCCGCCCGTCGGCTCGTCGAGGAAAAGGAGCTCGGGCTCGTGGAGGAGGGCGGCGGCGAGTGCGACGCGCTGTCGCTGGCCGGTCGAGAGGTTCTCGGTCAGCTCGCCGAGGATCGTCTCGAAACGGAGGCGCGCGGCGAGCTCGCGTGTCCGCGCGGAGACGCGTGAAGGCGAAAGACCATAGATCGCGCCGAAGAAGTCGAGGTTCTCACGCACGGTCAGGTCGAGGTAGAGGGAGAACTTCTGGCTCATGTAGCCCAGGCGCTTTTTCCACTTCTCGGTGTCCTTCGCGACGTCGAGGCCGCCGAAGCCCGTCGCCGAACCCGACGTCGGCTCGAGGAGGCCCGTGAGCATCCGGATCGTCGTGGACTTGCCCGAACCGTTCGGGCCGAGGAAGCCGAAGACCGTGCCGCGTCGAATCTCGAACGAGACGTCGTCGACGGCCGTGAACGTGCCGAAGCGGCGCGTGAGGTTCGAGCAGCGGAGGAGGATATCCGAGCTCATGCGGCCGCCTCGCCGTCGTGTTCTTCCGAGAAGAGTACGAACGCATCTTCAAGGGTGGGCGCCACGCGCCGGATGTTGTCCGCCCCGACGAGCCCCGCGAGAACCTCGGCCACTCTGCCTTCCAGGGATTCTTCTCTTTTTTCTCCTCTTCCCCTCACATGCAGCTTCGTCCCAAAGAGCGAGATGTCGTCCAGCTCCGGCATCGCCGCGAGGCGCGCGCGCGCCTCGCCGCGGGCGCTCGTCGCGACCTCGACGAGGGCCCGCGGGTAGGCCGTCAGGATCTCGTCGCGCGTTCCGACGGCCACGAGCCGGCCCTCGTGGAGGAACGCGAGGCGCGAGGCGTATTCGGCCTCGTCCATGTAGGGCGTGGAGACGACGATCGTGAGCCCCTCGTGGTGAAGGGCGTTCAGGACCTGCCAGAACTCGCGTCGCGAGACGGGATCGACGCCCGTCGTCGGCTCGTCGAGGAGGAGGAGCGCGGGGCGAGTGAGGAGTGCGGAGACGAGCGCGAGCTTCTGCTTCATACCCCCCGAGAGCGCGCCCGCGAGGCGCCCACCGAAGCGGTCGAGCCCGACGCGGGCGAGGAGGTCCCGGGCGCGCGCCCGACCGTCGGCGGCCGGCACGGAGTAGAGGCGGGCGCGCAGGGCGAGGTTTTCGTCGACGGTGAGGTCCTCGTACAGCGAAAACCGCTGGGGGACCATCCCGAACGGCACGTCCTCTCGCAGGACGCGGCCGGAGGTCGGCCCGAGGAGACCCGCGACGACCCGGAAGAACGTCGTCTTGCCCGCGCCGTCGGGCCCGATCAGGGCAAAAAGCTCGCCCTTTTGCACGGCGAGGTCGATGCCGCGCAGGGCCGGGCGTGTGCCGAAGTCTCGGACGAGCTTCTCGGCGCGGATCACTTTGCCGCGCCTTCCGCGGTCCTCACGCGCACGTTCGCGGGCTGGCCCGGGACGAGCGGAGCGCTCCAGCCGGCGTCGAGGTCCACCTTTGCCGCGTAGACGAGATTCACGCGCTCGCGCGACGTGTCGACCGGCTTCGGGGTGAACTCGGCGTCCGGCGAGATCTCGGTGACTCGCGCGGGGAACGTCTTGCCGGGAAAGGCGTCGACGGTCACCTCGGCGGCGCCCCCGGAGCGCACGCGGCCGAGCTCTGTCTCGGGGACGAACGTGCGGACATAGAGGCGGTTCGCGAACGCCATCGTGACGGCGGGCTGGCCCGGGCCGAGGAGCAGGCCGGGTTCGGCCATGCGGTGAAGGATCACCCCGTCGGCGGGCGCGCGGATCTCGGATTCGCGGGCGACGCTCTCGGACTGCTTGAGCACGGTCTGCGCGCGTCCCACGTCCGCGCGCGCCTGCTCGGTCTGATACCGCCGATACCCTTCGTGGGCCAGCCGGAGCCGCTCCTCGCTCATCTTGAGGTTTGCGGCTGCGCGATCGACGTTCGTACGCGCAACGTCGACGTCGCGAGGAGTTCCGACCTTCCTGGAAAGTAATGTCTGCTGGCGCTCGAGCTCCGGCTTCGCAAGGTCGAGGGCGGCGCGCCGGTCGGCCACTTCCTCCTCAGCTGCCCTTATCTCCGCAGCCCGGCTGCCTGCTTGAAGGTCTTCGTATCGGGCCTGGCTGGATTCGAGCCCTCGGCGATCTCTCTCCACCGCCAGCGTCGTCTCCCCGAGGTCGAGCCGGGCGACGAGGTCGCCCGCCTTCACGCGGTCGCCCTCCTTCACCTTCACCTCGACGACGCGGCCCGCGACCTTCGGCGCGAGGTCGACCATGGGCGCCTCGAGGCGTCCGCTCAGGACGACGACGTTCGGGTCGCCGCCGTTGCGGCAGGCGGCCGCGAGCGAGGCGAGGACGAGAGCTGCGGCTCGAGTCGATCGCATGGCGTCTCCTAGCTCCGCCCGCCGGCGGGTGCGGGGGCCGGCGCCGGGGTGGTTTGCGGTACGACGTGCTGCTTTCGCAGGCGCCGGACGAGTCCGCCGGCAAACTGCTGGGCGTCGTCGAAGAGCGAGTAGGCGACCGGCGTCGCGAGCAGCGTCAGCAGGAGGGCGAGCGTCTGGCCACCCGCGATGACGGAGCCGATCGCGCGGTTCGTGCCGGCACCCGGGCCCGACGAGACGAGGAGCGGGAGCATCCCCGCGACGAAGGCGAGCGTCGTCATGAGGATCGGGCGCAGGCGCTCGCGGCTCGCGAGGACGACGGCCTCGTCGCGCGGCATTCCGCGCTCGCGGAGCTGGTTCGCGAACTCGACCTGGAGGATCGAGTTCTTCTTGACGACGCCGAAGAGAACGAGGATCCCGAGCGACGTGAAGATGTTCACGCTCTGGCCGAAGATCAGGATCGAGAGGAGCGCGAAGGGCACCGTGAGCGGGAGCGCGAGCAGGATCGTGACCGGGTGGAGCCAGCTCTCGAACTGCGCCGCGAGAATGAGGTACATGAAGATGCCCGAGAGCCCGAACGCGAGCAGGAAGTTCTGCGCGGCGCGGCCCTGCTCCTTCGAGCGGCCGACGAACCGGTACGTGTAGGACGCGTCGAGGTTGAGGGCTTTCGTCTCTTTCACGAGAAGGTCGAGGGCAACCTGGGACGAGTAGCCGGGGTTCATGTTCGCGAGGATTGTGACCTGCCGTCGGCGGTTCAGGCGGTTGATCTGCGACGGTCCGACGCCGGCGTGGAAGGACGTCACGTCCTCGAGCGGCACGGCGCCGAGACGGTAGGAGGGCACGTTGAAACGGCGGAGGCTCGCCTCGTCCGCCCGGTCCTCGGGCCGGGCGCGGAGGTACACGTCGTACTGCTCGCCCCCGTCGTCGAATGCGGAGACCTTCTCCCCGCCGACGAGGATGCGCAGCGTCTCGGCGACGTCCGCCACGGAGACGCCGAGGTCCGAGGCCTTCGAGCGCGCGACCGTGACGCCGAGCTCGGGCTTCCCGAAGATGAGCGTCGAGTCGACGTCGACGATGCCCGGCACGCTGCGGAGCTTCGTGATCAGGGTGTCCGAGACTTTTCGGAGCTTTTCGAGGTCCGGCCCGTTGACGACGTACATGATCTCGGCGTTCTTCTGGCCGCTCGAGAACGCGTTGACGTACGAGACGTCCGTCCGAAGCTTGTCGCGGTCGTAGTGGGGGAGGATCTCCTTACGGACGCGGTCCATGACGGTCGTCTGCGCGTCCTTGCGCTTGCGGGCGTCCACGAGTTTCACGTAGATGCTCCCGAGGTTCGGGGTCTTCGCGTCGTCGGCGCCGACGGTCAGGAGCGCGAGCTCGATGCCGGGGAGCTCTTTGACGTCTCTGCTGATGCGGTTTCCGATGAGCGCGGTCGCCTCGAGTGAGGTTCCCTCGGGCGCGCGGAAGTTCACCTCGAACTGCGACTCGTCGTCGTACGGCAGGAAGTTCTTCGGGACGATCTTGAACAGGAACGGGACCGTGAAGAGGGCGAGGGCGCAGATGACGACGACGGCCCAGCGGTGCGTCATCGACCACTTCAGCATCGCCGTGTACGTCCGGTCGATGACGGCGTAAAAGCCCCGAGACTTGGATTGTTCCTTCTCTTCCTTCCTCTTCAGGAACCGGGCCGAGAGCATCGGCGTGAGGGAGAAGGAGACGAGGAGGGAGACGAGAATCGCGAACGCCATCGTGAGGCCGAAGGAGTTCATGAACCGGCCGACGATGCCGCCCATGAAGGCCACCGGGAGGAAGACGGCCACGAGCGAGAGCGTCGTCGCGAGGACCGCGAGGCCGATCTCCCTCGTCGCGTCGATCGCGGCCTGGAACGGCATGATCTTCTTCTCCTCGATGAACCGGAAGATGTTCTCGAGGACGACGATCGCGTCGTCGATGACGATGCCGACCGCGAGCGTCAGCGCGAGGAGCGTCAGGACGTTCAGCGTGAAGCCCATCGCATACATGAGGGCGTAGGTCGAGACGATGGACGTCGGGATCGCAATCGCCGCGATGAGCGTCGAGCGCAAGTTTCCGAGGAAAAGGAGGACGACGAGCGCCGCGAGAAAGCCGCCGACGATGAGGTGCTCCTGCACCGTGTCGACGGCCGCCTTGATGAACTGCGACTGGTCGCGCACGATCTCGGTCGAATAGCCCACCGGCAGCTGAGGGGCGATCTCCGCGAGCCGCTCCTTGATCGCGTTGATGACGGCGACCGTGTTCGTGCCGGACTGCTTGCGGATCGAGAGGACGACCGTCGGGATGCCGTCCTTGGACGCGGCACGCTCGGCGTCCTCCTCGGAGTCCTCGACCCTCGCGACGTCTCCGACACGGACGGGGAGGCCGTTGCGTTGCGTGACGAAGATCTGCTCGAATTCCCTCGCGTTCGCGACGCGGCCGTAGACGCGTACGGTCGACTCGTTCGCGCCACTCTTCAGCGTGCCGCCGGGAATCTTCACGTTCTGGGTCTGGAGGGCGCGGCGGACGTCGACGGCCGTGAGCCCGTAGGCCTTCATCCGCTCCGTGTCGAGGCGGACGTTGATCCGGCGCGAGCGGCCGCCGAGGATCGTGACCTGTCCGACGCCGTTGACGGACTCGAGCTGGCGGCGAAAGACCTTGTCCGCGAACTCGGTCGTCTCACGGAGCGTGCGGCTGCCCGAGAGGGCGACGGAGAGGACGGGCGTGGCGTCCGGATCGAGCTTCTCGACGATGGGCTGGTCGATGTCGCGCGGAAGCTCCGCGAGGACGCGGTTGACCTTGTCGCGGACCTCCTGCGCGGCGACGTCGACGTTCTTCTCGAGGATGAACGTCACGAAGATCTGCGAGATGCCCTCGGAGGAGGTCGACTGGAGGT
Source organism: Thermoanaerobaculia bacterium (assembly GCA_049581965.1). Lineage (GTDB taxonomy): Bacteria > Acidobacteriota > Thermoanaerobaculia > UBA5066 > UBA5066 > Fen-183. The sequence goes on along the minus strand of JBAUSZ010000401.1, from coordinate 1,223 downwards.
CGTCGATGCCCGCGATCGTGTTGATGGACTCCTCGATCTTGTCCGTGACCTCGGTCTCGACCTCCTCGGGCGCCGCGCCGGGGAGGCGCGTGATGACGGCCACGGTGGGGAAGTCCACCTTCGGGTAGCGGTCGACCCCGAGGCGGGTGTAGCCCACCGAGCCGACGACGACGAGGGCGATGATGAGCACCGACGCGAAGACGGGGCGGCGGACGCAGAGGCGCGCGAGTGCCTGCACGGGGTCTCCTTAGCGCGAGCCGCCGGGTCCCGAGCGGAGGACCTCGAGTCCGTCGGTGAGTCTGAGATCGGGGTTCACGACGACGCGCTCGCCGGCGAGCACGCCGGAGCGGATCTCGACGGCGTCGCCGTGACGGTCGCCGAGAGCGACGATCCGCTCCGAGAGACGGTCTTTCCCGAGGACGTAGACGTGCGACACGCCCGAGTCCGTCACGACGGCCGCCGACGGTACGAGGAGCGTCGCGTCCGTGTTCGGGAGCTCGACGCGGGCCGTCACGAAGAGGCCGGGCTTGAGGAGGCGCTCGGGGTTCGGGACGACGGCCTCGACGACGAGCGTGCGCGCCTCGCTGCGGAGGGACGGTCCGATGTAGCGGACGATCCCGTCGAACGCACGGCCGGGAAAGGACTGGACGTTCAGCCGGGCCTTCTGGCCGACCCTGATCGCGGGCACGGCGACCTCGGGAATCGCGAGCTCGGCGCGCAGAGGGTCGATCTTCACGAGACCGCAGACCGCCTGCCCGCGCCTGACGAACGCCCCGGCCGAAATCTTCTTCTCGGTCACGACACCGGAAAACGGCGCCCGGATCGTGCAGTCCTCGAAGCCTTTCTCGGCGAGCGCGAGGGCGGACGCCGCGAGGTCGAGGTCCGTGCCCTTCCTCTGGTCCTCGGCCTTCGCGACGACCTGCCGGCGGCGGAGCTCGGCGTAGCGCTCCACCTCGGACTTCGCCCATGCGAGGTTCGCGCGGGCCTGGTCGAGCTGGGCCTTCGCCTCGCGCTCGTCGAGCGTCGCGAGGACGGTGCCCTTCTCGACGTACGTCCCGCGCTCGACGCGGACGGTGGCGACCTGTCCGTCCCGCTCGGCCGCGACGTCGGCCAGCTCGTCGGCCGCGAGCGCGCCCGTGACCTCGAGGACGCGAGGCAGGACGCGGTTCTCGACGGGCGCCGTCACGGCGGCGATCGGCGGGGGCGCCGTGGAGGCGGCGGCC
>JBAUSZ010000400.1:0-28068 GCA_049581965.1 Thermoanaerobaculia bacterium | reverse complement strand
CGAGAGCGGCGTTCTCGCGCAGGCGGACCTCGACCGCGCGGTCGCGGACTACACGCAGGGAGCGGCCCGCGTCGGCGAGCTCAAGGCAACCATCGACCGGAAGACGATCCGGGCCCCCTTCTCGGGGATGCTCGGCATCCGCCGTGCGAACCTGGGTCAATACCTCGCGGCCGGCGACAAGATCGTGTCGCTCGAGTCGCTCGACCCGATCTTCGTCAACTTCTCGATCCCGCAGCAGGACGTGAGCCGCGTGCGGCCCGGGGTCGTCGTCCGCGTGAAGGCTCAGGGGGCGTCGGGCCCGGCCGCCGTGCTCATGGGCAGCGTGACCGCACTCGACTCCATCGTCGACGAGGCGACGCGGAACGTGCAGGTACAGGCGACGCTCCCGAACCCCGACGGCACGCTCCGGCCCGGGATGTTCGTGGAGGCCGAAGCGATCCTCGGCTCGAGCAACAGTGTGATCCCTCTCCCGGCCTCGGCCATCAGCTACGCGCCATTCGGCGATTCCGTCTTCGTCGTCACCGAGATGAAAGACCCCAAGGGCGCGCCCTACCGCGGCGTGCAGCAGCAGTTCGTGAAGCTGGGGGCCTCCCGGGGCGATCAGGTGGCCGTCGTTTCCGGGATCAAGGCGGGGCAGGAGGTCGTCACATCCGGCGTCTTCAAGCTCCGCGCCGGCGCGGCCGTCGAGGTGAACAACAAGGTACAGCCGGGTAACGACCCGTCTCCGAGGCCGCAAGACTCCTGATGAAGGTCACCGACCTCTTCATCCGGCGGCCTGTTCTCGCGGTCTGCGTCAGTCTCGTCATCACGATCGCGGGGCTGCAATCCATCCGGTCGCTCTCCGTCCGGCAGTACCCGCGCAGCGACATCGCCGTCGTGAGCGTGACCACCGTCTACGTCGGGGCGAATGCCGACCTCGTTCGCGGCTTCATCACGACCCCGCTCGAGCGCGTCATCGCGAGTGCCGACGGCATCGACTACATGGAGTCGTCGAGCGCGCAGGGAGTCAGCACGATCACGGTCCACCTGAAGCTGAACTACGACACGAACGCCGCGCTGACCCAGGTGCAGGCCAAGGTCGCCCAGGTACGGAACGACCTTCCTCCCGAAGCCCAGGCGCCCGTGATCGACCTCCAGACCGCGGACTCGCAGTTCGCGTCCATGTACATCGGCTTCAGCTCCGCGGACCTCGACCAGAATCAGATCACCGACTATCTGACGCGCGTCGTCCAGCCGAAACTCGCGGCCATCAGCGGCGTGCAGCGCGCCGACATCCTCGGGAGCCGCACCTTCGCGATGCGAATCTGGCTGAAGCCCGAGAGGATGGCTGCCCTGGGCCTCTCGGCTTCTCAGGTGCGCGATGCCCTCGCGAACAATAACTACCTGTCCGCCCTCGGCCGCACCAAGGGGTCGATGGTCTCCGTGAATCTCGTCGCGAACACGAACCTCCAGACGGCCGAAGAGTTCCGCCAGCTCGTCGTCAAGCAGGACCAGGGGACCATCGTCCGCCTCGGCGAGATCGCCGACGTCGTTCTCGGGGCCGAGGACTACGAGTCGGACGTCCGCTTCAACGGGCAGGACGCCACGTTCATGGGAATCTGGTGCCTCCCGACGGCGAACGCGCTCGAGGTGATCAAGCAGGTTCGCGACGCCATCCCCGATATCCGCGCTCAGCTTCCGGCGGGAATGAAGGTGGGAATCCCGTACGACTCCACGGCCTACATCCAGGACGCGATCGACGAGGTGCTGAAGACCCTCACCGAGACGCTCCTCATCGTGATCGCCGTCATCTTCCTCTTCCTCGGCTCGTACCGCTCGGTCGTGATCCCGGTCGTCGCCATTCCGGTCTCTCTCGTGGGCGCCGTCTTTCTCATGTTCCTCGCGGGGTTCACGATCAATCTCCTCACGCTCCTGGCCATCGTCCTCTCGGTCGGGCTCGTCGTCGACGACGCCATCGTCATGGTCGAGAACGTCGAGCGACACCTGCGGCTCGGACAGAAACCGCTCGAGGCGGCGCTCCAGGCCGCGCGCGAGCTCGTGGGGCCGATCATCGCGATGACGATCACGCTCGCGGCGGTCTACGCTCCCATCGGCATCCAGGGGGGTCTCACCGGCGCGCTCTTCCGCGAGTTCGCCTTCACGCTCGCGGGGGCCGTCCTCGTCTCCGGCGTCGTCGCGCTCACCCTGTCGCCGATGATGGGCTCGAAGCTCCTGCGCGAGGGGGACTCCGAGCGCGGCTTCGCCGGCTGGGTCAACCGGCGATTCGACTTCTTCCGTGCGACGTACGCGCGCCAGCTCGCGGCCACCTTGAGATACCGCCCGGTCGTCCTCACGCTCTGGGTCCTCGTCACGCTCCTCGTCGTCCCCTTCTATCTCTTCTCCCAGAAGGAGCTCGCTCCCCAGGAGGACCAGAGCGTCGTCTTCGGAGTCATCCAGGCGGCGCCGAACGCCACCCTCGACCAGACGAAGCTCTTCGCCTCGCAGATGTACGACGTCTACCACTCGATCCCCGAGAGCGAGAGCGTCTTTCAGATCACCTCTCCGAGCGGCGGATTCGGCGGCATGGTGACGAAGCCCTGGAGCGCACGGAAAAGGTCGACGCAGCAGCTTCAGCTCGAAGCGGCCGGGCGGTCCTCGAAGATCCCCGGGGTGCGCGTCATCACGCTCACCCCGCCGGCTCTCCCGGGCGGCAGCGGCTTTCCGGTGGACTTCGTCATCTCCTCCACTGCCGAACCCGAGCGGCTGGCCGCCGTCGCCGGTCCGCTCGTCGGGAAGGCGTACCAGAGCGGCCTCTTCATGTATGCCGACACGGATCTGAAGTTCGACCAGCCGCAGGCCGAGGTCGTCTTCGACCGCGACAAGGTGCGGGCCCAAGGCATCAATCTCTCCGACGCGGGACGGGACCTTTCCACGATGCTGAGCGGGAACTACGTCAACCGGTTCAGCATCCAGGGCCGGAGCTACAAGGTCATTCCGCAGATCAAGCGCGCCGAACGCCTGACCCCGGACCAGCTCGAGAAGATTTACGTGACGGGCGCCGACGGAAAGCTCGTGCCGCTCTCCACCTTCGCCTCGCTGAAGACCACCACCGAGCCGCGCGACCTGAAGCGCTTCCAGCAGCTCAACGCCGTCCGCATCCAGGGGGTCATCCCGCCGGGCGTCTCGCTCGACAAGGCTCTCGTGTTCCTCGAGACCGAGGCGGCGAGGATTCTCCCGAAGGGCTTCACGATCGACTACGCGGGCGAGTCGCGCCAGCTCCGGACCGAGGGAAGCAAGTTCCTCGGCACGTTCCTTCTCTCGGCCATCCTCATCTATCTCGTCCTCGCCGCACAGTTCGAGAGCTTCCGCGACCCGTTCATCATTCTCGCGGGCTCCGTGCCGCTCGCGCTCTCGGGCGCGCTCCTCTTCTCCTTCCTCGGCCTGACGTCGTTGAACATCTACAGCCAGGTCGGGCTCATCACGCTCGTCGGCCTCATCGCGAAGAACGGCATCCTCATCGTGGAGTTCGCGAACACGCTTCAGGAAACCGGGATTTCCAAGGTGGAGGCCGTGGTCGAGGCCGCGAGCACTCGCCTCCGGCCCATCCTGATGACGACGGCGGCCACCGTCATGGGCCACCTGCCTCTCGTCTTCGCGCGCGGCCCGGGCGCCGGGGCCCGGAACTCGATCGGCATCATGCTCGTGAGCGGCATGATCGTCGGCACCGCCTTCACGCTTCTCGTCGTGCCGTCGATCTACGTCCTCGTGGCGCGGGCGCATCCCGCGACGGAGGCCTCGAAGGGCGAGATGAAGGCGGAGCCGGAGGGGACGGAGCTGGCACCGGCGGTGTGACGCGCGGCGCGCGCCGCCGACGGTGCTCCCTTGAAAGTTCGGGGACCGCCCGGTCGGCCGGGCGAACTGCGTTCTCCGTTCTGGCCCGCGTACCGGTCAGAAGATAAGCTCGTACGCAACGCCCATCTTCTCGTAGACGGCGATCGCACGCCGGTCGCGCGTCAGCAAGGTAGCTCCCGCGTGACGAGCTGTTGCCGCGACGAGAGCGTCATACACGGCGCCGCCCGTGACCCCGCGCTCGGCGGCCTGGTCCAGAAGCCTCAGCCAGGCCCGGGGCGCGAGCGTCAGCGGGGTCTGCCGGAATCGCTGCGCGAGAAATGCCGTGACGATGTCCGAGGGCGCTCTGTGCGGAGGAGGGAGGCGCGTGAGGACAGAGTACGTTTCGAAAAGGACGTGGGCCGGGACACGCGGCCCTTTGGCCAGGACCGCGGCGGCGGGACCATGGCCCTCGTGCCACGACGCGAAGCCGGCAACGACGACGCTCGTGTCGACGGCAATCACCGGCGCGTGCGCTCGATGGTGGCGCGCACGACCTCATCGGTCAGCGCCGGCAGGCGGCCCTCCGGCACAGCGACCGGCCTGCCACGGCGGCCCACGAGCGACATTGGGGTAGACAGCGGCTCGATCTCGATCTTCCCGTCGCGTTCGCTGATCTCGATGGCCCGTCCGCGCCCGAGCCCGAGGCGGTCCCGGAGCGTTTTTGGGATCACGACGCGTCCGGCAGAATCAATGGCAGATCTCATGGCAGAAGTCTACCATTCTCCAGAATGCCTGGTAGGTTCACCGATCGACGTGCCACACTGCCCCGCACTGTGTCGCTTGCAAGGGACTGGGTGGATGGCACACTTCACCGGGCGACACGAACTCGGCAACAATATGGCGGAAAACAGCTGCAAACGAGTTGCGATTCTCTACCCCGGCAGGCATGAGGCTCGGCGCGATGAAACTCTCGGCAACGGCCGGTTCGCAGACCTGTTCACGGCACTCACCGCGTTCGGGTTCCACGTCGAACCCGCGGTCTATCACGATGATTTCTGTGAGGAGGTCCGTGAACAGCTCAAGCAGGTCGATGGCGTGCTGGTCTGGGTCAATCCCATTGAAGGCGGGCGGGACAGGTCTGTTCTCGATTCCATGCTTCGCGATGTTGCCGCGGCAGGAACGTTCGTCAGCGCGCATCCAGACGTAATCCTCAAGCTGGGGACGAAGGAAGTCCTCTACCGAACGCGCGATATCGGATGGGGCTGCGACACGCATCTATACGGCAACATGATTCAGATGCGCCGGGAATTGCCCGTGCGATTGGCCAGCGGCAAGGCGCGCGTCCTCAAACAGTACCGGGGAAATGGCGGCGACGGAGTCTGGAAAGTCGAACTTCCGATGGCCGCGATCGCAAATGACACGCGCTGCGATGCTGCTCTGCCGCAGCCGGACACCGTCCTTCGCGTGAGGCATGCAAAGCGTGGGTGCGTCGAAGAAGAGATCACCCTCGCTCGATTCTTCGAGAGATGCGAGCCTTACTTTGCCGGCAACGGCCGCATGATCGATCAGGAGTATCAGGAGCGCCTCACCGAGGGGATGATTCGATGTTACCTCGTGCACGACAAAGTGGCCGGCTTTGGGCATCAGGCCATTAACGCCCTTTTTCCAGGCGCCCCGGGCGCCCCTCCTGCGCAAGCTCCCCAGCCCGGGCCCCGGTTCTACCATCCGGCCACCAAGTCGGAATTCAGGGCACTCAAACAGAAGCTCGAGCAGGATTGGGTGCCGGCAATGCAGCATCTACTCCACATCGAAACGGAAAGCCTTCCAATCCTCTGGGACTGCGATTTTCTGCTCGGTCCCCGGGGCGAGAACGGCGACGACACTCATGTCCTGTGTGAAATCAATGTCAGCAGCGTGGCGCCGTATCCCGAATCTGCGGTTCCATATGTTTGCGATGCGACCGCGGCTCGTCTACGAACGCCGAGGACGAGGCGGGGCACGATCCCGTAGGGCGCAATGGGAATTGCCGGGGGCTGTGGCGCGAAGAGACCCGAGCCACACCCTCTGTAACTTGTAGGATGAGAACATGAAAAAGTCGGACGCGAGCCAACGCCAGTCGGCATCGGAGCTCATCTCGAAAAAGATCGCCGAACTCGGGGACTGGCGCGGAGAAACCCTCGGCAGAATGCGCAAGCTCATCAGGGAAGCAGACCCGGACGTCGTCGAGGAGTGGAAATGGATGGGCACGCCGACTTGGTCGCACGACGGCCTCATCTGCACTGGCGGGTCCTACAAGAATGTCGTGAAGCTGACCTTCTCCAGGGGTGCGTCTCTGAAGGACCCGGCCCGCCTCTTCAACTCGAGTCTCGACGGAAACGCACGCCGCGCGATCGACATCCGAGAAGGAGAAGAAGTTGACGGGCCCGCCTTCAAGGCGCTGGTTCGCCAGGCGGTCGCCTTCAACAGTTCCGGCACGTCGAAACCTCCGAAGAAAGCGAAGCCCTGAGGGATTCCGTCCCTGAACAGGTCCGTAGGGACCCAACGGGACGGAGATTCAACTCGTTCTCGGCCCTGAGGCCGACCCTGTCCAGGCGTCGCGGCACGAATTCCCGGCTCGCGCCCCCTCGGGGCGCATGATGCCAGCGGGAAGGCCCCGTCCGAACGTCCTCCCGCATGGCCCCTCCCTCAAGCTCATGACGATTTTCCGGCGGCGCAGCCGCTCTCCGACCGACGAGCCCCTCAGGGGCGAGCTTCTCAGCCTCGAGGGGCTCGAGGAGCGCGCGAAGAGCCTGGCCGGAACGTTCACGCTCGCCCGCGATCCGAGGGCCGGCCGGCACGAGGTGCTCCCCCGGCTCGCGGAGAACCTGCGCGTGCTGCGCGGGGCGTATCTGTCCCTGGCGGCCGACGCGGCGCGGGGCGCGCCGCTCCCTCCCGCCGCCGATTGGCTGCTCGACAACTTCCATCTCGTCGAGTCCGAGGCCCGCGCAGTGCGCCACGACCTGCCTTTGCCGTACTACGAGAAGCTCCCCAAGCTCGCGGCCCGTGAACTCTCCGGCCAGGCGCGCCTCTACGCGATGGCGCTCGCGCTGATCCGCCACAGCGACGGGCGGCTCGACGCGGAACGGCTCACGCGGTTCGTCCTCGCCTACCAGGCGGTGGCGCCCCTGACGATCGGCGAGCTCTGGGCGTGGCCCAGCATGCTGAAGCTCGCGCTCCTCGAGAACCTCCGGCGGGTCGCCGAGGCGCTCATCGAGGGAACCGACGCGCGGCGCGAGGCCGACGTGCTCCTCGCGAGGCTCGAGGCGGGAGAGCCTTCCCCTCTTCCGCCGGGCGCGCTCCACACCGCGTTCGTGACGCAGCTCCGCCAGCGCATGCGCGAGGCCGATCCACGCGTTTCCGCTTTGCACGCCGAGGTGGAAGCGGTGCTCGCCGCCAGCGGCACGACCTTCGAAGACGCCGTGCGCGCCGAGCACCAGCGGCAGGCGACGGACCAGGCCTCGACGGGAAACTCGATCACGAGCCTGGAGCTCTGCTCGACACTCGACTGGAGCCGATTCGTGGAGCGCGTCAGCATGGTGGAGCACGTGCTCCGGCGCGACCCGTCGGGCGTCCACCCGCGGATGGACTTCTCCAGCCGCGACCGCTATCGCCAGGCCGTCGAGAAGCTTGCGGATCCCACGGGCGAGGCCCAGGTGCGCGTCGCCCTCCGCGCCGTCGAGTGCGCCCGGCAGGTCGCCGAGCAGAGGGGAAACGAAGACCGCGCGGCGCATGTGGGCTATCACCTGATCGGGCCCGGGCGCGCCGGCCTCGAGATCGACGTCGCCTTCCATCCGGGCCGCCTCCTGAGGCTCCGCCGTTTCGCCTTCCGCCACGCGATCGTCGGCTGGCTCTCGGGGATCGGCTTCCTCACGGCGCTCGGCGTCGTGGCGGCGATGGAGTACGTGCGCGCGCAAGGACATGCCGACGCGGCGCTCCTCGCGGGGTTCCTCGCGCTCATCCCGGCCAGCCAGCTCGCCGTCCTGATCGTCCAGCGTCTCGTGAACGCGCTCGTGCTGCCGCGCCGGCTCGTCCGGCTCGATCTTTCCTCGGGGATCCCCGAGAGCGCCAGGACGATGGTCGTGGTTCCGACGCTCCTCGGGAGCGTGGCCGGCGTCGAGCGGCTCCTCGCGCACCTCGAGGTGCAGGCGCTCGGGAACCTGGACCCTCACGTTCACTTCGCGATCCTGAGCGACCTGCGCGACGCCGTCGCTCCCCAAATCGAGGGGGATGCCGAGGTCGTCGAGGCGGCGCGCCGGGGAATCGAGGCGCTCAACCGCCGCTACGCGACCGGGGAGGACCGTTTCTACCTCTTCCATCGCAATCGGAGATGGAATCCCAAGGAAGCGGTCTTCATGGGGTGGGAACGCAAGCGCGGGAAGCTCGAGGAATTCAACCGGCTCCTCAGGGGTGGTGCCGCCGAAGCGTTCCCCGTGCAGGTCGGGGACATCTCGATCCTGCCGTCGGTGAAGTACGTGCTGACTCTCGACACGGACACGCGCCTCCCCCGCAACGCGGCGCAGACTCTCATCGGTATCCTCGCGCACCCGCTGAACCGTCCGGTTTTCGACCGCTCGGTGGGCCGTGTGGTGGAGGGATACGGCATTCTGCAGCCGCGCGTGAGCGTGATGCACGCGAGTGCAGCCGGATCCCTCTTCGCACGCGTCTACGCGGGGCACACCGGCGTCGACCCGTACACGACTGCCGTCTCCGACGCGTACCAGGACCTCTTCGGCGAGGGGATCTTCACGGGCAAGGGCCTCTACGACGTCGACGCGTTCCGCGCGTCGCTCGAGGCTCGCGTGCCGGAGAACGCGCTCCTCTCGCACGATCTCTTCGAAGGGCTCCACGCGCGGACGGCCCTCGTTTCGGACGTGGAGCTCGTGGACGACTTCCCCTCGAACGTCCTCGCGCACGCGCGCCGCCAGCACCGCTGGATGCGGGGCGACTGGCAAATTCTCGCGTGGCTCTTCCCGGTCGTCCCCACGCGCCGCGGGTTCGCAAAGAACCGGTTGCCGCTCATCAGCCAGTGGAAGATCCTCGACAACCTCAGGCGCAGCCTCGTGGCGCCGGCCCTTCTCCTTTTCTTCGCGGCGGCGTGGACGATCCTTCCCGGAAACCCGCTCGTCTTCACGGTCGGCGGCCTCGCCGTCGCGGGATTCCCGCTCGTCGACTCCCTCCTTCGATTGCCCCGGCGGTCCCGCGACGACCAGCCGATGCGCGTTTACGCCCGCGGCGTCCGCGAGGAAATAGCCACGGCCCTCGCGCAGGCGTTTCTGACGCTCGCGCTCCTCCCGTTCCACGCCTGGGAGACGGTCCACGCGGTCGGCCTGACGCTCGTCCGGCTCGTCGTCACCGGGCGGCGGCTCCTCGACTGGGAAACGGCCGCGGCCCAGGCAGCGAAGGCCGGGGGCCTCCTCGAAGGCGGGGTCCGTGCTTTTTACGTCGAGATGGCGGCGAGCCCGGTCGCCGCCGGGGCGATCCTGGCCACCACGGCCGCGCTCCGCCCGACCGCTCTCCCCCTCGTGCTTCCCTTCTGCGTCCTGTGGGCGCTGGCGCCTCTCCTCGCCTACTGGCTCAGCCAGCCCGCGCCCTCGCGACGGCTGGAGCTCACGGCCGAGGACCGTGAACGGCTCTTGGAGATCGCCGCGAAGACGTGGACGTACTTCGACAGGCTCGTCGGGCCGGAGGACAACTTTCTGCCCCCGGACAACGTGCAGGACGGGCCGGAACCACGGGTGGCGCACAGGACGTCGCCGACGAACATCGGCATGGCGCTCCTCTCCTCACTGGCCGCGCATGATCTCGGCTTTCTCCTGCTCGAGCCGATGCTCGAGCGGATCGAGCGAATGCTCGGCACGATGGAAGGCCTCGAGCGGCACGAGGGGCACCTTCTCAACTGGTACGACACCCGGACCCTCGCCCCGCTCCCGCCGCGGTATGTCTCGACCGTCGACAGCGGTAACCTCGCCGGGGCGCTCGTCGCCCTCGCCGAGGGCTGCCGCCGCCTCGCACGAGAGAACGCGGAGATCGAACCCCGCCTCGAGGACGTCGCCGGCCGCGCCGACGCCTTTGCCGACGGGATGCGATTCGGATTCCTCCTTCACCCGGAGCGGCAGCTCTTCTCCATCGGCTACCGCCTCCCCGACGCCTCCGGCCCGGGGCGGCGCGACTTCGCCTCCTACGACCTTCTCGCGTCGGAAGCGCGCCTCGCGAGCTTCTTCGCGATCGCGAAGGGAGACGTCCCCCAGAGCCACTGGTTCCACCTCGGGCGGCTCGTCGTGAGCGTGGACGGCGTCCCGACGCTCGTCTCCTGGAGCGCCACGATGTTCGAGTACCTGATGCCGCTCCTGCTGATGCGGACCTACCCCGGAACGCTCCTCGACCAGACCTGCCGGATGGCGGTGAAGCGACAGATCGACTACGCGCGCTCGCGGGGAGTCCCCTGGGGGATCTCGGAGTCGGCGTACCGCGAGATGGATCGCGCGGGGGCCTACCAGTACAAGGCGTTCGGCGTGCCGGGGCTGGGGCTCAAACGCGGGCTCGCGGACGAGCTCGTCGTCGCCCCATACGCGACGGCGCTCGCCGCGCTCCTCGACCCGGTGGAGGCGGCGAAAAACTTTCGGCACCTCGCGGACGAGGGCGCGGAGGGCGCGTTCGGCTACTACGACGCGATCGACTACACGCCGCGAAAGGACGGTGACGCGGGAGCGGTTCCTTCGGCATCCGGAGGCTTCGTCGTGAGGTCGTATCTTGCGCACCACCAGGGGATGACGCTCGTCGCCCTCGCGAACGTCCTTCTCGACGACCCCATGGTGGAGCGGTTCCACGCGGATCCCCGCGTGAAGGCCACCGAGCTGCTTCTCCAGGAGCGCGTACCGCGCGAGGCGCCGATCATCCAGCCGCGCCCTCCGGAGGAGACCCGCATGGCGCCGGCGCCGGCCCGCCCGCCGCGCCGCTATCGCTCCGCGCACACCCCGTATCCGCGGGCCCAGATCCTCTCGAACGGCGCCTACGTCGCGATCGTCACGAACGCGGGCGGCGGCGCGAGCCTGTGGAAGGGCCGCGCCGTGACGCGCTGGCGCGAGGACCCGACGCGGGACCCTGGAAGCCAATTCGTCTACCTGCGCGACGTCCACTCCGGTGCCGTCTGGTCCGCGGCCTGGCAGCCCGTGGGGGGAGAACCGCAGGACTATCAGGTCGAGCTCCTCGCGGAGAAGGTCATCATCCGCCGCCGCGACGACGAGATCGAGACGCGACTCGAGGTGGCCGTCTCGCCGGAGGACGACGCCGAGGTCCGCCGCGTCTCGCTGACGAACCTCGGTGACAGGCCGCGGGAGATCGAGCTCACGAGCTTCGTGGAGCTCGCGCTCGGCACGCTCGCGGAGGATGCCGCGCACCCTGCCTTCGGAAAGCTCTTCGTCGAGACCGAATGGATCGCCGAGTCGACCGCTCTTCTCGCACGGCGCCGTCCCCGCGCGGCGGAAGAGCCGGCCCTCCTCGCCTTTCACGTTCTCTCCATCGACGGCCGGCCGCAGGCGCCGGTGGAGTGGGAGACCGACCGAATGCGCTTCCTGGGGCGCGGCCGCGGGCCGGAGCAGCCGGAAGCGCTCGAGGGACGTGCCCTCTCGGGAACGACAGGCTCGGTTCTCGACCCGGTCCTCAGCATTCGGACGCGCCTCAGGATCGCTCCCGGCGGCTTCGCGCGACTCTCGTTCACGACCGGGATCGCGACCGACCCGGAGGCCGCCCGGCGCCTCGCGCAGAAGTACCACGATCCGGGCGTCGCGGCCCGGACCTTCGCTCTCGCGTACACGCACGCGCAGGTCTCGCTCCGGCACCTCGGCATCTCCCCGGAAGAGGCGCAGCTCTTCGAGCGGCTCGCCTCGCGCGTCTTCTTCTCGGACGCCTCGCTCCGGGAACGCGAGGAAATTCTCCTTTCGAGCACGCTGGGGCCAGGCGGCCTCTGGGGGCACGGCATCTCGGGCGACCTGCCGATCGTCCTCGTCCGGGTCGTGGACGCCGACGACGTTCCACTCGTGAGGCAGGTGCTCCTCGCGCAGGATCACTGGCGCCTCAAGGGGCTGAAGTCCGACGTCGTGATCCTGAACGAGCACCCGGCGACCTACCGCGACGAGTTGCACGAGCAGCTTGCACAGGTCGTGGATGGAGGTCCCTGGGCCGGCTGGAAGGACCGCCCGTCGGGCATCTTCCTCCTTCGCGGCGACACGATGCCCGAAGCCGAGCACATTCTTTTCGCGACGATGGCCCGCGCGGTTCTCGACGGACGGCGCGGGCACCTCGCGCAGCAGATGGACCTGACGGAGCCCGAAGCGCTCGCCCCGCCGGCTGCGCCACAGCTCCTCTCCGACGACGCGAAGGACGACGGGCTCGAGCCGCCGCCTCTCGTCATGCCGAACGGCCTCGGCGGCTTCACCCGCGACGGCCGCGAGTACGTCGTCGTCCTCTCGGGGAGAGACGAAACGCCGCTCCCCTGGAGCAACGTGATCGCCAACCCCGGCTTCGGGACGCTCGTCACGACGACGGGGGCGGCCACGACCTGGTCGGAGAACAGCCGCGAGAACCGGCTGACGCCGTTCATGAACGACCCCGTGACGGATCCCACCGGCGAGGCGGTGTTCCTGAGGGACGAGGAAAACGGTGCGCTCCGGGGCGCGACACCGGGACCGCTCCGCCGGACGAGAGGCGAGGCCCGTTGGGTGGTTCGCCATGGCGCCGGGGTCACACGCTTCGCACGGCGGGCCGACGGAATTGCGCAGGAACTCGCGGTGTTCGTGGCGCGCGCCGAGCCGGTGAAGCTCTCGATCCTCACGCTGATGAACGACTCGGGCCGGCCGCGCCGCTTCACCGTCTTCGCATACAACGACTGGGTCCTCGGGCCTCCGAAGCCGGGCAGCCCGCGCTTCGTCGTGACGCAGCGCGACGAGACGAGCGGCGCCATCCTCGCGCGGGACGTCACCGACGCGGGGCGCGACCGGGTGGCCTTCGCTGCGGCGAGCGGGGTCGTCCTCTCCGCCACGGCCGACCGCCGGGAGTTTTTCGGACGAAACGGCTCTTTCGCGCGCGCCGCGGGGCTGCGTCGCCACCGGCTCTCCGGCCGCGTCGGGGCAGGGCTCGATCCCTGCGCCGCGATCCAGGTGGCGGCCGACCTCGCGCCCGGCGAAACGCGCCGAATCGTCCTTCTTCTCGGGCAGGGGAAGGACGCGGCCGAGGCGCGCGCGCTTCTCGCAAGATACGCGGGCGCGGGAGGGCCCGATGCCGCCGCGGACGAACTCCGCGCCGTGGAAGCGTCCTGGGACGAGACGCTTTCGGTATTGAAGGTCTCGACGCCCGACGACTCCTTCGACCTCCTGGTGAACCGCTGGCTCCTCTACCAGGACCTCGCTTGCCGGCTGTGGGCGCGCTCGGGCTACTACCAGTCCAGCGGGGCGTACGGATTCCGCGATCAACTCCAGGACGTCCTCGCGCTCCTCTTCGCGCGGCCGGAGCTGACGCGCGAGCACCTCCTGCGCGCCGCCGCCCGGCAGTTCGTGGAAGGAGACGTCCAGCACTGGTGGAACGGGTCGACCGGGCAAGGGATCCGGACACGCTGCTCGGACGATCTCCTCTGGCTCCCGTACGCGGTTGCGGCGTACGTGAGCGCCACCGGGGATCGCGCGGTCCTCGACGAGATCGTCCCGTTCCTCGCGGGGCCTCCCGTCCCGGCGGGCGAGGCCGAGGCGTTCGGCACGCCGGCGGCCTCGGCAGAAAAGGGAACGCTCTTCGAGCACGGTCTCCGCGCGATCGACCGCGGCCTGACGGCGGGCGCGCACGGGTTGCCGCTCATCGGGAGCTGCGACTGGAACGACGGCTACAACCGGGTCGGGCACGAGGGGCGGGGAGAGAGCGTGTTCGACGGGTGGATGCTCTGCGACGTGCTCCGCTCCTTCGCGGCGCTCTGTGAGGAGCGGGGGGACGGGGCCCGGGCGACGCGGTATCGCGCCGCGCGCGGGCACCTCGCGACGATGCTCGAGCAGGCGTGGGACGGGGACTGGTACCGGCGCGCCTACTTCGACGACGGGCGACCTCTCGGCTCGCAACAGAACGAGGAGGGGCGGATCGACTCCGTCGCCCAGACCTGGGCCGTGCTCTCCGGTGCCGCTCCGCGCGCGCACGCGGAGCGCGCGATGGACTCGGTCCGCGCCCACCTCGTGCGTCGCGAGCCGCAGGTCGTCCTCCTGCTCGCGCCCCCCTTCGACCACGCGTCGCTGGATCCCGGCTACATCAAGGGCTACATCCCGGGCGTCCGCGAGAACGGCGGCCAGTACACGCACGCGGCGGCATGGGTCGTCCTGGCCATGGCGCGCCTCGGGCACGGCGACGAGGCGGTCGAGCTCTTCCACATGCTCAGCCCGGTGAACCACTCCCGCAGCCGTGCCGACGTGGACCGGTACAAGACCGAGCCTTACGTGCTCGCCGGGGACGTCTACGACCACCCGGCGCACCGGGGGCGCGGCGGATGGACGTGGTACACGGGCTCGGCCGGCTGGATGTACCGCGTGGCGATAGAAGGAATCTTCGGGCTCGAGCGGCGGGGGACGGTCTTCTCGATCGATCCGTGCATCGCTTCCTCGTGGCCCTCCTGCTCACTCGAGTGGAGATTCGGCCGGGCGCGCTACACGATCGTCGTGGAGAATCCGGAGCGCTCTTGCCGCGGGGTTGCGAGCGCCACGCTCGACGGAAGGCCGGTCGCACCGGATGCCGTCCCCCTCGTGGACGACGGCGCCGAGCACCGTGTGCACGTCGTTCTCGGATCGAGACGGCCGCTCGCTCTCTAGAACCAGGACTCGGCGCGGGATTTCGCGGGATACGGGGACCTAGCGCGAGATTATTTCCCGGAGCCGACGGCTCACACGTTTCGAATGTCCCACGAGCGCGTCGGACTCGTGTTCTCCCGAGCGCGGCCGGAGGAACGCGAGACGCGGGCGCGTGAGAACGCCGAACAGGACGAAGGCGACGCCCGGCGTCGGCCGGTCGATGAACGCGAAGCACTGGCCCTCGGCCCAGATCTGCGGAAGAGGCTGCCCATCGAGGCTCGCGTACGTCGCACGGGGCGTTCCGGACGGGCCGAGCGCCGACGAGACGAGGCTCGGCTCGGGAAAGGTCTCGAAGTTTCCGGCGCGGGCCAGGACCTCGCCGAACTCGTCGATGACGGCGCCGCAGGAGAGGCTCTCGTCCTGAAGGACTTCGTCAAGTATCCGGGGGAGTTCCATACAGCCTTGGGCCGCGTAACATATCGAGTCCTCTTACGAGAACGGGGTGACGGGGCGCACTACTTCTGGTCGCCGGCCCTGCATCGGGACGCGAAGAAGGCTTGGCGTTTGCCCTGAGGTGTAAGGCATGCAGAACACGGCGGTCCTCGTCGGGTCCCTCGTCGCGGTCACGCTGGGGATCTATCTCTTTTTCCTGCGGCGCCGGATGCGCCAGGCGAGGGATACGCAGGTTCTCAAGATCTCGATTTCGAAGGAACTCCACCTCCCGCCCTCGCTGCACCCGGTCATCGACCCCAACACCTGCATCGGGAGCCTTTCGTGCATCAAGGTCTGCCCGGAAGGGGACATCCTGGGCATCGTGGACGGCAGGGCGGCCCTCGTCGTCGCCGCGAACTGCATCGGCCATTCGCGGTGCGAGCTCGAATGCCCGGTCGACGCGATCAGTCTCGTGTTCGGCACGAGCGAGCGCGGACTCGACCTTCCGGAGATCGACGAGTTCTTCGAGTCGAGCCGCCCCGGCGTCCACATCGTCGGGGAGCTCGGCGGGATGGGCCTCATCAAGAACGCCGTTCGGCAGGGCTTGCAGCTGGGCCGCCACTTCAAGAGCATCCTGGGCCCGCCCGCCGCGGGACAGGTTCACGCGACGATCGTCGGCTCGGGGCCGGCCGGAATCGCGACGGCCCTCGCGATGAAGGAGGCGGGCCTCTCGTTCGTGCTCTTGGATCAGGGGGCGTCCCTCGGCGGAACGATCGCGAACTACCCGCGGCAGAAGCTCGTCATGACGGAGACCGTAGACCTCCCCTTCTTCGGGAAGTTCGGCAAGCCGCTCATTTCCAAGGAAGCCCTGATGGAGATGCTCGCCGATGCTCTCCGGAAGGCGGCGATCAAGATCCACCACTCCGTCAAGGTGACCGGGGTCAACGGCGAAGACGGCAACTTCGAAGTCCTGACGGACAAAGGGAAGATCAAGTGCCGGAAGGTCGTCCTGGCGATCGGCCGGATGGGGACCCCGCGCAAGCTGGAGGTGCCGGGCGAGGATCTCCCGAAGGTGACCTACCTGCTGCTCCACCCGGAGCAGTACGCCGGAAAGAAGGTTCTCGTCGTCGGGGGAGGCGATTCGGCTCTCGAGATCGCACAGATGGTCGCCGGGGAAAAGGGGACGGAGGTCAGCATCTCCTACCGGTCCCCGGCCTTCGGGAGGGCCAAGCAGCGCAACAAGGACAACATCGAGAAGCTCATCCGGGACGGACGTGTGAAGGCCCTGATGAGCTCCAACGTCACGTCCATCCATCCGGACAAGGTCGTGCTCGACGTCGCCGGGGTCCGGACCGAGATCGCGAACGACTACGTCGTGATCAACGTCGGGGGTGTCCTGCCCACGGAGTTCCTCAAGAGCCTCGGCGTCTCCATCCAGAGGCACATCGGGCAGGTGATCGAGAAAACGAAGAAGAAAAAGTCCGTCTCGACGACCTCGAGGGTCCTCACCGACGAGACCGTCGAAGAGCGCCAGCGCATCCGACTGGGCACGTTGCTGGCCGGCCTCGGGGTCGTCATCCTGGCGGGCCTTTGGTACGTGGGACGGAACTACTACTGGCTCCCCCCCACGCAACGGGTCTATTCACCGCTCCACAAGGCCCTCAAGCCCGGAGGCGTCTGGGGCCACGGCATCGGGGTCGTCGCCACCGTGGTGATGCTCTCGAACTTCCTCCTTCCGCTCCGCAAGCACTGGCGCCGGCTGAAAGGCCGAAAGTCGATCCGCCACTGGCTCACGTTCCACGTATTCGTCGGCGTGATGAGCCCTCTCGTCATCCTCTTCCACTCGGCTTTCGGCTCCAACAACATGGTCGCAACGCTCTGCTACAGCTCGCTCGTCTGCGTCGTCGGCACGGGCCTCATCGGGCGCTTTCTCTTCGGGCTGATCCCCGTCACGGGAGATCACTATCTCGAGCTGACGGAGCTCAGCGGCAGGATGGAACAGCTCCGGGGAAGCCTCAACCCTCTGCTGGCGAAGATCCGAAGGCCGCAGGACGTCCACTGGCTCCTGCGGACGGCGGCGTCCGCGCCTCCCGAGGGCATGGGCTTCTGGCGCGCGACCCTCTCATCTCCCGTGGACGCGATCCGGGTGCGCCTGTCGCTCCTCGCGTGCCGGTCTCTTTTCGCCGCGCGGGACGACTATCACGAGTTCAGCACGATGATCGCGCGGCTCCTGCGATTGAGACGACAGGCCGCCATGTTCCGGAAGGCGAAGCTGATCATGAATTACTGGCGAGGTTTTCACGTGGTGCTGGCGGTCTTCCTCGTGCTCGTGATCATCATCCACATCGCGACGGCCTGGTTTCTCGGATACCGGTGGATCTTCTGACGCCGTTCATGTTCGACCGGCTCGTTCTCGGGCACTGCGTCCTTCAGATGGTTCGTGTCGCCTTCGCCGTCGGAGTCTTCGCGGCGTTCCTGGTGTTCGGCCGCTTGTGCGCGAAACGGCTCGTCACCGCCGAGATCGAGCCACTCCCGCGTGCGATCCTGGAGATCGCGTTCGGCTTCGCCGCCTATGCCACTCTGGTCCGGCTCGCGGCTGCGGCGAGTTTGGGGGTGCGCGGATACGTCCTCGCCCTGCTGCTCGTTCCGGCGCTCCTGGCGCTGCGCGACCGTGGGCTTCGCCGAGCCCCGGGTTTCGCGCCTGCCAACCACGGCCCGCGCGCGCTCAAGCTGGCGACATTCGCAATCGCCCTTCTGCCGTTGCCCATGGCCCTGGCACCCGCGGTGTCGTTGGATGCTCTGACCTACCAGCTCCGAGTGCCCGAGATGGCCCTGCGTACCGGATCGTGGCCGCTCGACCTTCTCGACAGCCACACGTTCTTTCCGGCGGCGACCCAATGCGTCTACATGGCGGCGCTTGCCTTCGACGGATCGGGCATCACGGCGCAGCTCGTCCATTTCGGCTTCTTCCTTCTGACGCTTCTCGGTCTTGCCGCGCTCGCCGCTCGCCTCGAGGCCGGCGCCTGCTCCTGGTGGTCGAGCCTTTTCTTTGCGTCGATCCCGACGGCCGGCATCGTTGCGGGCTGGTCGTGGTCGGACATGCCGCTGTGCTTTGCCCTGGTCGCGGCGGCTCTCGCGGTGAGTTACGGCGAAGGGGCGGGGGCAATCGTCGCGCTCGCGCTGGCTGCCTCGATCAAGTATTCGGGCCTCCTGCTCGCGCTGCCTCTTCTCGCCTGTCTGCCGTTTCGCGCGCGTGGAGGGCGCATGCTCGGCCAGAGGTGGATTCTCGGCGCCGCCGCAGCCCTGGCGATTCTCGCGCCTTGGTATGGCGCTAACGTCGTCGCGGCCGGGAACCCGTTCTATCCGCTTCTCTCCGGAGTGTTCCACGGCCCTCGGGCAGCGGAGGGCAATCTCCTCCATTGGGCCTCGGGTGGGCGCGACCGCGGCTTCGGGACGATGTGGCACTACGTGATCGCCCCGGACACGCTCGATGGCGACATCGGCGGCCTCGGGCTGGGTGTGCTCCTGGGAGCCGCGCTGATCCACGGGTTTTCCCGGCGGGGACTCCGGGGGGCTTCCGCCGCGGTGGCGGCCGGGGCGGGGGCACTCGCGTTCTTCGAGCCCTCGCCCCGCATCCTCCTGCCGGTACTCGCCGGTGGGTGCGTCCTCGCGTCCGCCGCCCTGGCAGATTGGACCCGCGGCGGCCGACGCCAATGGGTGAAGATCGGCGCCGCCGCGCTCGTTGCGCGCGGCGGCCTTCTCGTCGCGGGCCACAACGCGCTGTTTTTCAACCCGGTTCCAGCCGCCGTCGGGATCGAGAGCGAGCGGGCGTACGTCGCTCGACACTTTCCTCCATCGCGCCTCTACGAACGGGCGGCGGCGTTGCCCGAGAATTCGGTCGTTCTGTCGGTCGGCGAACCGCGGCTCTTCGGCTTTCCGCGACGCAGCCTCAACTCCGCGATTACGGACCCGCCGGCGGCACAGCCTTTCCTCGCGAATGCGGAGGCTCCCTCGGAGGTTCTCCGGCGCCTTCGGGCACAGCGCGTTACCCATCTGCTCGTGGAACTCGACTGGCTCTCGCGTCCGGGCACCTTGCCATCGGCAACGGCCGCGATCCGACTCACGGCACGTGAAGAGCGACTGATGCGGCAGGTGATCGAGCTCTCGACCCCGGTTGACCGGGAAGGGCCGCTCCTCTTGCTCGCCTTACCGTCCTAGGACGGACGCGTCGTTCGAGAGGGCCCCATCGCCGTCAGGCTCGACCCTGGATGTACTGGGTCAGGTACTCGACGGCCTGGTGGTCCTCGGCCGCGTTGAACGCGTTGACGTCTCCTATCGAGATCAACCCGACGAGACCCGTCTCGTCCACCACGGGAACGTGACGCAGGCGCTCCTGCCGCATGATCGCCACGACCTCCTCGAGCGACCGGTCGGAACGGACCACGATGACCTTTCGGGTCATCACCTCCGCGACCTCCGTCGTTGCCGGGTCCTTCTCCACCGCCACGACGAGGTTCATGACGTCGCGCTCGGTGATGATCCCGTGGAGGGTCTCCCCCTCCGCAACCAGGAGGGCGCCGATCCGGCGGTCCCGCATGACCCGGCACGCGTCCCGCACGCTGCAGCCCGGCAGCACGGTGATGACCCCCAGAGCCTTCTTTCTCGAAAGGACGTCTTTGGCCGTCGACATGGGGAAATCAGACCCGAGAAGAGGCACAGTGTCAACCGGGCGACCGCCGCAATCTCGTAGACGGTGATCGCACGGCGGACCACGCGTCAGCAGAGTAGCTCCCGCGTGCCTTGCCAGCAGGACCCAGACCCCCTATCCCTTAAGACAGGGAAGGTTCACCGGCGCAATAGCCGGCGAATTAGGAGGACCTGATTGATGTTGAAGACCAGGAACTTGTGCCAGGTCGTGCTACTGGCCTCAGGAACTCTCGTGTGGTCGCACGTGGCGAAGGCTCAAAGCTACATCCTGCCGTCATCTGCGTACAGGACGGGGACAAACACTGCCGAGTACCACAGCGACGTCAGGATCCTGAACCAAGGGACCAGCGCAGTGACCGTCACCGCGACGTTCTATGACCAGCAGACTTCCACGACGTTTCCGGCGAGCCCGTTCCAGATTGCGGCGCGGAGCCAGGCGGCGTTCGACAACATTCTGCAGTCACTGTTCGGGAGACAGTTAAGTCAAGGGGCCTATGGGCCGATCCGATTCGACACCACCGGACCGATCCTCGTCAACTCGAACGTGAACAACGTGAATGCCTGCGGAACGGGGGCGGTGTCGGGGCAGTGGCTACCCGGAATCATCGCGACGAAGGCGCTGGCGGCCGGCGTGATGGGAGAGCTGGCCGTGAGCGCGAATGCGGCCACCGGATATCGGACGAACCTCGTGTTCATGAACCCCGGAACCGCGCCCGCGACGGCAACGGTGAACGTGCGACAAGGCGGAGGAACGCTCCTGTCGACGGCAACGATCGGGCCGCTCGCGCCCAACGGATTCACCCAGGTCACACTCGGAAGCCCCCTGTTCCCCGCCGTGGCCGGGACGACGGACACGAACCTGTGGGTGGATTTCACAAGCAACCAGCCCATGCTGGCCTACGCGACGATGATCAACAACGCCTCGGGGGACCCTTACGCGGTCGTGGCGGTCGCCGACACGCCGCCGGGGGCCAACACATTCAACGGAAACTACTTTGGCTCCTACACGGGCACGCAGAGTGGAACATGGACCGCGTCCATCTCTCTGGCCGGCACAGTGACGTTGACGGTCGGGACCTACAGCGGCACCGGGGCCATTTCCGCTTCGGGCGCCCTGAGCGCCACGGCCTCGGGGAGCATCTCGGGCGTCAACGTCACCGTGACCTGGCACGGCTCGGTCCAGCTGAACGGCACCGAAGCGATCGGGTCCGGGACTTGGACGGCGACAACAGGAGACAGCGGGACCTGGACCGGCACGAGAATGTAGGCGCATGAGCTGCAGCGTCCTTTATGTCAGCGGGTCGCTCGGCCTCGGCCATGTGACACGCGATCTCGCCGTCGCCACCGAGATGCGCCGAATGTGTCCCGACGTGGACATCGCGTGGATCGCCGGCTCGCCCGCATCCGAGGCGCTGGCAGCGGCTGGAGAGAAGCTGGCGCCCGAACAGGCAAGGTATCGGGGCGAGACCGACCTTGCAGAGGCTGTCGCGCGCAACGGGCGTCTCAATCTGACCGCATACGTATTCCGGGCTCTCGCCGCGTGGCTGCACAATGCGCGTCTGATCGGGACCGTTGCATCCCGAGGCAAGTTCGACGTCATCGTCGGGAACGAGACCTACGAGATCCCCGTCTCCAATTTCTTCGGCATGCACGTGCTGCCGCCCATCCCATTTGTGATGATGTACGACTTCTGGGGCATGGAGGTCACGTCCGGGAACGTGTTCGAGCGGCTCGGTGCATGGATGCTCAACGTCGTCTGGGCACAGGAATGGCGCGTGACGGCTCGTGGACAGAACGCGGCCATCTTCTTCGGGGAGATCGAGGACGTTCCTGATCGGCCTTTCGGTCTTCTGCTGCCGAACCGCCGCCGTTACGCCGAGAAACACGTCGAGTTCGTCGGCTACCCGCTGTCGTTCGATTCGAAGAACGTTCCTCATCGCGACGTCTTGCGGCAAGAACTGGGCTACGGGGACGGGCCCCTCGTGATCTGCTCGGTAGGCGGCACTTCAATCGGCCGAGACCTCCTTGAGCTCTGTGGGCGCGCATTCCCTCTCGTCGCGGCCCGTGTGCCCGGCTTGCGCATGGTCCTCGTCGCCGGGCCGCGTATCAACCCGGAGTCTCTCGATGTCCCCAACGGAATCGACCGCAGAGGCATGGTTCCCCAGTTGTGGCGCCACCTGGCTGCCTGTGATCTGGCGGTCGTGCAGGGCGGCGGCACGACCACGCTTGAGCTCGAAGCATTGCGCGTGCCCTTCCTGTTCTTCCCGGTCGAACACCACTCCGAGCAGGAGGTGACCGTCGCTGGCCGTCTCTCTCGTCACGGAGCCGGAGTGCAGATGCGCGTCTCGTCCACGAGTCCGGAGGATATGGCCGAAGCGATTGCGGCCAACCTTGGGGTCGAGGTCTCCTACCCCGAAATACCGGTTGACGGAGCTCGTCGGGCTGCCCGGCGCGTGCTGCAGCGCGCGGGATTCCGCGGCGCTGAGTAGGGCCGCATTGGGAATTGCCGGGGGGCTGTGGCGCGTGGAAACCAGAGTCACCCCTCCTGCCGGACGGCACAGTTTAGGTTCGAGAGACCGACCCCCGGCGAGGGCAGCCTTTTTCCCTCTTCATTGAAACGATATCGTTAGAGGTCACATGCTCATTCGCAAGCTCGCGTGCATCCTCGTAGTCGCGGCATTGGCGACCGACGCGGCTGCCAAGTGCGGCGAAAAGTCACCAGGCCCTGCCTGCCTAGTCGTCGTCACACGAGATCGGATTTTCGCTCGATTCCCCCCGCCCGAAAGCCCCGCGACTACCTGGCATTGGCAACGGAGGTCCACGAATGACAATCAGGGTGAGTACAGCTGGAGGGTCAGGTTCGGGTTTTGTTCGGGTCAGGAGGAAGAGCTCAAGCAGGATTATTCGCGCTCACTGGAGATCAATATTTTCAAGTTCCCTGGCGCTGCGGAGCGCGCCGGCACTTTCGAGAAGCTCATGACGGCGGCGCAGGGCGACTTGTGGAAATGTGACAGCACCGGTTCCAGGTGCGTAAGGGAGCGACGCATTCGATTCACGGGCAGGAGCGAGCTTGATTTCATCGAAATTTCGATAACGCGAGACCCGGCCGTCGACGCGCTGATCGAAGGCAGGCCGCCCGTGGCGGTTCTCTCCGGGCGCACTCCTGATCAGGCCTTGTACTGCTATGCAACCGTCGAGTACAGATGACCTCTCTCAGCTGACCCAGGCGAGCAGACGCGCGAATGACCGGGTCGGCAATCGGCGCGATCAGAGCATGCTAGGCTTTCAGCGTGCGGTCGCGCCCCGCTCTCGTCGCGCTCCTCGTGGCCCTCGTCGCCAGCGTGGCCACGGCGCAACCCGCGAAATCAGGCTACGACAAGCCGCCCCAGAACGTGCTCGACGTGCTGCACGCGCCCTCGCCTCCGTATCCGTACGTGAGCCCGACGCGCGACCGGATTCTTCTCGTGTCGTGGGTCCGGTACCCGCCCATCGCGCAGGTTGCGGAGCCGTTTCTCAGGCTCGCGGGCGTGCGCATCGAGCCGCGGACGCGGCGCAAGCACGACACGCCCGGCGGTTACGGAATCGCGCCCTGCGCACAGACGCTCACGCTCGTCGACGTCTCCACCAGCCGCGAGACCCCGGTGACACTGCCGCCGGACAGCTGCGTGGACGGCGTCGCGTGGGCCGCCGACGGGCGGCGGTTCGCGTTCCGAAACACCTCGAAGGACGCCGTCGAGCCGTGGATTTGCGACGCCGCCACCGGCGCGATCCGACGCCTCGGCAACGCGCGCCTGAACCCCATGCTCGGGAGCTCGCTGCAGTGGATGCCCGACCAGAAGACGCTGCTCGTGAAGCTCGTGCCGGCGGATGCCGGGCCGCCACCTGCGGCGTCGGTCGCGTCGGACGGCCCGAGCATCCAGGAGACGACCGGCGAGACCGGCGAGAGCAGTACCTACGAGACCCGCGACACTCTCTCGAACAAGCACGACGAGGACCTCTTCGACTACTACGCGACCAGCCAGCTCGCCTTCGTCGACGCCGGCTCGGGTGCCGTCGCGCCGCTGGGCAACCCGGCAATCATCGCCAGGGTCGGCGCCTCGCCCGATGGCGAGAACCTGCTCGTGACGTCCATTCACAAGCCGTACTCGTACGTCACCACGTACCCCAATTTCGCGCACGATGTGGAGCTTTGGGACCGCGCCGGCCGAAAGGCCCGCACGCTCGCGAAGCTGCCCCTTACGGATCGCGTGCCGATCGCCGGCGTGCCGACCGGCCCGCGCGATTTCGAGTGGCGACCGACCGAGCGGGCGACGCTCGTCTGGGCCGAGGCGCTCGACCGCGGCGACTGGAACCTCAACGTACCCGCGCGCGACAAGGTCATGACGCTGAGCGCCCCGTTCACCGGCGACGCCGCCGAGATCGCGCGCACCGAGCAGCGGTTCGGCGGCTTCGACTGGAGCGAGCGGCGCGGCGTGGCCCTGCTCCACGAGTATGACGAGAACAAGCACTGGCAGCGCACCTTCCTCGCCGACGTCGACCATCCGGCGACGAAGCCCTCCGTCCTGTGGGACATGTCGAGCGACGAGCGCTACAAGGACCCCGGCCGGCCGGTCTACAAGACGCTCCCAAACGGGCAGCAGGTCGTGCGCCAGGACGGCGACGCCATCTTCCTCGAAGGCGAGGGCGCGTCGGTCGATGGGGATCGTCCGTTCCTGGATCGCTTCGAACCCGGGTCGCGTGCGTCCGTGCGGCTCTTCCGCAGCGACAAGGCGGCGCTCGAGTCCTTCCTGACGTTCACGAGCGCCGACGGCCGCACGTTCCTGACATGGCACCAGTCGCCGACGGATCCGCCGAACGCGACGCTCCGCACGCTCGGCGAGCCGCTCGCGTCGGCGAAACCCGGCGAGGCCGCGGTCGCGTCGACGGTCCGCGCCGTGACCCACATCCCGGATCCCACGCCCACGGTGCGCGGGATCAAGCAGCGCCTCGTCAAGTACACGCGCAAGGACGGCACGCAGCTCTCGTTCACCCTCCTCACCCCGCCCGGCTACCAGGAGGGCACGCGGATCCCGGCGATCCTCTACGCGTACCCGCTCGACTACGCGAGCGCCTCGACCGCCGGACAGATCAGTGGCTCCGAACGGGTGTTCATGCGCCTCGGGAACTACCGCCTGCTGCTCCTCTCCGGATACGCGATCATCGACAATGCCGCGTTCCCGATCGTCGGCGATCCAAAGCAGGCGTACGACACATACCTCGAGCAGCTCGTCGAGGACGCGCGCGCGGCCGTCGAGACCGCCGTCGGCACCGGCGTCGTCGATCGGGAACGCATCGGCGTCACGGGCCACAGCCACGGCGCGCTCATGACGGCGAATCTGATCGCCCACACCGATCTGTTCCGGGCCGGCGTCGCGACCAGCGGCTCGTACAACAAGACACTCACGCCCTTCGGGTTCCAGAACGAGCGTCGCTCCGTGTGGAAGGGTCAGAGCGTCTACCTTCAGGTCTCGCCGTTCTTCTTCGCCGACAAGATCAAGCTGCCGTTGCTCATCATGCACGGCACCGACGACGCGAACCCGGGCACGACCCCGCTCCAGGCCGTGAAGCTCTACGAGGCGATTCGGGGCAACGGCGGCATCGCGCGCCTCGTGATGCTGCCCCACGAGCCTCACTGGTACGCGGCGATGGAGTCCAACGAGCAGCTCGCGTACGAGGAGCTGCGCTGGTTCGACACGTACGTCAAGCGCGCGCCCCCACGCGAGAGGGCGGAGCCGAAGGCGCGGGACGCGGCGAAGCCTTGACTTCTGGCCGCAAGTGAACCGGGTGCAGCCGTAGCGGCTGGCGTTTCTTGACTGCGATCGTAGGGGCGCAACGGGAAGGGCGCGGAGATGGCAAAGCTGGCCGAAGCGTCGCCACAGACACTCGCACGAATCGGCGGGGTGCTCTACCTGCTCATCATCGTTACCGGACTCTTCGGTGAGATGTTCGTCAGGGGGAAGCTCGTCGTGTCGGGCGACGCGACAGCCACGGCCGCGAATATCACGGCCTCTCAGGTGCTCTGGCGCCTTGGCGTCACGGGTGACCTGATCATGCACGTGTGCGACGTTCCTCTCATGCTGATCTTCTACGTATTGCTCAGACCGGTTAATAAGACTCTTGCGTTGCTTGGGGTGCTCTTCAATCTGGTACAGACGGCTGCGTTGGTCGCCTTCAAGCTGAATCTGCTAGTGGCACTGTTTCTACTCGGGAGCGCAGGCTACCTGAAGGCACTTGAATCGCGTCAGCTCCACGCGCTCATGTACCTCTTCATCAAGGCGGATGGATACGGTTTCGGCATTGGTCTCATTTTCTTCGGCTGCGCGTGCCTGGTGTTCGGGTATCTGATTCGGAAATCGGGCTACCTGCCGAGGGCAATCGGCGTCCTGATGCAAATTGCGGGCGTGTGCTACCTGACGAACAGCCTTTCGCTTCTCCTCGCCCCCGCAGTCGCGAATGCGATCTTCCCCGCCATACTGATCCCCGCATTCATTGGAGAATTGTCATTCTGCCTGTGGCTTCTCGTGAAAGGCGTGAACGTCCCGAAGTGGGAGGAACACGCGAAGGTTGCCTGACAGGGCTCGAAGCGGTCCCACCCGAGCCTTTCACGGGCCCCGCCGACGCGCTGACGCGCGACGTCCTCGAGACCCTGCCGACACAGGAGAATTGCGCCCCTCGCGCCTTCGGTTTCCGTCGAGGCCGCTACAATCCGAGCACTTCCGGTTTCGCACTCGAAGGGGGCCTCGCGATGCGCTGCCGTCCGTCCGTCCTCGTCCTGGTTTTCGCTGCTGCTGCGGCGCCTCTCGGGGCCGCTCCTCCGCCGTCGCCTGCGGTCCTCACGCCCCCCGAGGCGGATGCCCGCGAGATCCTGCGCCGCGCCGTCGCGTTCAGGACCTCGATCGGTCTCGGGCAGGTGCCCGCGCTCGTCGACTACCTCGTCTCGCGGTTCAGGGCCGCGGGCTTCCCGGAGTCGGACGTCCACGTCCTTAGGTACGGCGAGTCGGCGTCGCTCGTCGTCCGCTACCGCGGCGAGCCAGCCCGGGGCGCCGCTCGTCAGCGGCCCATCGCCTTCCTCGGCCACATGGACGTCGTGACGGCGAAGCCCGAAGACTGGCAACGCGACCCCTTCACGCTCGTCGAGGAGAACGGGTATTTCTACGGACGCGGCACGTCGGACGACAAGAACACCGTCGCTCTCCTCACGGCGACTTTCCTCCGCCTGAAGGCCGCGGGGTTCGTCCCGAGGCGCGACCTCGTCCTCGTCTTCACGGGCGATGAGGAGACGGAGGGGGCGCACGCGGGGGACCTCGTGAGAAACCACCGCGACCTCGTCGACGCCGAGTACGCCCTGAATGGCGACGCCGGGGGCGGCTCGCTGGCCGAAGACGACGGACACGCGGTCTCGTACGGCCTGCAGACGGCCGAGAAGACGTACGCGAGCTTCGAGCTCACGGTCAAGAACCCGGGCGGGCACAGCTCGCTGCCGCGGAAAGACAACGCGATCTACGAGCTGGCCGACGCCCTGAAGGCCGTGCAGGCCTACCGTTTTCCCGTCCGGTGGAACGAGACGACCCTCACCTGGTTCCGGACGACCGGGGCCCGGACGTCCGGCCCTCTGGGCGAGGCGATGCGCCGCTTCGCCGCGAACCCCGAGGACGCCGCCGCGGCGCAGGTTCTCGCGGACAGCCCGGGCGACGTCGGCGCGACTCGGACGACGTGCATTCCGACGCTTCTGAGGGGCGGCCACGCCGACAACGCGTTGCCGCAGTCGGCGACCGCCACGATCAACTGCCGCATCTTTCCCGGCGTAAAGGTGGACGAAGTGAAGGCGCAGCTGCGGAGGCTCGCGGGCGCCGGCGTCAGCGTCACGACGGTCGGGACGCCCGAGCCCAGCGACGAGTCGCCGCTCCGGCCCGACGTCCTCGCGGCGGTCACGAAGGCCGTCCACGCGCGGAACCCTGGAGTCCCCGTCTCCCCCTACCAGGAGTCTGGCGGGACCGACGGCCGCCTGTTCCGCGCGGCGGGCATCCCGACGTACGGCGTCGGCGAGACGTTCATCAAGGACAGCGACGTCTTCGCCCACGGCCTCAACGAGCGGATCCCGGTGAAGTCGTTCTACGACGGCCTCGAGCACTGGGCCGTCCTCGTCAAGGAGCTCGCCGGCCCGCGTTGAGCCCCAGGGGCGCAATGGGAATTGCCGGAGGCGGGGAGCACGAAGCCGACGAAGATC
>JBAUSZ010000399.1:0-20544 GCA_049581965.1 Thermoanaerobaculia bacterium | reverse complement strand
AGAGGGCCGAGGAGTACGTCGGCGTGCTCTCGGCCGCCGGCGTGCCGGCCGGGATCCTCGAGTTCACGGCGCTCCCGGCCGCCCTTGCGTGGGCGGCCCTCGACGCGGTCGAAACGCGCGGGCCCGGAGCGAAGGTCTCGCGGTCCGAGGTCCTCCGGATCGCCCGCCACGTGAAGAGTGCGGTCGAGCGAGGCGAGCCTCCCGTCGCGTATCATCGACGGCTCTCGTGGAACCTCCGATGACCCTTCTCGACTCCATCGCCGGCCCGGACGATCTCCGCGGCCTCGACCACGACGCTCTCGCGCGCCTCGCCGCCGAATGCCGCCAGGTGATCGTCGAAACGATCACGCGGTCCGGCGGTCACCTCGCCTCGAACCTCGGCGTCGTCGAGCTGACGCTCGCCCTGCACCGCGCGTTCCGGAGCCCCAAGGACCGTTTTGTGTGGGACACCTCCAACCAGTGCTACACGCACAAGCTCGTCACCGGGCGCGCGGGCGGCTTTGCGACCATCCGCAAGCCGGGCGGCCTCTCGGGCTTCGCCGAGCCGGCGGAAAGCGACCACGACACCTTTGCCGCCGGCCACGCCGGGACGGGCCTCTCCTACGGTCTGGGTCTCGCCGTCGCCCACCAGGGCGACCCGAACGAGCCGTACGTCGTCGTGGTCGTCGGCGACGGCGCGATGACCTCCGGCACGAGCTACGAGGCCCTGAACAACATCGTGCACATCAAGCCGAAGCGGCTCGTCGTCGTCCTGAACGACAACGGATGGTCCATCTCGGAAAACGTCGGCTGGATTGCCCACTGGCGAAATCGCTTCGAGCTGCACCCGGCCTACAAGCGGCTCACCGAGAAGGGGCACGGCCTCTTCAAGAAGCTCCCCAAGGGCGAGGAGGCGTGGGGCCTCGCGAAGAAGATCAAGAACTCGGTCGAGGGACTGTTCTTCCCGAACCTCGTTTGGGACGAGCTGGGCTTCCACTACGTGGGACCGATCGACGGCCACGACTACAAGGAGCTCGAGGAGGCCCTGGCGCGCGCGAAAGAGGTCTCGAGCGACGGCACGCCGGTCGTCATCCACGCGCTCACGCACAAGGGGCGCGGATACGAGAGGGCCGAGGAGAACCCCTCGCGCTTCCACCAGCCCGGCACGCCCTCCCCGGCGGCTGGAGGAGGCGCGGCCCCCACCTACTCGCAGGTCTTTGCGAGGACGCTCCTCGCGATGATGGAAAAAGACCCGAAGATCGTCGCGATCACGGCCGCCATGCTCGAGGGGACGGCCCTCGGCGAGGTCAAGAAGGTCCATCCCGACCGCGTTTTCGACGTCGGGATCGCCGAGGAACACGCCGTCATCATGGCGGCGGGAATGGCGAAAGCGGGCCTCAAGCCCGTCGTGTCGATCTACTCGACCTTCCTCCAGCG
This sequence comes from Thermoanaerobaculia bacterium, assembly GCA_049581965.1. GTDB lineage: Bacteria > Acidobacteriota > Thermoanaerobaculia > UBA5066 > UBA5066 > Fen-183. The sequence continues at coordinate 19,128 of JBAUSZ010000399.1, read as the reverse complement.
GGGTTACGACCAGCTCATCCACGATGTGTGCCTGCAGAACCTGCCCGTCACCGTCTGCATCGATCGCGCCGGCCTCGTCGGGGACGACGGCAAGACGCACCAGGGGATCTACGACATCGCCTACACGCGCGGCATCCCGAACATGACGGTCGCCGCGCCGAAGGACGAGAACGAGCTCCAGCACATGCTCTTCACGGCGATCGGGTCCGGCCGGCCCTTCGCGATCCGCTACCCGCGGGGCGCGGGCCTCGGCGTTCCCCTCGACGCGGTCCTCCGGGCGTTCCCCCCGGGCAAGGGCGAGATCCTCTCGACGGGCACCGCCCTGAACCTCCTCGCCTACGGCTCCATGGTGCCCGTGGCCGAGCGGGCGGCCGTCCTCCTGAGGTCGCACGGCATCGATTGCGGAGTCGCCAACGCACGCTGGGTCAAGCCTTTGGACCTCGATCTCGTCCGGACCCTTCTCTCTGCGTCTCCCCGCCTTCTGACCCTCGAGGAGCACCTCCTCATGGGCGGCTTCGGAAGCGCCGTCCTCGAGGCGGTCCACGCCGCGGGCCTCCCGTCCGCGGGGGTGTTCGCGCACGGAATCCCGGACCAGTTCGTCGAGCACGGACCGCAGGCCTTTCAGCGGCAGCACTTCCGGTTGGACCCGGAAGGGATCGTGGCCCGCCTCGCGGAGCTCTACCCGGGCCTCGGCGCGACCCCCGGAACGTCGTCGTCGGCCACGACCTCCAAGGCACTGCCCGAGAGCGTCCACTGGACCTGAAACGCCCTTCCGGGAGGGGCTTGCCGCTTGACAGCCCTCGGGGGGGTCTCTATGATTCGCAGGTTTCCCCGGGGACCGGCCCGGCGACGTTCGCCGTGTCGCGCCCGGAAAACGGCCGCCCCGGGGGCCGGTCTTCCGCCCTCGATCGAACGTTCGCCGCCGAATCAGAGTCGTCACGCGTCCGAAGGAGTCTCGAAAGTCCCATGCCGACGATCAGCCAGCTCGTGAGAAAGGGCCGTGACGCCGTCCGATACAAGACGAAGTCGCCCGCTCTGCAGTCCTGCCCACAGCGCCGCGGCGTCTGCACCCAGGTGAAGACGACGACCCCGAAGAAGCCGAATTCGGCCCTCCGGAAAATCGCGCGCGTGCGCCTCACGAACGGCATCGAGGTGACGACCTACATCCCCGGCATCGGGCACAACCTCCAGGAGCACTCGATCGTCATGATCCGCGGAGGCCGCGTGAAGGACCTCCCGGGCGTGCGCTACCACATCATTCGCGGCACGCTCGACGCCGTCGGCGTCGCGAACCGCAAGCAGTCGCGCAGCAAGTACGGCGCGAAGCGTCCGAAGGCGTAAGGAAGTCAGATGCCGCGTCGCCGTGAAGTTCCGAAGCGCGAAGTCCTCCCGGACCCGCTCTACCAGTCGCAGCTCGTGACGAAGTTCATCAACTGCGTCATGGAGCGCGGCAAGAAGTCCACGGCCGAGTCGATCTTCTACGGCGCGATGAAACAGATCGAGCAGAAGACCTCGGACGACCCCCTCAAGACCTTCAAGAAGGCGCTCGAGAACGTCAAGCCGGTGCTCGAGGTCAAGTCGCGCCGCGTCGGCGGCTCGACGTACCAGGTTCCCGTAGAGGTCAAGCCGAACCGGCGAACGTCGCTCGCGATCCGCTGGGTCATCTCGTACGCGCAGGCTCGCGGCGAGAAGACGATGCGGGACAAGCTCGCGGGCGAGCTTCTCGACGCCGCCAACAACCGCGGCAACGCCGTGAAGAAAAAGGAGGACACCCACAAGATGGCCGAGGCCAACAAGGCCTTCGCCCATTACCGCTGGTAGAACTGCCACATCCCGGGTGAGGGGAAACCGGCCGGCCTCGAAACCGGAAAGGTCTCTTCGAAAACCCGGACACGCCTCAAGCGTGCGAAATCCTCGGGTATAGAGCCGGGAGCCAACGCTCCGGCCCGTTTCGCGAGCGACAGCGAGCGAAATGCAGAACCCCCGGATTTGACGGCGCAGTCGCCCCGGAACGGGATCAAACGCTCATGCCGAGAATTCATCCCCTCGAGAGGTGCCGGAACATCGGCATCATGGCCCACATCGACGCGGGCAAGACGACGACGACGGAGCGCGTCCTCTATTACACCGGCGTCAACTACAAGATCGGCGAGGTTCACGAGGGCACCGCGACGATGGACTGGATGGTCCAGGAGCAGGAGCGCGGCATCACGATCACCTCCGCCGCGACGACGTGCTTCTGGAAGGACATCCGGATCAACATCATCGACACGCCGGGCCACGTCGACTTCACGGCCGAGGTCGAGCGCTCACTGCGCGTCCTGGACGGTGCCGTTGCCGTGTTCGACGCCGTCTCCGGCGTCGAGCCGCAGTCGGAGACGGTGTGGCGCCAGGCCGACCGTTATGGCGTCCCGCGCATCGCGTTCATCAACAAGATGGACCGCGTCGGCGCCGACTTCGACCGGTGCGTCGAGATGATGATCACGAAGCTCGCCGCGAGGCCCACGCCAGTACAGATCCCGTGGGGCTCCGCCGAGTCGTTCGAGGGCGTCATCGACCTCATCGAGGGCAAGGCGTACGACTTCAAGGACGACACCCTCGGCGCCGAGTTCGAGATTGCGCCGGTTCCGGCCGACCACAAGGCCATGTACGACAAGTATCGCGAGCGCCTCATCGAGACCCTCGCGGAGACGGACGACGCCCTCATGCAGAAGTACATGGACGGGCACGCTCCGACGGCCGGCGAAATGCGCGCCGCCCTACGCCGGGCGACCGTCGCGGGCAAGCTCCATCCGGTCGTCTGCGGCTCGGCGTTCAAGAACAAGGGCGTCCAGCAGCTTCTCGACGCCGTCGTCGAGTACCTTCCCTCCCCGCTCGACATCCCCGCGATCCGGGGCGTGGACGAGGACGGCAAGGAGGTCGCGCTCGACACGCGCGACGACGCGCCGTTCGCGGGCCTCGTCTTCAAGATCATGACCGACCCGTTCGTCGGCCAGCTCGCCTTCTTCCGCGTCTACGCGGGACATCTCGACGCTGGCTCCGGCGTCTACAACGCGACGAAGCAGACGAACGAGCGCGTCGGCCGCCTCCTCAAGATGCACGCGAACAAGCGCGAGGAGATCAAGGAAGTTTGGGCGGGCGACATCGCCGCCGCGGTCGGCCTGAAGAACGTCACGACGGGCGACACGATCTGCGACAAGGGCTCGGTCGTCGTCCTCGAGTCCATGAAGTTTCCCGAGCCCGTCATCACACTCTCGATCGAGCCGAAGACGAAGGCCGACCAGGAAAAGATGGGCATGGCGCTCGCGAAGCTCATGCAGGAAGACCCGACGTTCCGCGTCCACACGGACAAGGAGACGAACCAGACGATCATCGCCGGGATGGGCGAGCTCCACCTCGAGATCATCGTCGACCGCATGGTCCGCGAGTTCAACGTCGGGGCCAACGTCGGCAAGCCCCAGGTCGCATACCGGGAGACGATCCGGCGCGAGATGCCGGGCGAGGGCCGTTTCATCCGCCAGTCCGGCGGCAAGGGACAGTACGGCCACGCTAAGATCCGCCTTCGCCCGCACCCCGAGGGCAAGGACTACGAGTTCGTCAACGCGATCACGGGCGGCTCGATCCCGCGGGAGTTCATCAAGCCGATCGATCAGGGCATTCGGGAGGCGATCCAGACGGGCGTCCTCGCCGGCTACCCGACCGTCAACATCCAGGTCGAGCTGTACGACGGCTCCTTCCACGATGTCGACTCGTCGGAGATGGCCTTCAAGATCGCCGGCTCGATGGCGTTCCAGGACGCGGCCAAGAAGGCGAACCCGGTCATCCTCGAGCCCATGATGGCCGTCGAGGTCGTCACGCCCGAAGATTTCATGGGGGACGTCATCGGAGACCTGAACTCCCGACGCGGAAAGATCAACCACATGGAGCCGCGCCTGAACTTCCAGGTCATCACGGCCAGCGTCCCGCTTTCCGAGATGTTCGGCTATGCGACCACGCTTCGGTCGCTCACGCAGGGCCGCGCCAACTACACGATGCAGTTCGAACGCTACGACGAGGTCCCGAAGGCGATCGCCGAGGGAATCATCGCCAAGGTTTCCGTCTAGAGAAAGCCGCGAGGAGCGAAGGAGACACAGATGGCCAAGGAGAAATTCGAGCGCAAGAAGCCCCACGTCAACGTCGGCACGATCGGTCACATCGACCACGGCAAGACGACGCTGACCGCTGCCCTGACGAAGGTCCTCTCCACGAAGGGCCTGGCCGTCTCGAAGTCGTACGACGACGTCGCCAAGGCGGACGCGAAGACGTTCCGCCGCGACGCGACCAAGATCCTCACGGTCGCCCTCGCGCACGTCGAATACGAGACCGAGAAGCGCCATTACGCCCACATCGACTGCCCGGGCCATGCGGACTACATCAAGAACATGATCACGGGCGCCGCGCAGATGGACGGCGCGATCCTCGTCGTCGAGGCGCCGAAGGGGCCCATGCCGCAGACGAAAGAGCATGTCCTCCTGGCCCGGCAGGTCAACGTTCCCGCGATGGTCGTATTCCTCAACAAGTGCGACCTCATGGAGGACCCCGAGCTTCTCGACCTCGTCGAGCTCGAGGTGCGCGAGCTGCTGACCAAGTACGGCTTCCCCGGCGACAAGATCCCGGTCATTCGCGGCTCGGCCTCCAAGGCGCTCAACGACCCGACCGGCCCGGACGCGAAGGCGATCTGGGATCTCGCGGCCGCCCTCGACGCGAGCATCCCCGAGCCCCAGCGCGCCACGGACAAGGACTTCCTCCTCCCGATCGAGGACGTGTTCTCGATCTCCGGCCGCGGCACGGTCGTCACGGGCCGCGTCGAGCGCGGGATCGTGAAGGTCGGCGACGAAGTCGAGATCGTCGGCCTCCGCGACACGCAGAAGAAAACCGTCACCGGCGTCGAGATGTTCAAGAAGCTCCTCGACCAGGGCCAGGCGGGCGACAACGTGGGCGTCCTGCTCCGCGGCGTCGAGCGCACGGACGTCGAGCGCGGCCAGGTCCTCTGCAAGCCGGGCTCGATCAAGCCGCACACGAAGTTCAAGGGCAAGGTGTACATCCTGTCCAAGGACGAGGGCGGCCGTCACACGCCCTTCTTCAACAACTACCGCCCGCAGTTCTTCATCCGCACGACCGACGTGACGGGCGCCGCGAAACTCCCGAGCGGCGTCGAGATGGTCATGCCCGGCGACGACGTGGAGCTCGAGATCGAGCTCATCGCCCCGATCGCGATGGAGAAGGGCCTCAAGTTCGCCATCCGCGAAGGCGGCCGCACCGTCGGGGCCGGCACCGTCATCGAGATCCTGGCGTAGAAAACGAGATTCAAATGGCCAATGACCGCATCCGAATTCGCCTCAAGGGGTACGACTACCGGATCCTCGACCAGTCGACGACCGAGATCGTCGACACGGCGCGGCGCTCCGGCGCGAAGGTCGCGGGTCCGATCCCGCTGCCGACGACCATCGCGCGCTGGACGGTCAATCGCTCGCCGCACGTCGACAAGAAGTCGCGCGAGCAGTTCGAGATGCGGACGCACAAGCGCCTGCTCGACATCTTCGAGTGGACGCCGCAGACGGTGGACGCGCTGACCAAGCTCGAGCTTCCGGCCGGCGTCGAAGTCGAAATCCGGACGATGGGGAAGTGACCGTCCCGTCGCAGACGAGACGAGGAACGAAAAAATGATTAACGGAATCCTGGGACGCAAGATCGGCATGACGCAGGTCTTCGAGGCCGACGGCACGGTCGTACCCGTGACGGTCGTCGAGGCCGGGCCGTGCCTCGTCGTCCAGCGCAAGACGAAGGACCACGACGGCTACGACGCCGTCCAGCTCGGGCTCGTCGGCCGCGTGTCGCCCCGCCGCCTCACGGCGGCCGCGAAGGGCCATTTCGAGAAGGCGGGCGTGCCGCCGGCGAAGACCCTCGGCGAGGTTCGCTGCGACGCGGACGAGAAAGCCGCCCCCGGCGACAAGGTTCTCTGCGACATCTTCGCCGAGAGGGAGCACGTCGACGTCGTCGGCGTTTCCAAGGGCAAGGGCTTCCAGGGCGTCGTCAAGCGCCACGGCTTCACGGGCGGCGCGGCCACGCACGGCTCGATGTTCCACCGGGCGCCGGGCTCCATCGGCGCGTCCGCCTTCCCGTCCCGCGTCTACCCGGGCACCCGCTCGTCGGGGCGGATGGGCGGCAAGCAGACGACGATGAAGAACCTCGTCGTCGTGCGGGTCGACACGGAGAACCACCTCATCTATCTCCGGGGCGCGGTCCCGGGAGCGCGCAACACGGTCGTCAAGATCGTGAAGAAGCTCTCGAAGAAGGCCGGCAACGGGGCGGCGGCGTAAGGAGCGGCCATGGCTGAAAAGAAGACGAAGACCGCCGCCTCCTTGCTGAAAGTCAAGGTCCGAAACCTCAAGGCCGAGACGGTCGGGGAGGCGACGCTCCCCGAGGACATCTTCGGGGTGCCGTTCCGCAGGCATCTCGTGTGGGAAGTCGTCAAGGAGATCCGCGCGCGCGAGCACCGCGGGACCCACAAGACGAAGACCCGCGCCGAGGTGTCCGGCTCGGGCAAGAAGCCTTTCAAGCAAAAGCACACCGGTCGCGCCCGCCAGGGCGGCGGCCGGCCCCCCATCCACCGCCATGGCGGCACGGCTTTCGGGCCGGTGCCGCACTCGTACGCCCTCAAGGTGAACGCGAAGGCGAAGAAGGCGGCACTCCGCTGCGTGCTCTCCGAGAAGGCGCGCGACCAGAAGGTCGTCCTCCTCGACGCGATCAAGCTCGCGACGCACAAGACGAAGGACTTCGCGGGCGTGCTCGCGAAGCTCGGGGTCTCCGGCAAGGCGCTCATCGTGGATCGCCACGGCAACGAGAACCTCGCGCGCGCCGCGGCGAACAACCCGAAGGTCACGACGCGGGACCCGCTCTCTCTCAACGTCTACGACGCGCTGAACGCCGGCACGATCGTCCTCAGCGAGGACGCCCTCCGCGCCGTCTCGGAGGTGCTCGCATGACGATCGGCCGCACGCACCAGTCCGTCCTCGTGCGCCCGGTCCTCACGGAGCGGTCCACGGCGATGAGCCAGGCGCAGAACGTTCTCACGTTCGACGTCGCCCGCGACGCGAACAAGATCGAGATCCGCAAGGCGGTCGAGGCCCTCTTCCAGGTCAAGGTCGACGCCGTTCGCGTCGTTGCCGTGAGCGGGAAGATCAAGAAGGTCGGGAAGTCGATCGGCCGCGCCCAGGACCGGAAGAAGGCCTACGTGAAGCTCGCGAAGGGCCAGAAGCTCCCGGCCCTCTTCGAAGGGGTGTGACGCCATGCCCGTCAAGTCCTACAAGCCGACGTCTCCCGGAATGCGCCAGAGGACGACCTCGGATTTCGCGGAGATCACCAGGTCCGAGCCCACGAAGTCGCTCACGAAGGGAAAGCTCAAGACCGGGGGCCGCGACAGCCGCGGCCATCTCACGTCCTGGTGGCGCGGCGGCGGCCACAAGAGGCGCTATCGGACGATCGACTTCAAGCGCGACAAGCACGGGATTCCGGCGAAGGTCGCCTCGATCGAATACGACCCGAACCGTAGCTCGCGGATTGCGCTCTTGAACTACGCCGACGGAGAGAAGCGTTACATCGTCGCGCCGGTCGGCATCGCGGTCGGCCAGACGCTCGTGTCGGGCCCTTCGGCCGACATCGTGGTCGGGAACGCGCTTCCCCTGAAGTCGATCCCGCTCGGAACCGTCGTCCACAACATCGAGTTCAAGCCTGGCCGCGGCGGGCAGATCGCCCGCTCGGCGGGCGCGAGCGCCCAGCTCATGGCGAAAGAGGGCGGCTTCGCGCTCCTGAGGGTGCCCTCGGGCGAGCTGCGTCGCGTGCGCGTGGACTGCTACGCCACGATCGGCCAGGTGGGCAACCTCGAGCACGAGAACGTCTCGATCGGAAAGGCCGGCCGCAACCGCTGGCTCGGGTGGAAGTCTCACAACCGCGGCGTCGCGATGAACCCCGTGGACCACCCGATGGGCGGCGGCGAAGGAAAGACGTCCGGCGGCCGCCACCCGACGTCGCCTTGGGGCTGGAAGACCAAGGGCAAGAAGACCCGCAACAACAAGCGTACCGACGCGCTCATCGTCAAGCGCCGCAAGTAGGAGACGAGGAAACACCATGTCTCGTTCCACGAAAAAGGGGCCGTTCGTCGACGGGCCGCTCCTCACGAAGATCGCCGCGATGAACGAAGCGGGCGAGAAGCGCGTCCTCAAGACGTGGTCGCGCCGCTCGACGATCCTGCCCGACATGGTCGGCCACACGCTGGCCGTCCACAACGGCAAGAAGTTCATCCCCGTCTACATCTCCGAGAACATGGTCGGGCACAAGCTCGGCGAGTTCTCGCCCACGCGAACCTTCAAGGGCCACTCGGGCCGGAAGATCGAGAAAGGCGCCACACCCGGCGCCCCCGGCGCTCCGGGAGCCCCCGGGGTTCCAGGCGCTCCGGCGGCTGCCGCGCCTGCGGCGAAGGGTTGAGGGGGAGAACGATGGAAGCCGTCGCCCGCCTCCGCCATTACCGCGGCTCCGCGCAGAAGGTCCGCCTCGTGGCGGACCTCATCCGCCTGAAGCCCGTCGGAAGGGCCCTCGCGACCCTTCGGACGACGCGCAAGTCGTGCTCTCCCGACCTCCTGAAGCTCCTCGAGTCCGCTCTCGCGAACGCGCAGCAGAACGAGTCGGGCGTGGACGCGGACGCGCTCGTCGTTTCGAAGATCCATGTCGACGAGGCCGGGCGCAAGCCCCTCCAGCGCAACGCGATGATCCGCGCCGTCTCGAATTACAAGAAGCGGTTCGCGCGCCCGCGCTTCATGAGCGGCCCGCAGGGCCGCATGTGGCTCGTGCCGCGCCCGTTCTGTCACGTGACGGTGGTCCTCTCCGACGACGCTGCGGCACGCAAGGCGGCGGGTCTCAAGGCCGAGGCGCCGAAACCGCTCGTCAAGAAGCGTCAGGGGCGCGTCGCCGCCGCCGTGTCGGCCGCGGCCGCGCGCCCGAAGGCGGCGAAGTCCGGGTCGAAAAGCCCGGCAGGCCACGCAGATCATGCGCACGCCGAACCGAAGGGCGAAAAGGGCGCCACGAAGTCCAAGAAGCCGTCCGCCAAGCCGGACGCGGCCGAGTAACGGAGTCAACGATGGGACAGAAAGTCCACCCCTACGGTTTCCGCATCGGCTACAACCGGACCTGGCACTCGCGCTGGTACGCCGAGAAGGACTACCTCAAGTACCTGCACGACGACATCAAGCTGCGCGAAGAGCTCAAGCGCGACCTCGCGAACGCGGCGGTGTCCGAGGTGGAGATCGAGCGGGGGAACAAGCTCAAGATCAACATCATGACGGCCCGTCCCGGCGTCATCATCGGGAAAAAGGGCGCCTCCGTGGACCAGCTCCGCGACCGGCTGCAGCAGCGTCTCGGCAAGGACATCCACGTGAACATCATCGAGATCCAGCGCCCCGAGACCGACGCCCAGCTCGTCGCCGAGTCCATCGCGATGCAGCTCGAGCGCCGCGTCGCGTTCCGGCGGGCGATGAAGAAGGGCATGGAGTCCGCGTTCCGCTTCGGGGCGCAGGGAATCAAGATCCGCTGCGGCGGCCGTCTCAACGGCGCCGAGATCGCGCGTTCCGAGTGGTACCAGGAGGGTCGCCTCCCGCTCCACACGCTCAAGGCCGACATCGACTACGGCTTCGCGGAGGCCCGGACGACATACGGAAAGATCGGCGTCAAGTGCTGGATCTACAAGGGTGACCTCCACCGCGCCAAGAGCCGACGGAAGGTTGCGTAAGGAACAACGCTCATGTTGATGCCGTCGAAGGTCAAGTACCGCAAACAGCAGCGCGGCCGCATGCGGGGCACGGCGCTCCGCGGGGCCGATCTCACCCACGGGGAGTACGGTCTTCAGGCGCTCGAGCCGGGCTGGCTCACCGCGCGCCAGATCGAGGCGGGCCGCGTCGCGGTCCAGCGCCACGTCAAGCGCGGCGGGAAACTCTGGATTCGCGTGTTCCCGGACAAGCCCATCACGAAGAAGCCGCTCGAGACCCGCATGGGCAAGGGCAAGGGCGCGCCGGAAGGCTGGGTCTGCGTCGTCAAGCCGGCGCGCATCCTCTTCGAGATGGAAGGCGTGGACGAGAAGACGGCGCGCGAAGCGTTCTCGCTCGCCGCGGACAAGATCGGAATCAAGACCCGCTTCGTCTCGCGCACGTTCCTCGCGGCGGTGAGGTGAGCATGAAGATCCAGGCGATGCTCGACTGGACTCCCGAGGAGAAGGCCGCGAAGGTCAAGGAGTGGACGCAGTCCCTCTTCACGCTCCGCCTCCAGAAGGCGACGGGACAGCTCGAGAACCCGATGAAGATCAAGCAACTCCGCAAGGACATCGCCCGCCTCATGACCGCGCGCCACATGCGTGCCGCCGAGACGGCGGCGGCGGCGGCGCACGAAGTCGCAGCGGCGCACGCCGAAACGTCCGAAAAGGAGACTTCCTCGAGTGAAAAGAGCGCCGCGGCGACGCCGAAGCCCAAGGGCGCGGCTGGCGCAGTCGCGGCGCCCTCCGGCAAGGGCGCGAAGAAGCGCGCGGCCGCAGCGGCAAAGGGCAAGAAGGCGGCCGGTGCCCCGGCAAAGGCCCATTCACCTTCGAAGAAATCCGCGGAACCGAAGGGCAAGACGTCCGGTGCCCCGAAGGCCAAGTCCGCCCACGCCAAGAAAAGCAAGAAGAAATAGGACCTGACAGGAAGCAGTGAGCAAGCCCATGAGCACGAACCCGAACAAATCCGGCCCCCCCGCGGGCGCGGCCGCCCCGGCACGAGCAGCCTCGCGGCGCTCGCGCAAGCTCGGAACCGTCGTCTCGAACAAGATGGAGAAGACGGTCGTCGTCGAGGTGTCGCGCCTCGTCAAGCACGCGCGTTACGGCCGCTTCATGAAGCGCTCGGAGCGCTTCCTCGCCGACGACCGGGTGCTGAAGTCGCAGCCAGGCGACACGGTCCAGATCGAGGAGACCCGCCCGCTGTCGGCAAAAAAGCGCTGGCGCGTCGTCGCGATCGTCACGAAGGGCCACGGCGAAGTCGCCGACACGGCGGAGGTCCCGGGCAGCGCAGCCGTCAAGTCGGTGAAGAGAGTTCCCGCTCCCGAAGGGAGGGCGTCGTGATCCAGATGGGAACGATCCTCGAGGTTGCCGACAACTCCGGCGCGCGCCGCCTGGCCTGCATCAAGGTCCAGGGCGGCTCGACCGGGGACTACGGCCGCATCGGGGACGTGATCACCTGCTCCGTCAAGGAATCGAACCCCGACGCGCCGGACCCGGTCAAGAAGGGAAAGGTTGTCAAGGCCGTCATCGTCCGCACCGTGCGCGAGCAGCGCCGCCGCGACGGGAGCTACATCAAGTTCGACACGAACGCCGCCGTCCTCGTGAACAACGAACGGGAGCCGATCGGCACCCGCGTGTTCGGGCCGGTCGCGCGTGAGCTCCGCGAGAAGAAGTTCATGAAGATCATCTCTCTCGCTCCGGAAGTCATCTGACCATGAAGAAGAAGCAGGTTACCTATGGCGGCAAGCGCCGCATCCGCAAGGACGACGTGGTCGTCGTCCTGACCGGCAAGGACCGGGGCGCCCAGGGCAAGGTCCTGCGGGTGATCCCGGACAAGGGCAGAGCCATCGTCGAGGGCGTGAACAAGATCAAGCGCGCGACGCGGGCGAATCCGCAGAAGAACATCAAGGGCGGCATTCTGGAGCGCGAGGCGCCGATCGCCCTCTCGAACCTCATGCTCGTCGACCCCGAGGGCGGCAAGCCGACGCGTGTCGGCGTCCGCCGGGAGGGCGCCGAGTGGGTTCGCTACGCAAAGAAGAGCGGCTCGACGATCGGGACGCTCCGGGCCGCGGGGGAGTAGCCATGACCGCGCGACTTTCCGAGAAGTACCAGAAGGACGTCGTTCCCGTCCTCAAGAAGGAGTTCGGCATCCAGAACCCGATGGCGGTGCCGAAGGTGGAGAAGATCGTCCTGAACATGGGCATCGGCGAAGCGATCTCGAACGCCAAGCTCGTCGACGCGGCGGCCGAGGAGCTCACGCGCATCGCGGGGCAGCGTGCCGTCGTCACGCGCGCGAAGAAATCCATCGCGACGTTCAAGCTGCGCGCCGGCATGCCGATCGGTTGCCGCGTTACGCTGCGCGGCCAGCGCATGTACGAGTTTCTCGACCGCCTCATGAACGTCGCGCTTCCGCGCGTTCGCGACTTCCGCGGCGTGCCGACGCGGGCGTTCGACGGGCGCGGAAACTACACCCTCGGCGTGAAGGACCATCTGATCTTCCCCGAAATCGACCCCACCAAGATCGACAAATCCAAGGGACTCAACGTCACCATCGTCACGACGGCTGGCTCGGACGACCGGGCCCGGGTTCTCCTTCGGGAGCTCGGCATGCCGTTCGGGCGATAGCCAAGGAGCGACCGAAATGGCTCGTCGCGCCGCGATCATCAAGGCGAACTCGAAGCTGAAGTACGCGATCCGCAAGCGCAACCGTTGTGCGCGCTGCGGGCGTCCGCGGGGCTTCCTCCGGAAGTTCGGCATGTGCCGCATCTGTTTCCGCAATCTCGCGCTCGCGGGCTACATCCCCGGCGTGACGAAAGCATCCTGGTAGGGAGGAGGCGAGATGAACGTCACCGATCCCGTCTCGGACCTCCTCACGCGCCTGAGGAACGCGATCTCCGCGCGCCACGAGAAAGCCGACGTGCCGTCGTCGCGTTTCAAGGTGGAGCTCGCTCGCATCCTCAAGGACGAGGGCTACATCAAGAACTACAAGGTCATGGACGACCGCGGCGGGAGCCTCCTCCGTCTGTACCTCAAGTACGACGAGACGGGCAATCCAGTCATCCACGGCCTCACGAGGTCCAGCAAACCGGGCCGTCGCCTCTACGCGGGCAAGAACGAGTTGCCGGAAGTACTCGGCGGCCTCGGCGTCGCCATCGTCTCGACCTCGCAGGGCCTCCTCACCGGCAACGACGCCAAGAAGCGCGGCGTCGGCGGCGAGGTCGTCTGCACGGTGTGGTGAGGGAAACATGTCTCGAGTCGGAAAAAAGCCCGTCGCCGTTCCGAAGGGCGTCGACGTCGAGGTCGGCCCCGAGGCCGTGACCGTGAAGGGTCCGAAGGGCTCCGTGACGGCGCCGATCCTCGCGGGCATCGCCGTGACGAAGAAAGACGGTGCCGTCCACCTTGCGCGCTCGGGCGAAGAGAAGAAAGACAAGGCCCTTCATGGCCTCAACCGGGCCCTGCTGCAGAACGCCGTTCTTGGCGTGACCCAGGGGTTCAAGCGCGAGATCGACCTCGTCGGCATCGGCTTCAAGGCCGAGGTGAAGGGGAAGAACGTCGTCTTTTCCGTCGGCTTCTCGCATACGGTCACGTTTCCCATGCCCGAAGGCGTCAAGGTGGACGTCGCGCCGGACGCGAAGGCCAAGGACGTCACGCACATCATCGTGACCGGCGTCGACAAGCAGAAGGTCGGGCAGACCGCGACCGAGATCCGCGGGATCCGGCCGCCGGACCCCTACAAGCTCAAGGGCTTTCGCTTCGCGGGCGAGGTCCTCAAGAAGAAGGCCGGCAAGGCCACGGGCAAGTGAGGAACTGACCATGCAAAAGGCCAAAGGCCGGGTCGAGGCGAGGACGCGCATCCACGCGCGGATCCGCACGAAGGTGAAGGGCACGGCCGGGCGGCCGCGCCTCGCCGTGAGCAAGACTCTTCGCTGGATCTCCGTCCAGCTCATCGACGACGCCGCCGGAAGGACGCTCGCGCATGCGACGTCTCGCGAGGAAGGCGTGCGCGGCAAGGCGAAGAGCGCCGCGAACAAGAACGCCGCCGTCAAAGTGGGTGCGCTCATTGCCGAGCGCGCCCAGGCGAAGGGCATTTCCGCGGTCGTCTTCGACCGCGGCGGCCATCTCTACCACGGCAACGTGAAAGCGCTCGCGGAAGCCGCCCGCGAGAAGGGGTTGAAGTTTTGAGCAGCAACGCGCCGATCAATCGTCCCCCGCGTGGAAACCGCCCCGGCGGCCGCTCCGGCCCCGGGGGCCCTCCGCCCCGTCCGGCCGGCGCCCTCGGTGAGGGCCGCGCGGGCGCCGACCTCATCGACCACGTCGTCCACATCAACCGCGTGACGAAGGTCGTCAAGGGCGGCAAGAACTTCTCCTTCTCGGCTCTCGTCGTCGTGGGGGACGGGCACGGCCGCGTCGGCTATGGCGCCGGCAAGGCGAAGGAAGTCCCGATGGCCATCAAGAAGGGGATCGAGATGGCCAAGAAGAAGATGATCAAGGTCCCGCTCAAGGGCAAGACGATCCCGCATCCGATCATCGGCCACTACGGCGCGGGCCGGGTCATGCTCAAGCCGGCCTCCGAGGGCACGGGGGTCATCGCCGGCGGCGCGGTGCGGGCCGTCCTCGAGTCGGCCGGCGTCCAGAACATCCTCACGAAATCGCTCGGCACGACGAACCCGCACAACGTCGTGAAGGCCACGTTCGACGCACTCCTCCACCTGCAGCTCGAGGAGTCGATCGCCAAGGCCCGCGGCGTCGGCAACGGCGAGGCGAAGGTCGCGGAGCCGGCCGCTGCCGCCGCGCCGGTGCCGACGGCGCCGGCCGAGGCCGCCACGGAGAAGGTCTGATGAGTGACGAGAAGAAGACCGAAGAGAAAGAGAAGAGGAAGAAAGAGATTGCTTCGAGTGGTCCCGGGCAGGTTGGCTCGGCGAAGCCTCGCGGCGGTGGCGAAGCCGCCGCGAGGGCGCCGCACGCGCCTTCTAAGCAGCCCCAGGCCGCCGCGAATGCGGCGGCTCCCGCGGCCGCGAATGCGGCCGCTCCGACGCGGAAATCTTCCTCAACCCTTCGCATTCGCCAGGTGAAGTCGGGCATCTGCGCGCCCGTCGACCAGAAGCAGACGCTGCTCGGACTCGGCCTCCGCCGCATCCGGCAGGAAGTCGTCCGCCCGGACACGCCGGCCGTCCGCGGTCAGGTCCACAAGATCCGCCACCTCGTCACGATCGTCGAGGGGGCCTAAAGGAACGCCATGTCGCACGGACTGCACAACCTCGGACCCCGAAAGGGCGCGACCACGGGCAGGAAGCGCGTGGGCCGCGGACCCGGCTCGGGCCTCGGCAAGACGTCTGGCAAGGGCCACAAGGGCCAGAATTCCCGCTCGGGCTACTCGCATCTCCGCGGTCACGAGGGCGGTCAGATGCCGCTTCACCGCCGCATCCCGAAGCGCGGCTTCACGAACATCTTCCGCAAGGAATGGGCGACGGTGAGCGTCGAGGCTCTCGAGCGCCTCTTCAAGGGCGGTGAGAACGTCACGCTCGAGGTTCTCCGGAGCTCCGGGGCCGTGAAGGTGAAAAAGAGCGCCGCCGGGGTGAAGGTGCTCGGGACGGGCGAGATCAAGAAGAGTCTCGTCGTCTCGGCGCACAAGTTCACGGAGGGTGCGAAGAAGAAGATCGAAGCCGCCGGTGGACGCTGCGAGGTCCTCGCGTCGTAATGAAGATCTTCGAGTCGTTCCGCAACATCTTCGCGATCCCGGACCTGAGGAAACGCGTCCTCTTCACGTTCGGGCTTCTCGCGATCTACCGGATCGGTTCGCACATCCCGACGCCGGGTCTCGACCCGACGGCGCTCGAGGAATTCTTCAAGGCGAGCTCGGGGGGCATCCTCGGCTTTCTCGACGTCTTTTCGGGCGGCGCGCTGCGCCGGCTTTCCGTGTTCGCGATGGGTATCGCGCCCTACATCACGGCATCGATCATCCTGCAGCTCCTCACCGTCGTCTGGCCCTACCTCGAGAAGCTCTCGAAGGAAGGGGAGATGGGACGCCGGAAGATCACGCAGTACACCCGGTATGGCACGGTCGTCCTCTCGATCGTCCAGGGCGCGGGTATCTCACTGTGGCTCTGGAGCCAGACGACTCCGAGCGGCCGCTATCTCTCGGTGCGCGACCCGGGCTCGGAGTCCGGCAAGCTCGGATTCGTTCTGATGGCGATCCTGACTCTCACGACCGGAACCGCGTTCGTCATGTGGCTCGGCGAACAGATCACCGAGCGCGGCGTCGGCAACGGCATCTCGCTCATCATCTTCGCCGGCATCGTCGCGAACCTCCCGACGGCCGTCCTGAACTCGGTCGACCAGATCCGCCGCGGCTCCATGACCCTATTCACGGCGATCTTCCTGCTGGTCTTCATGGCGGCCGTCGTCGCGGCGATCGTCTTCGTCGAGCGCGCGCAGCGCCGCATTCCCGTCCAGTACGCCAAGCGCGTCGTCGGCCGCAAGGTCTTCGGGGGGCAGAACACGTACCTCCCGCTGCGCGTGAACACAGGCGGCGTCATCCCGATCATCTTCGCCGTCTCGATCCTCCAGTTCCCCCAGTACATCGCCTCCGCCTTCAAGAGCGACTTCATGAAGAAGATCGCCGAGCAGCTCGCCGTCGGCCAGCCCCTCTACAACCTCTTCTACGCGGTCGGGATCATCTTCTTCTGCTACTTCTACATTTCGATCATCTTCAACCCGAACGACACCGCGGAGAACATGCGAAAGTACGGCGGATTCATCCCGGGCATACGGCCCGGGAAGGCCACGTCGGACTACATCGATACCGTGCTGACCCGCATCACCCTCATCGGAGCCATCTATCTCGCGGTCATCGCGCTTCTCCCCGAGTTCCTCACGATGGGCTTCCGCGTCCAGAGCATTCCGGGCATCGGCCCTTGGCTCGATTCCCATCTCCCGAACTTCATCACGCAGGGGCTCGGCGTCTCCTTCTTCTTCGGCGGCACGTCGCTCCTCATCGTCGTGGGCGTGGCGATGGACACGGTCCAGCAGATCGAATCCCAGCTCGTCATGCGCAACTACGACGGCTTCCTGAAGAAGGGCCGAATCCGGGGCCGGAGGAACTAGTCCGCCATGCCGTCCGCCATCGTGTTCTTCGGACCTCCCGGGTCGGGCAAGGGAACCCAGGCGTCGCGTCTCGCGGCGTCGACCGGGGTTCCGCAGATCTCGACGGGGGACCTCCTGAGGAGCCATGTCGCAAGGGGAACCGCGCTCGGCGCGATCGCAAAGCCGATCATGGAGTCCGGCGCGCTCGTGCCGGACGATCTCGTCACGAAGATGCTCGCCGAGCGGCTCCGCGAGAGGGATGCGAAGGACGGTGCGATCTTCGACGGGTACCCGCGCACGGTCGCCCAGGCACAGGCGCTGGATGCTCTCCTGAAGAGCGAGGGCGGCAAGGTGGACGTCGTCCTGTTCATCGACGTCCCGGACGCGAGGCTCGTCGACCGGCTTCTCAAGCGGGCCCTGCTCGAGGGGCGCGCCGACGACACGCGGGAGACCATTGCGGAGAGGCTCCGGGTCTATCGCGAAAAGACCGCACCGCTGGCGGACCTCTATCGGAAGGCCGGACTTCTCGTCACGATCGACGGCGACCGTGCCGTCGAGGCCGTGGCCGCGGACGTCGGCGCGTCGGCGGCCAGGACCCGGCAGGGGGCGGCGTGATCACCTGCAAGGGCAAGTCGGAGATCCTCAAGATGGAGCGAGCCGCCCGGATCGTGCACGAGACGCTCGCCGAGTGCGCGGCTGCGTGCCGCCCCGGGGTCACGACGGCCGAGATCGACCGTATCGCCGCGCACAGCATCGCCGCGCGAGGCGGGAAGGCCGCGTTTCCCGGCTATCGCGGGTATCCGAAGACGATCTGCATTTCGATCAACGACGAGGTCGTTCACGGAATCCCCTCCGCGAGCCGGACGCTGAGGCCCGGGGACGCGGTGGGCCTCGATCTCGGTGCGATCGTGGACGGCTACTACGCGGACGCGGCGCGCACGATCGCGGTCGCGCCCGTCGCAGACGCCGTGCGCGAGCTCGTCGAGACGACCCATGCGGCGCTCCTCGCGGGGATCGACGCCGTTCGTATCGGGGGGCGCATCGGCGACATCGGTGCGGCGGTCGAAGCCGTCGCGAAGCGCGGGAAATACGGCGTCGTCCGCGAGTTCGTCGGGCACGGGATCGGGACGGCCCTTCACGAGGAGCCACAGGTACCGAACTACGGCCCCGCCGGAAAGCGCGAGATCATCCGCGAAGGAATGACCCTCGCGATCGAGCCCATGTTCAACCTCGGAGGCGCCGCGGTCACGACCGACCCGGACGGATGGACCGTGCGCACGAAGGATCGACAGGTGTCGGCCCACTTCGAGCACACGGTCGTCGCGACGGCCCACGGCCCCGTCGTCCTCGGCTTCGGACGCTACGCGTCCGAAGCCATCCTCGCCGGAGCCCCCGGCGCCCACGAGTACCCGCTGCCCGTGGCGGTCCAGGCGTAGACGGAGGAACATGTCGAAGGAAGACGCCATCGAAGTGACCGCGACGGTGGTCGAGCCGTTGCCGAACGCGATGTTCAAGGTCGAGTTGGAGAACAAACATCAGGTGCTCGCGCACATCTCCGGGAAGATGAGGAAGCACTTCATCCGCATCCTCCCGGGTGACAAGGTCCTCGTCGAGCTATCGCCGTACGACCTGACGCGCGGACGCATCATCTACCGGTACAAATGAGTCGAGGAGCACCATGAAAGTCCGCACATCCGTCAAGAAAATCTGCAGCAAGTGCAAGGTGATCCGCCGTGCCGGCGTCGTGAGGGTCATCTGCGAAAACGTCAAACACAAGCAGCGTCAGGGCTGAAGAGGAAACACGAATGGCTCGCATCGCAGGTGTCGACCTTCCCCCCAACAAGCGCGTCGAGATCGGCCTGACCTACATCTTCGGGATCGGGCGTCCGGGTTCGAACAAGATCCTCGAGGCTGCCCGGGTTGACCGCAACACCCGTGTCAAGGATCTCTCGGAGGACGAGGTCTCGCGCATCCGCAAGACGATTCAGGAGAACGTCACGGTGGAGGGAGACCTCCGGAAGGACGTGGCGCAGAACATCAAGCGCCTCATGGAGATCGGCTGCTATCGTGGCCTGCGTCACCGGCGCAACCTCCCGGTCCGCGGACAGCGCACCCACACGAACGCCCGCACGCGGAAGGGCCCCCGGAAGGGCGCCGTGGCCGGGAAGAAGAAGGCGACGAAGAAGTAGGGAGGGGGCGCGGGGGAACCC
>JBAUSZ010000398.1:0-11608 GCA_049581965.1 Thermoanaerobaculia bacterium | reverse complement strand
TCCCCGCGGAGGCGGCCGCGCTCCTCGAAGCGGCGCACCGTCTCGGCCTCACGGCAGAGGAATCCGCGCCGCTCCTCGCCTCGCGCCGCCGCGGTGACTTCCGCCGGATCGCGGGCTCCCCCGGCCCCCTCTTCTGAAAGACCGGCTCGACGCGCGACACTCCCACGGGACGCGCAGCAACTTTGCCGGGCTTTTCGCGTCCAATCCGGGTCAAAATCTCCCCCGAGAGGAAACCGACCGCATGCGCCTCAATCCCCGTTCCGCCGCCCTCGCCGTGCTCCTGACGCCCGCCACCTTCCTCGCGGACACCCCGGCCACGACCCAGTGGGTCGTCACCTCGGCGAAAGCGACCGGCCGCAACGGCGAAGATTTCCGGTCGTCTTTGCGCATCGTGAACCCGAACCCCTCGGTCGCGTCCGTCGACCTGTATCTCCTCCGCGCGAGCGACGGGTCCGGCGACAACAGCGGCGCGGGCAAGGTCTCCGTGTCGGTGGCCGCGAACTCCACGCTCGCGATCGACGACGTCCTTGCGACGTCGTTCGGGACGACGGGCGCCGGCGGCATCCGGGTCGAGTCGACCGGCACGACGCCGACCGCTGTGTGGGTCCTCTCGCAGACGCTCGTCGCGAACGCGAAAAGCGCGACGGGCGTGGCCGGGACGAACGGCTTCGCGATCCCCGCCCAGAGCACGGACCAGCTCGTCGCGCTCGGGGAGACGGCGTACGTCCCCTACGTCTCGGCGTCGACGAGCGCTTCGAGCGGCTATCGGACGAACCTCTTCCTCCTGTCCGCGAACGGCACGGCGACGACGGTCGTGACGGTCAAGCTCCTCAAGGGCGACGGGACGGCCCTCGGAACCCGCGACGTCACGCTCGCGAAGTTCGGACAGACGCAGATCAACGACATCGCGGCGTCCTTCGGATACTCGGCAAACGACACGAACCTCACCGCGACCGTGACGGTCAAGAGTGGCGGCCCCGTCGCGACGGGCGCCTCGATCACCGACAACGCGATCGCCTCGATCAGCTACTCGCCGCCTGTGAAGGTCGCCCGCGCGAACAACGGGGCCTACGGCCTCCTCCTGAACGACGGCGGATTCGAGTTCTCGGGCCGCGTCGACATCCTGAACGGGAACGGCGACTACATGACGATGGCCGTCGTCGTCCCGAACTGCGCCGGGCAGAACTACGTCTTCTACTTCCAGGCCTTCGGCGCCTCGTCCGGCACGAGCAGCAATACGAGCTTCGTCGCGAACACGGACGGGACGATCTCGTTCTCGGGCGCCCAGGCCGATGGCACGTTCAGCGGCACGATCAACTCGAAGTACGACGGCTCCGTCTACGGCAGCCTGACCTACACGCGCGCCTCCGGCTCGGCCGGCGCGCCGTGCTCCGGGACAGCCGTGACGTATCCCTTCTCCGGCTCCAAGGCGTTCTCGCTGACCCCATGACCCGCTCGTGGCACCGCGCCGCGGCGGCTCTCGCCGTCGCGGCTCTCGCCGTTCCCGCCGCGGCTCCCGCCCGCGCGACCGACCTCTACGGCAAGCCGCTGCGTGGGCTCACGCCCGTGAGCGTCGCGAAAGTCGTCGCCGCGCCGGAGAGGTACGCGGCGAAGGCCGTGCGCGTGGAGGGCAAGAACGAGGGGCCCGCCGGCCAGCCCGCCCTCAAAGAAGGCGACGCCGTGCTGCCAATTCTCACGGACGGATCCTTCTCGCTGCCCGACGGCCTCGAGGGAGGTGCGCTCGCGGCCGAGGGCAAGGCGCAGGCGCGCAAGGGAGGCGCCGTCTTCGTGGCCTCGGGCGTCGAGGTCCGGCGCTAGACTCGCCCCCCGTGAAGAGGCTCGCCCTCACGCTCGCGGCCGCCGCCCTCGGGGGCGCCGCGGCCTGCCGCCCCGTCGAGGAGACCCGCTCTCTGAACTTCGACCCCGAGACGACTGCGGGCGCCCTCGGATCCGGCTGGGACGGCTTCGAGAAGGCCGAGTTGGGTGACACCTTCGTCTGGGCCCTCGGGCGCGAGGCGCGCCTCGTCGTGAAGAGCCGTGCCGACGGCGACCGTCTCGTGCGCTTTCGCTGCTGGCCCTTCGGCTTTCCGGGAGGGCCCGCGCAGACGCTCACGCTCTTCCTGAACGACCGGAGGATCGACGCCCTGACGCTCGGCGGGGAGCCCCGCGTCTACGCCGTCCCGACGCCCAGGGGCGCCTGGAAGCGCGGCGTGAACGAGCTGAGGTTTCTCTTCGCCTACGCCGAGTCCCCGAAGGACCACGTCCCGGGCGCGGTGGACGAGCGGACGCTCTCGGCTGCGTTCGACTGGCTCGAGATCCTCCCGCCCGCGCCCCGAAAAAAGTCGCCCTAACGCTCTTCGGAGGACGGGAGGTCCGGGTACGCCCCGCGCAGTGCGTCAAAGGCGCGCCGCAGGGCGACGCCGCCCGCGGGCGAAACTTCCCGAAAAACGTACGTCTCCGTGCGCGTCGAGACGCGCCATCGGGTGCACGGCGCAGCGACGCCTCCGGGGCACTTCAGCGCGTGGCCCGTGAGCCGCCGCACCGGGAGGACGAGGTTCTTGCCGGGGTCCTTGCGGTCCGTCCAGCGCACGAGGTCGTCTCTCAGCTCGAGAACGCCGGGTTTCCAACGGCTCCCGAAGAGGACGAGCCCCGGGTTCCTGCGGGCGAGCCCCTCCCAGCGGAACGGCATCGGTCCGGGATCCTGCAGCGCCGCCGCTCTCCACGCGAGCGACGCGAGAAGCGCCGCGAGAAGGGCGAACGCCCGGAAGAAATCCGGCTGCATCGGGGAATTGTAGACGTCTAATTTCCCGTTATGCTGGGTCGGTGAAGCGCTCCCTGGCGATTCTCGGCCTCGCGACCCTCGCCGCGAGGGCCGCCTCCGCGCAGCAGCCCGACCCGTGGTCGACGCGACTGAGGTCCTACACGGACACGCCGATCGCCGCGTTTCAGGGGGCCGAGTGCGTTTCGATCCACGCGCCCAAGTCCGTCGTCTGGCGCCTCCTCGTGGGCCCGGAAACCGTGAGCACATGGCTCCTCGCCGGCGTGCCCGACGTCGTCCCGCGCCGGGCGTCCTACGGAAAGGCCCTCACGGCCGCCAAGGGCCTGGTCCTCTCGATCGACGTGACGACCGTCGACGGCCCGCGCCGGCTCGACCTCACCGTGATCGCGGCCCAGCCCGGAGAGGTGCTTTCTTTCCTCTTGAAGTCGGACGACGCGGACCTTCTCGACGCGAGAGTCGAGCGCCTCACGATCTCGTTCTTCGTCGAGGGCCGCCCCGACGGCACGACGGACGTGACCTGGGCCTCTCATTACGACTCGGACTCGCCCTTCTCGGCGCTTCTCTCGCCCACGTACGTCCGGCCACGGCGAGCGCGCCGGCTCTCGGCCCTTCACCTGTTCAAGGCGATCGCCGAGGAAGCCGCGCGGCTCCCGTATCCGCCGCTCCACGACGTCCCGACCTCTCCGCAGCCCTCGGCCACGCCACGCAGGCGCAGATAGAAAGGGCCCCGGATCCCGTCGTCGGCGAAGCCGGGGAAGGGAAACCCGCCTCACGGGTTTCCCGTTCAGCTCAGAGAATCACGCCCTTGATCGGGACCTTGACCTCGCCCTTGGTCTTGTCGCTCGTTCTGATCACGAGGTCCCCCTCGAAGACGCCCTTCTTGATCTTCTGGTCGACCGTGAGGACGACCTGCACCCGCGACTTGTCGACCGGGACGACCTCGGCCGAGATGCCGGGGACGTTCGTCTCGGCCTTCGTCACGGAAAACCCCTCGACGGCGGCGTTGTTGTTCACGAGCATGACGTTCCGTTTCTGCGGGTCGCCCTTCGGGTCGAAGTTCCCGAAGTTGATCGAGAGCGGCGTCACGGACACCGTTGGCTTGATGAAGCCGGAGATCGGGAGCTCGATCTCGGGCTGTTTCTTGACGCCCGTCGCGACCTTCACGTTGCCGCCGAGCAGGCCCTCCGGCGCGTCGGGCGCCGTCGTGACCGTGATCTTCCACTGATTGGGGCTGCGGTCCTTTACGAGCTCTTTCTCCGGCACGGGCGCGAGCGCGACCCGGAGAAACGAGTTCGGAGCCTCGGCCTTCGAGGGCCTGAAGTCCGGCTCGTCCGACACGAGGATGAGGTCCGCGGACGCGGACTCGCCCGACAGCGCCGTGATTCGGAAAAAGCCATAGGGCAGCGCGTCGACGAAGGGCTTGACGACGGCCGAGAGGAAGAGGGTCTTCTGGGGGACCGCCGGGTCGTCCGTGATGAGGAGCGCGGTCTTCGAGATCGGGCCCGAGAAGTTCTTCGTGTCGACGGTGAGCGTGACCTTCCCCTCGCCGCCGGGCTTGATGACCCTGTCGAACTCCGGGACCGTGCAGCCGCAGGACGGCTTCACGTCCGTGATGTGCAGGTCCGCGCTGCCCGTGTTCCTGAGAACGAAGACGTGCTTGATCGGCTCGCCCTTGGCGATCTGCCCGACGTCTTTCTTGTCCTCGACGATGACGAGCTTCGGGCCCGCGGTGTCCGCCGCCTTCGCCTGCGCGGCGAGGGGCGACGGCAGCACGGCGAGGGCGAGCGCAGTCGCCGCGAGCGCGGAAACGATCCTGGAGCGACGGAGAGAAATCATTTCGGGGGGCCTCCTTGGGAACGGGGGCGGCCTCGCCGGACCCCCGGGAAACTCGGAATTCGAGACGCACCAGTATACGTGGCGGTGCCGGGAAGACCGGGTCCCGCCGTGTCAGCGAGGCGCCGATTGACCTCGAAAGGACTGTCTTGCAAACTGCGCGCCCGGTGCCGGCCGTCCCACGCACGTTCCATCTCGTCGCCATCGGTGGGACGGGAATGACCCCTCTCGCGGCCCTCCTTCTGGCCCGCGGCGAACGCGTGACCGGTTCCGACGGCCTCCTCTACCCCCCGATGTCGGACCGCCTGGCCGCGCTCGGCGTCCGGGTCCTGCCGGCCTGGGCCGCCGGGAACGTGGGCGCGGAGGTGGACGAGGTCGTCGCGGGCAACGTCGCGCGAAAGGACAACCCCGAGATTCTCGAGGCGGAGCGCCGAGGCCTCCGGGTGCGCTCGATGCCCGAGACGCTCCACGACGAGATCCTCCTCGGCCGGCACCCGGTCGTCGTCGCCGGGACCCACGGCAAGACCACGACGACCGCCCTCGCGGCGTGGCTCCTCGCGTCGGCGGGGCGCGATCCCGGCTACCTCGTCGGTGGCGAGCCCGCGAACTTCCCCGGCCCCGCGGCTCTCGGGAAAGGGCCCGTCTTCGTCGTCGAGGGAGACGAGTATTCGACGTCCTACGCGGACAAGGGGCCCAAGTTCCTCCACTACGCGCCGCGCACTTTCGTCCTGACGTCCGTCGAGTTCGACCACGCGGATCTCTACCCCGATTTCGGCGCCGTAAAGGCCGCGTTTTGCGCGGGGGTTGCGCTCGTCCCCCCTGGCGGCACGCTCGTCGCGAACGCAGACGACGCGAACGTCCTCGAGGTAGCGGCCGCCGCCCGCGCGCACGTCGTTCTCTGCGGCGTGGCGCCGCGGCCGGCGGGCGCGCCCGAAGTCGACCTTCTCGCCACGGAGATCGTGGAGGGCGCGGACGGTACCCGCTTCACCCTGCACCGGTCCGGCGCCGAACCTCTCGCCGTCCACTCGCCCCTCGCCGGCCTTCACAACGTCGCGAACACGCTTGCCGCCTTCGCGGTTGCACTCGAGTTCGGCCTTTCGCCCATGGAGCTCGCACACGGTCTCGAATCCTTCCGCGGGGTGCAGCGCCGGATGGAGGTCAAGGGAACGGCCGCGGGCGTCACCGTCGTCGACGATTTCGCCCATCACCCCACGGCCGTCGCCACGACGCTCGCCGGCGCGAAGCGGCGGTTTGCCGGTCGGCGCGTCTGGGCCGTCTTCGAGCCCCGCTCGATGACGGCGGGACGTGCGGATTTCTTCGAGTCCTACGTTCTGGCGCTGTCTTGCGCCGATGCGGTCGCCCTCGCGGCGCCGTTTCATCGGGCACGGCTGTCGCGGCCCGGCGGGCCCGGCGCACTGGACACGCAGGCTCTCGTCGCGAGGCTCCGCGCGTCCGGCATCCCCGCGGTCACGGCCGAGGGCCCCGACGCGCTTCTTGCTTCCCTCCTCCCCGAGCTTCGTCCCGGCGACCTCGTTCTCGCGATGTCGTCGGGCTCCTTCGGGGGCTTGCCCGGCAAGCTGCTCGCCGCGCTGCGGAAAGGGTAATCTTCCGTTTTCCCCTTCCTACCACTCCTCGGGATCGAGCGTCCCCTCGAACACGATGCGGGCGTCGCCCGCGAGCGTCACGTCCCGCGCGACCTCGGCCTCGAACCGGAAGTTCACCGCGAGCACCTCTCCCGAGCGGGTCTCGATGGCGACCGGAGGTTCACCGTGGCCAAGCGCGCAGGCCGTCACGGCGGCGGCGACGACGCCGGAGCCGCAGCCGAGGGTCTCGCCCTCGACACCGCGCTCCCAGGTTCTCACGCGCAGCCGGGAGCGCCCGAGGACCTCGACGACGTTCGCGTTCGCGCCGTCGCGCAGCCGAGCGTGGTGTCTGAGAGCCGGCCCGAAGCGGGAGAGCTCGAGCCCCGCGAGGTCCACGCCGTCGGCGACGAAGGCGACGACGTGCGGGACGCCGACCGCGAGCGCGTAGGCTTCGCGGCGAAGCGTCCCCGACTCGTCGAGAGAGGACACGGCCCTCCCGACCGCGACGGGCTCCGGCAACTCCAGCGTGACGCCCCCGCGTTCCACCTGCGCCGGCACGTCTCCCCACCCCGTCCTCAAGACCATGCTCTGAGGCGCGAAATCGCGCACGGCCGCGAAGCGGGCCGCGCAACGCGTGCCGTTGCCGCAGAAGCGGCCCGCCGAGCCGTCCGCGTTGTAGTAGTCCACCGCGGCCCGGCCCGCGCCGTCCGGCCTCACGAGAAGGACGCCGTCCGCGCCCACGCCGGTCCCTCGCCGACAGAGCCGCCTCATCGCCGCGATCTCGGCGGGGCCGACCGGCGGACCAGCGGCCCACACGAGAAAGTCGTTGCCGGCCCCGCTCATCTTCGTGAACGTCCGGGGAAGGGCGCCGAGAGGCGTCGGCTTCACCGGGCGGTGCTCATCGGGCTCTCGTTGCCTGCCTTGTCGACCGCGGTGACGCCGTAGGCGCGGCCCTTCTGGCCCCCGTCGAAAAAGAGCGGATCCTTCAGCCCGTCCGCGAGGCGAAGGCGCGCGTCGCCGTCCAGGCGATAGACACGGTAGGAGGCGAGGTCGGGCGCCAGCGAGGGGTTCCAGACGAGGCGGGTCCCGCCCGACTCGACGAGGACGAGCACGCCTTCGGGCGCGGGAGGCGGGAAGACGTCCCTCGTCGACACGGGCGCCTGGTCCGCGGGCGGCCCGAGAATCAGAGGCAACTGGGCGACGGGGGCCGCGCACACCGTGTAGACGTACATGCGGTCGGGCCGCACCGTCTCGTCCACGTAGGTCGTCCCGCCGATCACGACTCCGAGCGGCTTCTCGTCGTACTCCTCGTCGCCGGCCTCGCGCCGGTAGACCGCATAGCCCGCGACGACGGCCGGCTTCGCGCCGTCGAGCATCGCGGCGGGCGGCCACCAGTCGAGGCACACGCGGTTCTCCTCGACCGTCGGGACGAGGCGCAGGGGCCGGCCCGGCGGAACGCGCGGAACGATCGACACGATCGCGGAAAGCTCGGAGACGCGCTTCTCCTCCCGCGTCGCCGTGACGGCGTACCGGAGCATCACGTGCCCGATCCGCTTCTCCTGATAGAGCGGAATCAGGGGATCGCGGTACACGACGTCGGGCCCAACGGTCGCCGCGTCGAGGTCCGTCGGCGAAAGCTCGGCGATCGTCTCGGCCCGCGCGCGGAAAGCCTTTTCCTCGCGGACGCGCTCGACGGTGTCCGATGGCGGGAGCGGGACACGCTGTCCGTCGCGTGCGCCCGCGATCTCGCGGAGGACCGTAACCTTCGACAGGTTCGTGAGCGCCGTTCCGGCGTTCGTGAGGGACGGGTACGGGAAGCGCAGGACGACGTATCGGCCCTCCTGGCCGATGCGCACAGGCTCGACACGCGCCGGCAGGACGGAAAGGGGCGCCTGGGGCGGCAGCTTCCTCCCGCAGCCCGGGAGAAGAAGAAGAGAAACGAGGAACAAAGGGAAAGCAGAGACTCCGACGGGTGGGCGTCGGGGCGCGGGCAGCGGCTGCGCGTGTCGAAACGTGCCGGCCGCGCTTCGCAGCTCTAGCGGTTCCGACGCTCCGTCCGTTTTCACCTTTCTCAGAGAATCTTCCTCTTCCACCGCTCGGCCAACCCGAACTACAACACGAAGCGGGACAGGTCGCGGTCGCGGACGAGAGACGAAAGCGCGCGCTCGACGTAAGGCCGGTCGACGACGACGTGCGCGCCCGCCGCGTCCGGGCCGGCGTACGAGATCTCCTCGAGGACCGTTTCGAGGATCGTGTGAAGCCGGCGCGCGCCGATGTTCTCGAGGTTACGGTTCACTTCCGCGGCCGCGCGTGCGATTTCCCTCAGTCCGTCGTCGGCGAAGGTGAGGGAGATTCCGTCCGCGCCCAGGAGCGCCGCCGATTGCTTCGGGAGCGCATGCTCCGGCTCCGTGAGGATTCTCAGGAAGTCCTCCTCGCCGAGAGCGTCGAGGGAGACGCGGATCGGAAAACGACCCTGGAGCTCCGGGATCAGGTCCGAGGGTTTCGCGACGTGGAATGCGCCCGCCGCGACGAAGAGGACGTGGTCCGTCCGGACCATCCCGTGCTTCGTCTTGACGGTCGTCCCCTCGACGAGGGGCAGGAGGTCGCGCTGGACACCCTCGCGCGAGACGTCGGGCCCGCCGCGCGCGCCCTCGCGCCCGGCGATCTTGTCGATCTCGTCCAGAAAGACGATGCCCGTCTCCTCGGCCCGGCGGATCGCCTCCTGCGGGAGCGTCGCCTCGTCCGTGAGGGCGTCCGCCTCCCGCTCGAGAAGGAGCGGCCGGGCCTCGGAGACGGGAAGGCGGACCTTCTTCTTCCGCGCCGTCCCGAAGATGTTCGGGAGCATCCCCGGAAGGTCGATTCCCATCTCCTCCATGCCTTGCGGGCCCATGACGGAAATCTGCGGCGTGCGCTCGTCGACGACCTCGAGCTCGACTTCGCGCGACTCGTGCTTGCCCTCGCGCAGGTCGCGCCGAACGCGGTCTCGTCCGTCCTGAAGACCCGCGCTTGCGCCCGTCTCGCCACGGCCCGCCTGCGGGGCCGCGAGAGCAGCGACGAGCAAGTCGAGGAGGCGTTCCTCGGCCGCCGCCGCGGCCCGGTCGGCGACGCGCGCGCGCCGCTCCTCCTTCACGAGCCGGATGGCGGCTTCGACGAGGTCCCGCGCGATCGAGTCGACGTCCCGGCCGACGTAGCCGACCTCGGTGAACTTCGAGGCCTCGACCTTCACGAAGGGCGCGTCGACGAGTCGCGCGAGCCGTCGAGCAATCTCCGTCTTGCCGACACCCGTCGGCCCGATCATGAGAATGTTCTTCGGGGTCGTGTCGCGGGCCAGCTCGGGGGGCAGGCGCTGGCGGCGCCAGCGATCGCGGAGCGCGATCGCGACCGAACGCTTCGCCTTCGCCTGCCCGACGACGTGGCGGTCCAGCTCGGCCACGATCTTCCGGGGCGAAAGGTCGCGCAGCGTCGGCGGCGTCACGGCAGGGTCTCGACCTTGATCGTGTCGTTCGTGTAGATGTCGATCGAGGCCGCGATCGCGAGAGACTCCTTCACGATCGCGGCGGCGTCGAGGGCCGTGTGCCTCAGGAGCGCCTTCGCCGCTGCGGCCGCGAAAGGGCCGCCCGTGCCGACGGCGAGGACCCCTTCGTCCGGGGCGATCACGTCGCCGGTCCCCGACAGAAGGAGGGACGTCTTCGCGTCTGCGACGACGAGCAGCGCCTCGAGCTGGCGGAGGGTCTTCTCCGTCCGCCAGTCCGTCGCGAGCTCCACGGCCGCGCGCTCGAGCTGCCCGTGGAACTCCTCGAGCTTCTTCTCGAAGCGCGTGAAGAGCGTCACGGCGTCGGCCGTAGAGCCTGCGAAGCCCGCGAGGACCTTCCCGTCGAGGAGGCGCCGAACTTTCGACGCCCCGTGCTTCATGACGGTCGTTCCCATCGTGACCTGCCCGTCACCGCCGAGGGCGACCGTCGTTCCACGACGGACGCAGAGAATCGTCGTGTGGTGGAAGACCGGATGCGCCACGCGCGGAGTCTAGCGCCCGGAAGTCCTCAGTCCCGTTCCTCGGCCTTCGGGTGGCTCTTGCGGTAGACCTCGAGAAGCCGCTCCGCGTCGAGGTGCGTGTACTTCTGTGTCGTCGAAAGGGACGCGTGGCCGAGAAGCTCCTGGATGGACCTCAGGTCCGCGCCTGCCGCGAGGAGGTGCGTCGCGAAGGAGTGCCTGAGCGCGTGGGGCGAGGCGTGGCGCGACACGTTCGCGGCGAGTACGGCACGGTCGAGGATCCGCCGGACGCTCCGGTCCGTGAGCCGCCCCGCGTGTACGTTCAGGAAAACGTACGCCGCGTCCTTCGCCGCCGGATGCATTCCCGCGCGCTCTTTGAGCCACGCCTTCACGGCGTCGCCGGCCGCGCGGCCGAAGGGAACGATCCGTTCCTTCCTGCCCTTTCCGACGGTACGCACCTGGCGCGACGCGAGGTCCACGTCGTCGAGCTTCAGCGCGACGACTTCCGAGACACGAAGGCCGGTCGCGTAGAGAAGCTCGAGAAGAGCTCGGTCACGCGCGCCGAGCGCGCCGTCCCGGCCCTTCGCCTCGACGACCGACCCCGCCTCGGCGACGGAAAGCGTACGCGGAAGGATGCGCTCCCGGCGAGGCGTCGCGATCGCCTTCGCGGGATTGACGGCGACCTGCCCCTCGCGCTTGAGGAACGCGAAGAACGTACGGAGCGCCGAAAGGTGCCGGCCGATCGAGGCCTTCGCGAGGCCCTCGGCCCTGAGGTGCGCGAGGTACGAACGCACCGCGAGCGCGTCCACGTCGGAGGCCGACACGGACGCGAGGGGACGACTGAAGAAGACCGTCGAGAGGAACCGGGCGAACCGCCCGAGGTCGTTCCCGTAGGCCACCCGCGTGTGAAGCGACACGCCGCGCTCGTCGGCGAGGTGACGGTCGAAGGCGGAAATCTCGGCGGCGAGGCGGCCGCGCACGAGCTACTTCTTCGCGAGTGTGCGCACTTCGGCGACGAGCGCCTTGATCTCGTCGGCAGAGAGCTTTTTCTCGAAGGAGGGCATCTTCTCGTGGCCCTTCGTGACCGAGCGCACGAGGCGCGCGTCGTCGACTTTGTCCTGCCAGCGGGCATTCGTGAAGTCGCGCGCGCCCTTCTTTTTTCCCTCCTCGGTCTGGCCCTTCCCGTCGTCCCCGTGGCAGACGGAGCAGTACGTCTGGAAGTTCTCGGATCGCGCGTCGGCGGCCGTGAGGGCCGGGGCAGCGAGGAGCGCGACGCAGGACAGAGCGGCGGCGGCGTTTCTGTTCACGGGTTTCCCCCTCGCGGATTCTACGGGCCCGCGAGGCGGGGAGCCGCGGGCACGGCAAGCGCGGCCTTTGCCCAGGCCGCGACCTCCTCGAGCGCGCGACGCCCGATCGCGGCGCG
>JBAUSZ010000397.1:0-16357 GCA_049581965.1 Thermoanaerobaculia bacterium | reverse complement strand
GTCTTGAGATCGTCGAGAACCGCGGCGAGATGCTCAGTCTGCCGCTCGTCGAGGTCCAGCTTGTAGGCGAGAAAGCGCAGCGGGCGCCGCACGCCGAACGTGCCTCCGCCGTAAAAGCCGGGGCCCTCGTCGGGAAGTCCCTCGCTCTCGCCGTGGCGGCGGTGTGCCGCGTAACCAATCGGGCCGCAACCGGCATACGCATACGCGTGTCTCGCTGCGCCATGTTGCCGCGCCCACCAGGACATGAATCCAGGATGCATCGGAACTCTCCTTTCGCCGGGGCTCGTCGCTCCCGGCGGGTGTCGATGTCGCGGGCCTCGGGCCTCGCGCGCTCCGACGATGCTCGCGGCGCCGTCCGATTGTCAAGATCCCGTAACATCCCCGGCCCCATGGATGCGCTCGACGACCTCAGACGGCGAATCGACGAGACCGACCGGCGGCTGCTCGAGACGCTCGCCGAGCGGCTGCGGCACGTCGCCGAGGTCGGGCGCCTCAAGAGCAAGGGAGTTCCGTTCCTGCGCGACCACGCGCGCGAGATCGCGCTCCTTGCGAAGATCGAGGCCCAGTCGCGAGAGTTGGGCCTCGACGCCTTCCGGACGACGGAGATCTTCCGCGAGATCATCGCGATGTCCGTCAAGGCGCAGGAGGAGGCGCTCCTCGACCGCAAGGCGGCCGAGCGGTCGCTCGGGAACGCGCGCCGCGTCGCGTTCCAGGGTGCCGAGGGCGCGTACAGTCACATCGCGGCGCGCAAGTACTTCGGCGCGTCCGCGGCGGAGCTCGCCGGATTCCCGACCTTCGCCGCCGCACTCGCCGAGGCCGAGCGCGGCGACGCCGGGTATGCCTTCCTCCCGATCGAGAACACGACCGCGGGCTCGATCAACGAGACGTACGACCTCCTCCGTCACACGGACCTCAGGATCGTGGGCGAGGAGATTCTCGAGGTGCGCCACTGCCTCCTCGCGCTCCCCGGCGCGACCCTCGAGGGGATCCGCCGCGTCGCGTCGCACCCGCAGGCGCTCGCCCAGTGCGGGCGTTTCCTCGCGCAGCTTCCAGGCGCCGCGGCCCTGCCGTACGCCGATACGGCCGAGGCGGCGCGCTTCGTGAGGGAAGCCGGCGACCCCGCGCTCGCGGCGATCGCCTCGGAGGAGGCAGGCGCGCTCCACGGCCTGACCGTCCTCGCCCGCGACCTCGCGGACCAGGAGGAGAACTGGACGCGTTTCGTCGTCGTGTCCTCGATCCCGATCGCGCTCGACCCGCGCATCCCGTCCAAGACGTCGCTCGTCTTCTCGACGCCCCATCGGCACGGCGCGCTCGCGCACTGCCTGAACGTCCTCGACGCCCACGGCCTGAACCTCACGAAGCTCGAATCCCGACCCGTCCCGCGGCATCCGTGGGAATACCTCTTCTACGTGGACTTCGAGGGGGCCGCCGGCGAAGACACCGCTTCGCGTGCGATCGCGGCGCTCGCGGGCGAGTGCCCGTACCTCAGGGTCCTCGGCTCCTATCCGGCGCGCACGACGAAGAGGGGGCGCGTGGACCGTCTTCCCGAAGGCGCCCCATGATCGTCCTCGTCGACGAAGCCACCGCGAAGAACGCCGCCGCCGAGAAGGACCT
The DNA here is from genome assembly GCA_049581965.1 of Thermoanaerobaculia bacterium. GTDB lineage: Bacteria > Acidobacteriota > Thermoanaerobaculia > UBA5066 > UBA5066 > Fen-183. Next base: position 14,743 of record JBAUSZ010000397.1, on the reverse strand, counting down.
CCTCGACGCCCTCGGGCGGCTCCCCGGCATCGAGGTCCGCGTCCACAAGGTCCGCGGCGCCGAGAAGACGGTGACCGAGGTCTACCTCATCGGCGACACGCACCGCCTCGCCCTCGACGACGTCGCCGTGCTGCCGGGGGTCGAACGCGTCGTCCGCGTGTCGGAGGAGTACCGCGTCATCGGGCGCCACAAGGACGACCGCCGCGCGAGCGGCTTCACGTACAACGGCGTCGAGTTCTCCCAGGATAAGTTGCACGTCTTCGCGGGTCTCTGCGCCGTCGACACGGCAGAGAACGCCGAGACGATGTTCTCGGCCCTTGCGTCCTTCGGCCAGACCACGACGCGAATGGGCGCCTACAAGCCAAGGACGAACCCGTACTCCTTCCAGGGCCACGGGAAAAGCTGTCTCCCGTGGGTCTTCGAGAAGGCTGGCAAGCACGGGATCCGCGTCATCGCGATGGAGATCACGCACGAGAGCCACATCGAAGAGATCGCCGAGTGCCTCGAGAGGACGGGTCGGCCCACGGGCGTCATGCTCCAGATCGGGACGCGCAACATCCAGAACTTCGAGCTCCTGAAGACCGTCGGCCGCCAGACGGTCTTTCCCGTCCTCGTGAAGCGCGGCTTCGGGATCACGCTCAACGAGTCTCTGAACGCCGCCGAGTACCTTGCCTCGGAGGGAAACTCGCAGATCGTCTTCGGCCTGCGTGGCGTCAAGACGAACCTCGGCGATCCGCACCGCAACCTCGTGGACTTCGCGCACGTCCCCGTCGTGAAGCGCCTCACGCGCCTCCCGGTTTGCATCGATCCCTCGCACTCCGTCGGGAGTCGCGAGAGGGCGCCGGACGGGATCCCGGACGTCCTGCACGTCACGGCGCAGGGCGTCATCGCCGGCGCGAACATGGTCCTCGTGGACTTCCACCCGCAGCCGGCCAAGGCGCTCGTGGACGGACCGCAGGCGCTCCTCCTCTCCGAGCTCGGCTGGTTCCTCGAGGACGTGGCGGCCGCACGCGCCGCCTACGAGAAGCGCCGGGCGCTCGCGCAGGCGAACACGGCCCGTCCGTCCTGAAGGCGGAATGCGCCCGGAGACCACGTTCTGGCGCTCTTGGACCAGTCTTTCGCGTTGCCGGCACGGCGCCCCAGGTCTAGATTGAGTCTTGTTCCGGCTGGCATGAAGGAGGCCGTCATGCGTTCGCTCACGCTCCTCGCCCTCAGTCTTGTGCTCGCGGCGCCGCTCCCCTCGGCCGCCCAGATCAACCCCGCACCCCTGCCGAGGACGCCCGTCGGGAAGGAGCCCGCCGTCCCGGCCAACCTGAAGCCCCTTCCGATCATCGAGGACTTCAGCCTCGCGGGCGGCGCGACGAACTGCATGGTCTACAACCCCGCCCATCCGCGCCCGGTCCTGAAGTACCACGTGCGCGACACGAACTCCGTCCAGATCGACCGCAAGTTTTCGGGCCGCTATGTCAAGGGTCCCGTCCATCTCTGGACCACGGGAACGGGAAGACCGGCGCCCGACCACACCGAGCTCCTGATCGTGGAGACCGGCCTCGATCTGCATGACGCTGCCCAGCTGGACGGCTATCTTCTCCAGGCCATCGGAGAACACGGCGTCTCGAGCAAGCCTCTCTCGTTCCACTTCCGGCCGCCGATGTCGCTCCGCTTCCTCGCCGGCGCCGTGACGAAGACGGTCGTGGGGGGGACGCCCGCAGCTCCGGTGATCCGGTACCGGCTCGCGGCGGCGTACCAGAACGTCACCGGCGTCACGGTGCAGGGCCGGCCCGCGAGCGGAACGATCGCAAAGCCGCTCGTCTGGCATGGCATGCTCGAGCCTCCGCCGGTGACGGACCGCGCCCAGTTTGATTACGGACTCGAGACGTCTCCTGGCGCAATCTCGTGGACCTACGACTGGTCGGGCCACAGCGCGGCGCAGATCGCCGCCGGGATGCAGTTCACGTTCCTGCCCGAACAGAGCGGCCCGTGCGGTTTCGTGACCGGGCCGCCGCAGGGACCCGTCCCCGGCGCCTGAAGCCCGTCCGAAGGCGCATCCCCGCGCTCCTCGACGCGTCTGGTGAGGGCGGAAGGATCCTCGCCGAGGCGACGTCCGCGTGGCTCCTCCTCGCCGTTCCCTCCAAGCGGCCGCTCGCCTCTCGTCGTCTGAATCTTTCCGGCGGAGCCCTCAGCGACGGCGGCGGGGCTTCTCCCCGTCCTTCGCCTTCACTGCGAGGTCGGCGAAGGACTTCTCGATTTCCTCTGCCGCCGCGAGGAGCTGCGGGGTCGGCGCGTCGTCACTCTCCTGCAAGAGGCCATAGAGGCGGAGGAGCTTCTCCTCGAGAACGCCGGCCTTGTCCGGATCGGCCGCGCCCTTGGCCCGCGCCTCGGCGAGGCGGGCGAGATCGCCCGCGAGACGGCGCGCCGCGGCGAACTGTGCCTCGAGGTCTGCGCGTGTCGCCTTCACGCGCGGGTCCATCGCGACGAGCAGCTCGCGGGTTCGGGTCGTCCCGTTCACCGTGAGCGCAACCGTGTATCTCCCGGGCAGGACGAGCGGACCCTCGGGCTCCGGCGGCGTCCGGCCGGGCGTCGCCGAGATCGGGTACTCGCGCCTCTCGACGCGCGGCGGCGCTTCGCGCAGGTCCCACACCCAGCGGTGCATCCCTTCCGCGCCGGAGAGGACGCGGGCCGGCCGCGCCCAGTCCGCGCGGACGACGAGCGGCTCGACGAGCGCCTCGGGCACGTCGTCGCTCGCGTACCGGCGCACGGCGGTACCGGCCGCGTCGCGGATCTCGAGGACGACGGGTGTCGCGGGCTTTTCGCCGAGGAGGTAGTCGAGGATCGCGCCGTCCGGCGGGTTCTCGCCGGCGGGCTCTTCGGGCGGAAGCGGCGTGTCCGTCCAGCGGCTCCGGCGGATACGAAACGCTTTCTGCGGCTCGAAGAGGTGGGCCGCGGCGGCGGCCACCGCCGGCGTCATCTGGCGGAGAGGCGTCACGTCGTCGAGGATCCAGAACGAGCGCCCGTGCGTCCCGATCACGAGATCGTCGCCCTTCACGACGAGATCGCGCACGGACGTCGCGGGCATGTTCAGCCGGAGCGGCTGCCAGTGGTCGCCGTCGTCGAAGGACACGCAGACCATCCGCTCGGTCGCCGCGTAGAGGAGACCCTTTTTCACCGGGTCTTCGCGGACGGCGTTCACGGGATCGTCCGGCAGGCCGGCCACGATCGCCGTCCACGTCTTCCCGCCGTCGTGCGTGCGCAGGACGTGGGGTTTCATGTCGTCGAGGCGGATCCGGTTGATCGCGGCGTAGGCCGTGAGGTCGTCGTGCGGCGAGGCCGCGAGCATCGAGACCTTGCTCCACGACGTCACAACCGCCGGCGTGACATCGGTCCACGTCATTCCCCCGTCCGCCGTCCGGTGGACGAGGCCGTCGTCGGTGCCCGCCCAGATGACGTCCGCACTCTTGTACCCTGGCGCGAGCGTATAGACGACGCCTCGGCGCTTCATCGTCTCGAGGTCCTTCGTCCGGAAGATGCCGATCGAATCGGGGACTGCCGGCCTCTCGCGCGAGAGGTCGGGGCTGATGACGTCCCAGTGCCGGCCGCCGTCCCCCGTCCGGAAGACGACGTTGCCGGCGTAGAAGAGAAGGCGCGGGTCGACCGGCGAGAAGACCACCGGCGCCGTCCGGAGGAACCGGTACGTTCCGCCCACGGGCGAGGGCGAGACGTCCTGGACCTCCTTCGTCGAGTGGCGAAAGCGTGTGAGCTTGCCGCCGTAGAGAACGTCCGGATCGCGCGGGTCGGGCGCGACGTATCCGTATTCCTCGGCGGCGACGGGAGTCCAGTCGCGGGACGTGATCGCGCCGTAGTCTCCGCGGCTCGCGATCCCCACCGAGCCGCTCTCCTGTTGCCCGCCATACACCCAGTACGGGAAGCGGTCGTCCGCCGAGACGTGGTAGAGCTGCGCGGTCGGCTGGTTGTACCAGCTGCTCCACGTCGCGCCGCCGTTCACCGACACGATCGCGCCCTGGTCGGAGGCGAGGAGGATCACGTCGGGCTTGTCCGGATGGAACCAGATCGTGTGGAAGTCGTCGCCGCCCGGCGCGCCCCGCACGGGCTCGAACGTCCTGCCTCCGTCCTTGGATCGATATGTCGAGGTGTTGGCCACCCACACGACGTCCTTCGACCACGGGTGGACCTTGATCTCCGCGAAGTCCGAGCCGCGGCCCCAGAGGCGTTTCTCGCCGTTGACCTTCGCGAACGTCTCGCCGGCGTCGTCGGAGAGGTAAATGCCGCCGGCCTCTTCCTTCTCGTCGCCGCGCGCGTCGACGGTTGCATAGATCCGTTTCGGGTCGGTGGGCGCGATCCCGAAGCCGATCCGGCCGCCGCCCTCGGCGAATCCGGGAAGCCCCTTGCCGATCCGGCGCCACGTCGTCCCGCCGTCGACCGACTTGTAGAGGCCCGTGCCCGGTCCCTGCCACTGCCCGTTCTCCCACGGCCCGAGCCGCGACGACCAGAGCGCCGCATAGACGACGTTCGGGTCCACCGGGTCGAGCGCGACCGCCGCGCCGCCCGTGTCCGCGTCCCTGTAGAGGACCTTCTGCCACGTCTTCCCGGCGTCCGTCGTGCGGTAGATCCCGCGCGTCTCGTTCGCGCCGTACGGGTGGCCGAGGACCGCGACGAAGGCGCAGTCGGCATCCCTCGGGTGGGCGGCGATCGCCGCGATCTGCTGCCCGTCCCCGAGGCCGAGCTTCGTCCACGTCCGCCCGGCGTCGTCGGAGCGGTACACCCCGTCTCCGACGGAGAGGTCGGGCCGCTGGAGGCCTTCGCCGCTCCCCGCCCAGATCCGGTCGGGGCGCGACCACGAAACCGCGAGAGCGCCGATCGAGCCGGTCGGCTGGCCGTCGAAGGTCGGGAGCCACGTGCGGCCCGCGTCCGTCGTCTTCCAGACGCCGCCGTTGCTCGGCGCCATGTAGAAGGTGCTCGTGTCTCCCGGAACGCCGGAGGCCGCGACCGTACGGCCTCCGCGGAAGGGTCCGATCATTCGCCAGCGCAACTCGCCGAAGAGACTCTCCGCGAAGGGCTTCGCGGCGCCGTCCAGCGCAACGAGGGCGGCGCAGAGCGCGAGGACGGCAAGGCGCGCTCGCCCGCTCACGGCTTCGCCCCCTCGCCGTGCGCCGCGGCGCTCACGGGCGTCACGGCCTCGAGGCCGTGGCGCTTGGGACCGTGTTCGCTCTTCCAGAGAAGGAACGAGAAAACGAACCCCACCGAGGCCAGCACCCCGAGCGCGAGGATGACGGGCGTCCAACCCTCTGGACGCGAGGCGCTCGCGTGCGAGGCGTCCTTCAGGAGGCCGAGGCCCCAGCTCATTCCGGCCCAGCCCACTTGTTGGCAGAACGTCATGAGCGCGTAGGCCGAGCCGAGGCGGGCCTCGGGAACGAGATAGGTGACGGCGGGCCAGAGGACCGCGGGGACGAGCGCGAACGCGAGGCCGAGCATCCCCATCAGAAGCGTCGGGGAGACCCCGGTGAAGGGCATGAGGAAGAACGGAGGGACGAGAAGCGCCGAGCCGGCCGCCATCAGGAGGGCGCGTTTTCCGATCCGATCGGCGAGGAGGCCGAACAGCGGCATCCCGATCATCGAGAGGAGCGGAAGGATCGACTTCAGGTTCCCCGCAGCCTCCGGCGAGAGCCGTTTCGCCTCGATGAAATAGAGGTTCGCGAAGGTCCTAAACGGGAAGATCGTCGCGTAGAAGGCGACGCAAAGGCCGACGACCCACCAGTAGGCGAGGTCGAACCTGACGAGGTCCGTCCAGACGAGCTTGTCCGTCGCGCTGGGCCGCGACACGGCGTAGATTCGCGCCGCCCGTCGCTCGAGCCCCGCGTAGACGACCGCGAAGAGGAGCCAGGCGACGCCGAGCGCCGCCGCGAGCAGGAGCGGCGGCTGCCAGCTCGCAAAGAGCGGCTTGGCGAGGTCGGGCGATTTGTCCGCGGCCCAAGAGCCGAGACGCGCGATGAGGAGCTGGATCGCGAGCGCGAACGAGATCTCCTTCCCCTTGAACCAGCGTCCGATCACGGTCGTCGCCGCGACGATGAAAAGCTCCGAGCCGATCCCGAGGAGGAAGCGGCCAACCATCATTCCGCCCCACGGCGCGCCGGGGAAAAATGTCGGCAGAACCGCGATGAGGACGCCTCCCGCGGCCCCGAAGGCGCCGAAGAGGACGGCCGACGCGGCTACGCCGATCCGGTCGATCAGGACGCCGCCCGCGATGAGCGTCAGGAGAGCCGCGACGTTGTACGACGTGTCGAGGAGGCCGACCTGCGCGCCCGTGAAGCCAAACGCCTTCTCGAGGAGCGGCGTCACGGGGTAGAGCGCGTCGAAAACGTAGTAGGCCCCGAACATCGCCAGGCTGCACGTGAGAAGGACGGCCCAGCGGTAGGCGGGCGGCGGCGGCGCAAGGACCGAGCTCGTGGCGGGATCGTCCGGCATCCGCGCAGTCTAGCTGTCGAGGGTAAACAGGTTGTTCACTCTGGACACCGGTGGTTTACCTCCGAGTGAGGAGTGCTGGCGGTGGAAATTGTAGTAGTGCAGCCATCGCGGCAGGGCGTGACGGCGTTTTGCTGAGGAAGAGTACGAGCGGCGGTAGGCCCACTCTCGGAGCATGGTCTGGATGAAGCGCTCGGCCTTACCGTTGGTGCGCGGGCGATAGCAGCGGGTGAACCTGGGCTGGATGCCCGAGGCGCGGTACCAGGCGATGGTCGGTCAGGAGGCATGGCTCGTGCGGTCCCGAAGGCCGGCCAGGCCTTCGTCTCGGTACCGCGTGAGCCACTTGGCCACGGTCCTCACGCTCAGGCCAAGGGCTTCCGCCGCCTCCCGGCGGCTCCGACCCTCGGCCTGCACTCTATCGACGATTAGCTCTCGACTTCGGGGGCTCGTCTTTGCTCTGCTATGGACGTTCATCCGGGTCTCTCCGATGGTTCGCTGCTGTTTCGCACCAACAGCTTCCCACCGGCTAACCCGGGTGAACAACCTCCTGAGCCTTTACAGCTAGCGCGCGAGGTCGGTCCTGATCGGCGGGACGGGATCCACGGCGCGCCAGTCGATCCTGATCTCGCCTCCGGCGTCGCGCGCGATGAACCTCGTCTGCGGGATGCGGAAGTCGCCGTCGAACGTCAACGGGATCGCGAAGAGCGGAAGCGTCGTGGTGCCGCCGCCCTGCGCCGGAAGCACGAAGTCGGCCTGGCCGCCGAGCTCCCCGAACGTCACGGGCGCCTGAATGGTTCCCGTGCAGTTCGGACCGCTGAGTGTCAGCGTGAACGGGAAGCCCGCCAGCGCGCCGAAGCCGAGTCCCAGCGCTCCCAGGTGCGGCGTGAGCGCGTCGACCTTCAGCGCCTGCGCGAGTTGGAGGCTGTTGAAGCCTTCCGTCTCCGGCGCGAACCGGCCCGACCCGCTCATCGTCGCGGTGCATTGACCGGATGGGCCCGAGCCCGAGCCCGTGAGCCGGATCGACGAATCCTTCGTGGGCCACATCTGGCGGAGCGGCTGCTGGGGCGTCTCGTGCGGCTTCAGACGGTAGCTTCCGACGTCTCCGCGGTACCTCAGGATGCCGCCGCCGTCGATCTTGACGCCCGGGATGTCGCCCCAGTTGTCCCAGATGTACTGGAATTCGATCGCCCACTCCGTGAGCTGGTGGACGTTGCTCTTGCGCCAGCGCCCGAGCTCGCTCGGGACCTCCACGTACGTGTCGCCGTTTGAGCCGGGCCCGGTCGCGGGCAGCGCGCAGACGATCTCCGTGCCATCGCTCTTCCACGACTTGATCGTGAGCTGCTTTCCGCCCACGAAGACGCGCGCCGAGGTCCCGTTGTAGAACTGCTTCTTACCGAACCAGCCCCTGAGAACGAGCTCCTCGTCCCACTCGTTCGCGAGGACCTCCTGGATGCTCGGATCGGCGATGATGGAATCGCCGCCCGCCTTCGGGAACGCTTTGAGGTCCGCGCCAAAGGCCGGATCGTGCGTCAGCCCCGCTCGTTGCGTGTCCTGATAGGAGAGCTCCCACGGCATCGCGCGCTGGTCGGGGCTCTCCTTCCGGAACTGGTTGGCACCGACCAGACGGTCCGTGAAGTAGCGCACGGTGTCGTAGCAGAACGGGGTCGCGCGTTCGGTCCATCCGAAATAGACGCCGGCGTTCTTCGCCCAGCAGGCGTCGATGAACTCCTGGGCGCTCCCCGGTTGCGTCAGATCCCCGCTGAAGCACGCGTTGATGAAGACGACGCTGTTCGGCGCAAACTGCCAGTACGTCTTGACGAAATCGCCGGTGATCCCGAACCGCGTGTCGAACCCGTTGATGAAGTTGTCCTCGGTCTGGTACGTCAGCCGGCCCGCGGCGAGGTCGGCGGCGATCTCCGGAATCGCGGCGTTCTGGTCGGTCGCGAGGGTCGACGACTGGATCGAGAAGAACGGCGGAGTGGACCTGTCGTTGGTCTTGAGGTATCGGCCTCCGTGGGTGTTGATGTAGAAGAACCCATCTCCCTGGACCCTCCGCATCGCCGACAGCCGCGCGTCCCCGACCTTGCCGGGCCGGATCGCGTACCCGCCCGGCGGGTTCTCCAGGATGGCCGCGAGGTCGTAGATGTGATCCTGCGGCCATGAAACGCCCGTGAACGAATGCATGAGCCTGGCCCAGCCCGAATCGGGAATCGACGTCGTGGCGAGCGCCTGCCTGAGAGCGGCGGTATTGGGGCGCGGCCCTTCGTCACGGTTGTCGCTCCCAAGATGGGCGCGCCCGCTCGCGAAGATCCCGTACGCGGTGATGGACGGCTCGTCGACTCCCGTGACGCTGTACTCCGGCAGCGTCGCCATGTAGCTCGCGACCGCCTTGACGAGGTCGAGATACCGGAGGCCGCCGGCCCGGAGCTCCTGCATCTTCGCCTCGACCTTCCGGACCGCGGCGAGCTCGGGCGAGGCCGGCGGCGCCTCCACCTGCGAGATCACGAACGCTCCGTCGTCGCTCCGCGTCTGCGGCGTTCCGCCGTCGACGATGACGCCGTACGCGAGGAACGGGTTCGTCCCGTCCGTCCGCGTGACGTGCGCGTAGCCCTTCGCGATGCCGGGCGAGAGAACGGTGTTGATCTGCGTCCACTTCTTCGGCCCGAGGGAGACGTCGAACGACCTCGCGATCGAGCCGGTCTGGCCGTCGTGGAGGTCCACGTGCAGGTTCAGCGGGCTCGAGTCGCGCGTGCCCGTGTTGACGAGCGCCAGGTTGGCCCGGTTCTCGCCGTCCTGCTGCAGCCCATAGACCCACGCGCCCGCCAGGGACGTCGACTCGTTCGGGACCGCCGTGTAGAAGAGCCCGTACCGGCCGCCGGCCCCGGTCGTCTGCGTGCGGCCCCCGAGAAAGACGCCCACCGGGTCGGTCCCCGTGGCGCTCAGGTAGACGGCCCCGGCGAACGTCGGGCCGCGCGGGGGGACGCCCGGAACACCGCGGTCCCTGAGGTACTGGACGAAGCCCGGAATGACTTTCTGCTCGCCGGCCGCGAGCGGAACGTCGACGACCGCCGCGGAATCGGCTGCCTGGATCGCGTCGGCCACGCACGTGAGCCGCACCGTAGCGGCCTGCGAGGAGACGTTCGTGAGGATGACTTCCGTCTCGAAGGCCGCGGTCTCGACGGCGACCGGAAGCGTGACGCCGGACTCCGCCCAGACCTCGTCCTCGATGAGCGGCGGGACGAACGAGCCGTCGGAGGTGATCTGGTCCAGGATCGTCGCGTACGCGTAGTAAGGCGCGCGGCTGTCGGACACTGGCTCGACGCGCACGTAACCCCTGTCGAAGCCGACGTCTTTCAGGATTTCGGTGAACTGCTGGAACCCGCCTGGCGCAAGAGTGACGTCGGGGAGCGTCTTCGACGCGGGCGCCGCCGGATCTCCCGAGAAGACCGTGATCCTGAGGACCGCGTCGCCGGAGCCGGCCGGCCCCGCGTTGAGGACCGCCACGTTCGAGCGGTCGGCCGCGTTCTGCCTCAGCCCGAAGAGGTACGCCCGACCCCGGAGGCCGTTGGCAAATGCGGCGTACGCGAGTCCCGCCCGGCCGCCCGGGACCGCTGTCGTCGTCCGTGCGGTGACCGCCGCCGCGTCGGCGCTCGACAATCCCTTGTAGTCCACGCGCAGGACGCCGCCGCGGTTGCCGGAGCCTGGGATCGGGAGGCCAATCGAGATCAGGTACGCGATCGCGTCCGGTACGGTCTTCTGCCGGCCCGGCGCGAGCGTGTCCGTCGCCGTGCCGCCACCGCCTCCGAAGGCAGCGGTGTACGTGAACGTCAGCGTCGCCGTCGTCGCGCCGCGGTTCGTAAGGGAGAGCTCCGACGTGTAGAAGGAGCCCGCGAGTCCCGACGACGAGATCACGATCGGGACGGTGAGCGACGCGCTCTCCGCGAGGGCGGAGGCGGTGCCCGCCAGGAGGCTCGCCGCCACGAGGATCTGCGTTCCGCGCATCGCCCACCTCCGAGGCGCCGGGTGGACCCGGTCCGCGTCTCTTTCTCAATTGATTTGACGCGCGAATGATACGCCGGCGCGGGCGACGGCGGCCCTCAGGCGCGAACGGGGTCGGCTCGCGAGGCGCCCGCCCGCTCGAAAAGGGCCTCGAGGTACCGGGACTTCACCTGCTCGGAGGCGAGGCCGCGCTTGACGAGCGGCAGCCGCAAGATCGCGCCGAGAACCGCGCCCAGGATCCGGTGGCTCGCGAGGGTGCGGTCGTCGAAGAGGAGGTCCGCGAGCTGGCCCCTCTCGATCGCCATGACGACGGTCCGGTGGACGGTGTCCAGCGGTGGGATCACCCGCTTCTCGCGCCGCACCAGACGGAGGCCACCCGTGCGGCACGCCGGGATGCAGACGCCGCAACCGAGGCAGAGCCGCTCGTCGAGGCGCGCCCGGCGCTTTTTCAAAAGCCGGGCATCGTTCGCGGAGACCGAGGTCATCGCCTCCACGGGACACGCCTCCACGCACTTCCCGCAGCCCGTGCACCGCTCCGCGTCGACCTCGGGGACGAAGCCCGTCGTGTGGACCGGTTTGAGGAATCCGAACCGGCGCTGGGCGATCAGCGCCTCGCAGCAACAGCCGCAGCAGTTGCAGATGAAGGCGGGCTGGCGCCGCACGTTCTCGCCGAACTGGACCAGCCCCTCCTCTCGCGCGCGGGCGAGAAGGTCCAGCGCTTCGGAAGAGTCCGTACGGCGCGCGTGGCCGTGACGCACGAGCGACGCCGCCGTATTCCCGAACGTGAGGCAGATTTCCATCGGAGCCTCGCAGGCCCGGCCGAGGTGGCTCATCTTGTGCCGGCAGTAGCAAAGGCTGACGCCGACGTCGCGGCTCGTCCGCGCGACTTCGCTCGCGCGCTCCCAGTCGAGGACCTCGAGGGGGTCGTCCTCGGGCAAAACGTCCTCGTTCACGAAGACGCGCCCGAGCTGTGTCTCACCGCGCGCGAAGAGCGCGCGTGCGAAATCCTCCTCGACGTTCAGGTAGCCGTAGAAGAGCTCGGCGAGCGCCTTCTGGTCGATGTCGCCGCGCAACCGCATCATCGAAAACTCGAAGAAGCCCGCCATCGGCGGCGGCAGGACCCAGCGCGTCTCCTCCCCGTGCGTGACGTCCAGGAGAAGGGCGCGCGCGGCGAGCGCCTCGAGGGTCTTGCGCGCTTCCTGAGGCGTCGTCTGCCAGGCGCGGGCGGCCGTCTCGAGGGTGAACGGCCTGATCGGCAGGGCCGAAACGAGCGCCGCCTCCCGTTCCGTGAAGAGGATCTTCAGGATCCGGTCGAGCAGATCCGACGGCGGCGCACCCTGGGGGAACCGGTTGAGCCGGTCGACGAGATCGCGGTAGCCGGAACGTGCCGTCGCGTGGGCCATCGAGGAGCCTTCGGGCAATGTGGGGACACGAGTCCCACGAAAAAACATGGCCCGAAGCCCGGAATCCCACCATGAAGCAGCTGCTTCAATGGCGTCGCCGGAGCCCGCCCGGCTTCACCTGCCGCGATATCCTGCGGCCACGATGGACTTCCGCACCATCATCGAACCGTTCCGGATCAAGACCGTCGAGGCGGTCAAGGAGACGACGCCCGCATACCGCCGCGACGCGATCGCCGAGGCCGGATACAACGTCTTCCTCCTGCACGCGGCGGACGTCCTCATCGACCTCCTGACCGATTCGGGCACGGGCGCGATGTCGGCGGCGCAGTGGGGCGCCCTCATTCAGGCAGACGAGTCGTATGCGGGGAGCCGCTCGTTCTACCGCTTCCGCGACGTCATCCAGGACCTCACGGGCTTTTCGCACGTGATTCCGACGCATCAGGGACGCGCGGCCGAGCGCATCCTCTTCCATTCGGTCCTGAAGAAGGGCGACGTCGTTCCGAACAACAACCACTTCGACACGACGCGCGCGAACATCGAGGTCGAGGGCGCCGAGGCGCGGGACCTCGTGATCCCGGAGGGTCGCGTCCCTTCGCTCCTCCATCCGTTCAAGGGAAACATCGACCTGTCGGCGCTCGAGAAGACTCTCGAGACGGACGGCGATCGCGTCCCCCTCGTCATGGTCACGGTGACGAACAACTCGGGCGGCGGCCAGCCCGTCTCGCTCGAGAACCTCCGCGGCGTGAGAGCCCTCTGTGACCGGTACGGCAAGCCCTTCTTTCTCGACGCCTGCCGGTTCGCGGAGAACGCCTACTTCGTCAAGCGGCGCGAGAAGGGGCAAGAGGGCAGGACGCCGAAGGCGATCGCGCAGGAAATGTTCTCTCTCGCGGACGGCTGCACGATGTCCGCCAAGAAGGACGGCCTCGCGAACATCGGCGGCTTTCTCGCGATGAACGACGACACGTGGGCCGAAAACGCCCGAAACCTCCTGATTCTCACCGAGGGTTTCCCGACCTACGGCGGCCTCGCAGGCTACGACCTCGAGGCGATCGCGCGGGGCCTCGAGGAGGTCGTCGAGGAGCACTACCTCCAGTACCGCATCCGCTCGATCGAGTACCTCGCCGAGAAGCTTGCCGCGGGCGGCGTCCCGATGATCCAGCCCCCGGGCGGCCACGCGGTCTATCTCGACGCGCGCGCCCTCCTCCCGCACGTTCCGCCGCTCGAGTACCCCGGCATCGCCCTCGTGAACGCGCTCTACGAGACGGGCGGCATCCGCGGGGTCGAGATCGGGACCGTCATGTTCGGGATGAAGCCCGACGGCCGCGAGGAGCCGGGACCGATGGACCTCGTGCGCCTCGCGTTCCCGCGGCGGGTCTACACGCAATCGCACGTCGACTACGTGGCGGAGGTCGTCCTCGCCGTCGCGCGGGACGCGGCCCGCCTCCGCGGCTACCGCATCACATCGGCTCCGCGCGTCCTTCGGCACTTCACCGCCCGCTTCGAGCCGCTCGCCTGACGAAACGAAAACGCCCCCGGGCGCAGGGCCCGGAGGCGTGATCGACCGCCCGCATCCGTGCGGGGCCGGAATCGAAAAACGCGGTTACTTTTTCTCTTCGACGGCCGGGATCTTCGCCCAATCGATCTTCCCGTCCTTGCCCTTGGCGGCCTTGACCTTGTCGCCCAGCCCGTTGAGCTCGGCCTCGCCCTTCTTGGGCATCTTCACCTTGTGGCAGCTGGCGCAGGTCGCCTTCGGGTCCTTGTCCTTTTTGTACTCCTTCATGATTTCCATCGTCCCGAGTGCGGTGCTGCCCATCACGAGAGCGGCGATGGCGGCGACGGCGGTGGTGGTCTTCTTCATTTTTCTTCCTCCGTTTTGTCCCGTCATCGGGACGTCCGACACGTCTGTCTCAAGTCCGGTGCCAGCCTCGCCTCGAAACGGATCGCGCTGATGCCCGGGGACTTGCGCGACCCCGCCGGCCCCGGATCCGCGGATGATCGCCCGGCCCGTCGGGAGCGGCGCACGAAATCGTGCTGAAGCAGATGCTTCATTGACCATCCCCGCGCCGAAATGTGGGTCAGAGAACCATCGTCTCGCGGATGAGGGCGCCGCGCTCGAAGCGCTCGAGCCCGAGCGCGCCGACGTTCACCGTGTCGCTCCGTCCTCGCACGATCATCTCCGCGATCGCGAGCCCGGCAGCCGGCGCGTGCATCACGCCGTGCCCGGAGAACCCGCTCGCGACGAAGAGCCCCGGGACCCGGACGGCGGGACCGACGATCGCGTGGTGGTCGGGCGTGACCTCGTAGAGGCCCGACCAGCTCCTGCGCAGGTCGAGCCCCGCCGCGCTCACGGCCGGGAACCGCGCCTCGAGGGGTTCTGCGAACCGCAGGGCGAAGTCCGGGTCGAACGCCGCGTTGAAGCCCGGGGGCTCGTCCGCGTTGGACCACGCGATCGCGACGCGGTTCCCCTCCCGCCGGACGAGGACGCCGCTGTCGGCGTCGATCGTCATCGGGATCACGGGCGGAAGCGCCGCGCACGGACCGCTCAAGAAGATGTGGCGCCGCACCGGCTCGACCGCGACCTCCACGCCCGCGAGCGCCGCGACTCGCCCCGACCACGGGCCCGCGGCGATCACGACGGTGCCCGCCGCGACTTCGCCGGCGGTCGTTCCGAGGAGGAAATCTCCTCCCGCACCCCTCTCGATCGCCACGACGGGGGCGCCGTAGTGCGTCTTCACGCCGGCCCGGGCGGCCTCGCGCAGGAAGAAGTTCGCGAGACCGCCGGGTTCGATGAAACCGTCGCGCGCTCCAAACGTCCCTCCCGCGATCGGCCCCGCGGCGTAGGGAGCCCGGGCGCGCACGCCCGC
>JBAUSZ010000396.1:0-7398 GCA_049581965.1 Thermoanaerobaculia bacterium | reverse complement strand
CCGCGACGCTCGCCGTCCGTGGAAGGAACGCCGAAACGTCCGGCGTTCCGGTCGCCAGGCCCCGCGCGAGGGCCGGGATCCCGGGGGCGCGGTCCAGCGGGATCACCGTCATGGCCCGCCGCGGCTCAGGAAGCGGCGACGGAGAGCCGGGCCTCGGCGAACCGCGCCTCCGCGTTCGCGGCGTCGAGCTCCTCGTCGCCGACGACATCCGAGCGGCGTTCCTCGGCGGCGGTCTTCTCCGACGCTGCCTTTGCGGTGTCGACGTCGGCCTTGACGACCGCCTCGTCCGCGAGAACGCGCACGACGTCGCCCGCGATCTCGGCGAAGCCGCCGCGCACGGCGACGGAGACCTTCTTCGCGCCGTCCCGATACGTGACGAGGCCGATCCCGAGGAGCGCGATGAGCGGCGTGTGCCCCGGCAGGATGCCGAGCTCGCCCCGGCGGGCGGGCACGGCGACCTCGTCGCAGGCGACGCCCTGGAGCAGCGCGCGTTCCGGCGTCACGACGGTGAGCGCGAGGCGGCCGTCCACCTCAGGCTCCGGCCTTCATCTTTTCGGCCTTCTCCTGGGCTTCCTCGATCGCGCCCACATTGAAGAAGGCCTGCTCGGGCAGCTCGTCGTGCTTGCCGTCGACGATCTCCTTGAAGGACCGAATCGTGTCGGCGATCTTCACGTATCGGCCCGGGAGTCCCGTGAACTGTTCGGCGACGTGGAAGGGCTGCGAGAGGAACCGCTGGATCTTGCGCGCGCGTGCGACGATGACCTTGTCGTCTTCAGAGAGCTCGTCGATGCCGAGGATCGCGATGATGTCCTGGAGGTCCTTGTACTTCTGGAGGACCTGCTGGACGGCACGCGCGATCTTGTAGTGCTCCTCGCCGACGGTGAGCGGCGAGAGGATCTTGGAGGTCGACGCGAGCGGGTCCACGGACGGATAGATGCCGATCTCGGCGATCTGGCGCGAGAGGACGGTCGTCGCGTCGAGATGCGCGAACGCCGTCGCGGGCGCCGGGTCCGTGAGGTCGTCGGCGGGCACGTAGATCGCCTGGACGGACGTGATCGACCCGCGCTTCGTGGACGTGATGCGCTCCTGGAGCTCGCCCATCTCGGTCGCGAGGTTCGGCTGGTAGCCCACGGCCGAAGGCATGCGTCCGAGGAGCGCCGAGACCTCGGAGCCGGCCTGCGTGAAACGGAAGATGTTGTCGATGAAGAGAAGGACGTCCTTGCCTTCCTTGTCGCGAAAGTACTCCGCGGCCGTCAGGCCCGTGAGGCCGACGCGCAAGCGCGCGCCCGGAGGCTCGGTCATCTGCCCGTAGATGAGCGCGGCCTTCGATTTCTTCCAGTCCTTCGGGTCGATGATTCCCGATTCGGTGAACTCCAGCCAGAGGTCGTTGCCCTCGCGCGTGCGCTCGCCGACTCCCGCGAAGACCGAATAGCCGCCCGCGGCCTTGGCGACGTTGTTGATGAGCTCCATGATGAGGACGGTCTTGCCGACGCCCGCGCCCCCGAAGAGACCCGTCTTGCCGCCGCGCGTATAGGGCTCGAGGAGGTCGATGACCTTGATTCCCGTCTCGAACATCTCGACCGAGGTGGACTGGTCCTCGTAAGCGGGCGCCTCGCGGTGGATCGGCCAGTGCTCGGTCGTCGTGACGGGCCCCATCTCGTCCACGGGCTCGCCGATGACGTTCAGGACGCGCCCGAGTGTTTCGGGACCGACGGGAATCGTGATGGGGGCACCGGTGTCGATCGCCTTCATTCCCCGGACGAGTCCGTCGGCCGGCTTCATCGAGATGCAGCGGACGCGGTTCTCGCCGAGGTGCTGCGCGACCTCCGTCACGATGTCGATCGGCACCGTGGAGAGCTTCTCCTCGTCCACGATCCGGACCGCGTTCAGGATGGTCGGGAGCTTCCCGGCCGGAAACTCCACGTCCACGACGGGCCCGATGATCTGGACGACGCGACCTTCGTTGCTCATGTGTGGCTACTCCAGTGCCGCGGCTCCCGAGACGATCTCGATGAGCTCTTTCGTGATGCGCGCCTGACGCGCGCGGTTGTAGGTGAGGGTGAGACCGTCGATGATCTCCCCCGCGTTCTTCGACGCGCTGTCCATCGCCGTCATCTGCGCCGCGAAGAACGCGGCGTTCGACTCGAGGAGGACGCGGTACGTCTGGAACTCGAGAAAGCGCGGGAGCAGCGTGCCGAGGATGACGTCGGGGGCCGGCTCGTAGAGGTAGTCCGTGCCGCCCGCGCCGGTCTTCGCGGCGCCGGCGTCGAGGCTCACCGGGAGGAGCTTCTTCGTCCGCACGATCTGCGAGATCACGCTTCGGAACTCGTTGTAGACGACGTAAACGGCGTCCGTCTCCCCCGCCACGAAGCGCGCGGCGAGGCCGCGCGCGATCTCGGTCGCGACGGCCATGTTGAGCCTCGAGAAGAGTCCGGGCCTCGCGTCGAGGATCTCGATCGGCCGCCTCCTCCAGAAGTCGTTGGACTTCTTGCCGAGCGCAAGGAGGCGCACCTCGACGCCGGCCTCGCGCTTCTCTCGCAGGAACGCCCCCACGGCACGGTTGACGTTCGTGTTGAAGCCGCCCGCGAGGCCTTTGTCGCCGCTGACGGCGACGACGACGACGTTCCGCTCGGGCCGCGACTCGAGGAGGGGATGCGCGCTCGCCCCGTCCTCGCGAACCGAGACCCGCGCGGCCACCGACGCGAGCGTCGCCTCGAGCGTCGTCGCGTAGGGACGCGCGGAGAGGACCCGGTCCTGCGAGCGCCGCAGCTTCGACGCGGCGACCATCTTCATCGCTTTCGTGATCTGCTGCGTGTTCTTGACGCTCCGGATCCGGCGCCGGATGTCGATCAGGTTGGCCATCGAGACGCCGCGCCCTTCCCTACGCGACCTTCGCTTCGGGTCGGGACGCGAGGAAGACCTTCTTGGCCTCGGAGACCGCCGACGAAAGGGCGGTTTCGATCTCTTTCGTGAGCTTTCCGGCCGTGCGGATCTCGTCGAGAAGCGGCTTGCGCTGGTTCCTGAGGTACTCGTGGAGGGCGGTCTCGAACGGGAGCACGGCCTCGACGAGGAGATCGTCGAGGAAGCCCTTCGTGCCGGCGAAGACCGAGGAAACCTGCAGGGCGACGTCCATCGGGACGAACTGGTTCTGCTTCAGGATTTCGACGAGGCGGCGGCCGCGGTTGAGCTGGGCCTGCGTCGTCTTGTCGAGGTCGGAGCCGAATTGGGCGAAGGCCGCGAGCTCGCGGAACTGCGCGAGGTCGAGGCGCAGGGTGCCCGAGATCGCGCGCATGACCCGGATCTGGGCCGAGCCGCCGACCCGCGACACCGAGATGCCGACGTTGACCGCCGGGCGCTGCCCCGAGAAGAAGAGGTCCGATTCGAGGAAGATCTGGCCGTCCGTGATCGAGATGACGTTCGTCGGAATGTAGGCCGACACGTCGCCCGCCTGCGTCTCGATGATCGGCAGAGCGGTCAGCGACCCGCCTCCCTTCTCCTTGTTCAGCTTCGAGGCGCGCTCGAGGAGCCGGCTGTGGAGATAGAAGACGTCGCCCGGGTAGGCCTCGCGGCCCGGCGGCCGCCGCAGGAGAAGCGAGATTTCGCGGTAGGAGGCCGCCTGCTTCGAGAGGTCGTCGTACACGACGAGCGCATGCCGCCCGTTGTACATGAAGTACTCGCCCATCGCGCAGCCCGCGTACGCCGCGATGTACTGGAGCGGGGCGGGGTCGGACGCGGAGGCCGCGACGATGATCGTGTGGTCCATCGCGCCGTGCTGTTCGAGCGTCTGGACGACCTGCGCGACGGTCGAGTTCTTCTGCCCGATCGCGACGTAGACGCAGATGAGATCCTTGCCCTTCTGGTTGATGATCGCGTCGAGGGCGATCGCCGTCTTGCCCGTCTGCCGGTCTCCGATGATGAGCTCGCGCTGGCCGCGGCCGATCGGGATCATCGCGTCGATCGCCTTGATGCCCGTCTGCATCGGCTCCTTGACGGGCATGCGGTCGACGACGCCCGGCGCCAGGCGCTCGACCGGGTAGAACTCCTTCGAGGCGATCGGTCCCTTTCCGTCCAAAGGAACGCCGAGCGGGTTGACGACGCGGCCGACGAGGGCGTTGCCGACGGGAACCGACACGATGCGCTTCGTGCGCTTGGCGGTGTCGCCTTCCTTCACGAGGCTCGTCTCGCCCATGAGCACGCAACCGACGTGCGACTCCTCGAGGTTGAGCGCGAGGCCGAAGACGTCGTTCGGGAACGCGATGAGCTCGCCGGCCATCGCCTTGTCGAGCCCGTAGACGAGCGCGATGCCGTCGCCCACGGAGATGACCGTGCCGATCTCGTCGACGTCCACCCCCTGTGTGACGCCGGCGAGCTGGGCCTTGATGAGCTGGGTGATTTCCTGGGCGCTGATGTCGGCCATGGGCTTCTTTCTCCGGTCAGGACGCCGGGGCGAGTGCGTGCAGCGCGGCGCGTGCCCTCTCGAGTCGGCGCGCGAGCGACGCGTCGAGGCGGGCGCTGCCCACCGAGACGACGAAACCGCCGAGGAGCGAGGGATCGACGGCGGGGACGACGCGAACGGTGCTGCCGGTCCGGCTCTCGACCATCCGGCGCAGCGCCTCGAAAACCGCCTCCTCGAGCGGCCGCGCGCTCGTGACGCGCGCCTCGAGGATCCGGCGCTCACGATCGAGCCGCTCGCGAATCGCCGCGAGGAACGCCCCGAGCCGGTGGGCGCGGCGGTTCTGGAGAAGGACGTCGAGAAGGCGGCCGCCGAGCGGGCTCACGCCGACCTTGTGCGCAACCGCGTCGAGGAGTGCCTTGCGGCGCCCGCGCTCGACGCCGGGGTTTCCGAGGAGCTTCGCGAGGTCCGGCGAGGCCGCAAGCGCCGCCGCGACCGAATCCAGCGGCCCGAGCTCGGCATCGACGGCCCCGGCGGAGCCCGCGACGGCGAAGAACGCGTCGACGTAGGGCCGAGTGAACCGTTCTGCCATCGTCAGGCCTTCGCCGGCGCGGACAACTCGGCCACGCCTTCGGCGACGAGCCGTTTCTCGTCGTCAGGCGTGACGTTCTTCGCGAGGAGTTCGCGCGCGACCTCGACCGCGAGGTCGCCGGCGTAAGCTGTGAGTTCGGCCCGCGCCGCGCGGACGCGGTTGTCCACGTCCGCGCTCGCGCGAGAGAGGAGCCGAGCAGCGTCTTCCTCCGTCTGCGCGAAAAGCGCCGCACGTTCCGCCTCGGCGTCGCGATGCGCGGCGCTCCTCAGGTTCTCGAGCTCGGTCTCGATCTGCGCAAGGCGCCGCGCGAGCTCGCCCGCGAGCGCCTCCGCCCGGCGCCGGTCGTCGTCCGCCTTCGCGAGGACCCTCGCGACCTCGGTTCGGCGGTTGCCGAAGAACTCGGTGACCGGTTTCCGGAGGAAGTACCAGAGCAGACCGAGGAAAGCCGCGAGGTTCACGACCTGCCACGCGATGTTCGGGATCCCGAGGAAGCCCGTCGCGGCCTCCTGCCCTTCCCCCGCGAGGAAAAGGTGCGCGGCCGCCGTCACGCGACCCTCCGCCCGAGCGCGAGAGACGCGATCTCGGCGGCCGTCGCCCGGACGTTTCGCGCGAGTTCCGCGCGTGCCGCCGCGACCTCGACATCGAGCTTCGCCTGCGCGGCGGCGGCGGCGAGGCGAGCCTTCTCGCGGGTCTCGTCGAGAAGCGCCTGCCGCTTCGCGTTCGCCGCGTTTCGGGCGGCCTGCCGCGCGGCGAGGGCCTCGCGCCGCGCCTCGGTGAGGCGCCGGTCGATGTCCGCGAGCGTTTCCTTCTCGTTTTCGACAGCCTTTGTCAGCGCATCCGTCGCGCTCTCGGTCTTCTCTTCGCGCTCTCTCAGGATCGCTCCCAGCGGCTTGAAGACGAACGCCCGCAGCACGGCATACGTGGCCCAGAAGAGGGCCATGATGAGAAGCAGGGAGAGATCGGGAAGCTGCATGTCCGTTCGTCGGGCGCCGTCGCCCGCGCGCTCGGGACCTCGAGGGACGGCCTCGTCCAGGCGTTGGGTCGACGGCCCGGAAAAGCGCGCTGGCCGGCGGTTTATCTCATAGCGGGGGCACCCGGTCAAACGGGCGCCACATCCTGACGGAGCCTTTCCTGAGCGAGCTCCTGCTGCGATGATCCGCGGCGTCGGCCATGGCGCGAAAACACTATATAATCAACCGATTAATACATGCACTCGCTGAAGCCGATCGTCTTTGGACGGAGAGGGAAGCCCTTCTCCGGGGGGACGAACTGTCCTGCCGCGCGGGCTGTTTCGGCTGCTGCGTGGGTCTCTTCGCGATCACGTTCGGCGAGGCGCTCGCCATCAGGGGCGCCATCGCCGAGCTTGGGCCGGGCGCCCGCGCCGCGGTCCGCCGGCGCGCGGCCGCGATCGTCGAGAGGAGCGCCTCTCGGTTTCCCGGCGACGCGACGGCCGGAGTCCTCGATCCCGAACGGGAGGACCCCGCCGAGGACACGTGGCTGGCCGCCGTGCGCGACACGCCCTGCCCCGCACTCGACCTGTCGTCCGGGCGCTGTCTGGTCTACGCCGCGCGGCCCACGACCTGCCGCACCTACGGGGTCGCGCTCGCGAGCGAGGGTGAGGTCCTCCTTCCCGCCTGCGATCTGAACCTCCCTCTCGCACCACCCGCGCGCGTTTCCGAGACGGCGATCGACGCCGGGCGGCTCGCGAGGGTCGACCACGCGCTCGCCGAGATCGCCGCCTCCGCGGGCCTTCCGGCCGGGGCCGAGACGACGGTTGCGCATGCGCTGACGGGCGCCGTCTTTTCCGCTTTCGACGGCGGGAAGGGCTAGGCGGTCCCGGGACCGGAGGGCGCGGCGCCTGCTTCGACGGCTCCCTGGATCACGGCCCCCTCCTCGACGACGAGGACCGGCGCGTGGATCTCCGCGAAGAGCCGTCCGCCCGCGTGGACCTCGACCCGATCCTTGGCGTAAATGACCCCGCGCACGGTGCCCGACACGGCGAGGCGTCCGACGCGAACTTCCCCTTCGACGAGGCCGCCGTCGCCCACCACGAGTTCCGCCTCCGAGATGATCGTCCCCTTGAACGCTCCGTCGATCCGGAAAACGTCATCGAAGGTGAGCGTCCCCTCGAGTCGCGCCCCACGGTCGAGGAAGCCGTTCAGGGTCCCGGCGGCCTTTTTCGTGCTCACGCCGCCCCTCCGCCGGACAACCGCTCGAAGAGGCCGATGAGCTCGTCCTCCGAATAGAATGCGATTCGCACCTCGCCTCCGCGCTTTTTTCTCCGGATCTCGACCTTCGTTCCCAGGGCGCGGCCGAGGCGTACCTCGGCGTCGCGCGTGTCCGCGTCGACGACACGCGCCTTTTTTCTCTTCCCGGACGCACCCTTCGCGAGGGCCGCGACGCGGGCTTCGAC